>WLLZ01000068.1 GCA_009700485.1 Actinomycetota bacterium | reverse complement strand
TTCGCGTATCGAATCGATTGAAGTGAAGCGGGCCAACATCGCGTTGCAGCCAGGTTTTCGGCCAGCGTGGGGCTGTGGCGCCGATGCAGATAGCAAGTGAAATCACCACCACGGCGGAGGCGGCGATATGCAGCAGCAGATCTTGGACACTCACACGCGTTTGCCCAGCGCATCGGTTAGTCGTGCCAGTGCCGGGCTTATCGATCCCTTAGGAACTTTCACATGCACTATCGACAACTCATCGTGGGCGAATGCCTCGTCAAGTGCGGCTGAAAGTTCATCCTCGGTTGACGCAAGCCAACCCTTGCCAACACCGAAAACATCAACCAGTTTTTCAGCAGCAAGTGGTGCAATGTCATTAAATGGGCCGTCGCGCATCGGACGCTGAGTGCCGAATCCAGAGTTGTCCATCACGATGATTATCGGATGAACACCATTGAAGGCGCACCATCCGGACTCAATTCCGCTCATTGCAAATGCTCCGTCACCAACAAGTACTACCGGTCGGTGCTCCGCATCGGCCTTACCGGCACCCAGAGCAGCCGGTACTGCGTAGCCCATAGTCGCGTAGTAGGCACTCGATATCGACCATGCGGGTACCGGCAACTCAACTGAGGCAAATAGGCAATCACCCGGGTCGACGATTAGCCCGTGACTCGCATTCATCCGCGCTGCTACCGCGGCAATGAGCCGCTCAGCATGGATAGGTACCGCACCCGCCGAAACGAATTCAGGGACAGCATGCTCAGCTGGTAGTAGCGCATCGCGGCCCGCGGCAACCGCATCTCGCAGCGCAGGTAAGAAGGCTGCGAGCGGTACCTCGCGGTAAGTGCGCAAACCCACGGTGACGTCGGTGTCGGTGCAAGCAATGAGATGAGTCGGCGAGATATGCGCTGTGAAGCCACCAAAGTTAAGATCGGTAGGTAGCACACCTAAACTCAAGAGCACATCGGCGCTTTCAACAACTTCAACGACGTTGACCGGGCTTACCGCACCTTGATAGACACCAAGTGCTAGCGGATGCCGCTCGGGGAATACCCCTTTTGACATTGAGCTGGTTGCCACCATCAAGCCAAGATGCTCGGCTAAGCCAAGTAGCGGGGCGGCCAATGACCTGCGGGAAACCATTACACCGGCTTGGATCACAGCGGAGTTCGCTGAACGCAGCATCGAAACAACATCGGCGACGGCGGCGGCCAACTTGGCCTCATTTACCGGTTGCGGTTGCAATTGAATTGGGTCTGGGGATGAGTTGATTAGGTAATCAACCTGATCGCGAGGGATCTCTAAGTAACCTGGCCTTTGGGTTGCCAGCATGGTGGCAATGACCCGATCTATTTCTGCCGCAGCGGTGATCGGATTATCCAAGACGGCCTGAGCAACCGTCAGGTCCTGGAAAACTTTAAGTTGGGTGTCGTAGTCCTTGACCCGGTGGTGGAGCATCGCCCCATTTGCCCGCTCTGCAATACCCGGTGCACCCGAGACAACGAGCAGCGGTACCTGCTCGGCCCAGGCGTTAGCCACCGCATTGGTCAACTTGAGCCCTCCGACGCTGTAGGTGCAGCCGACAACACCGAGGCCCCGCAGCCGCGCATAAGCATCGGCAGCGAACCCTGAGCCCTGCTCATCGGCGGTTACGAGCATTGGTAGTCCCGCATCAGCCAAGGCCCCGAACAGGCGCAGGGCGTAATCACCAACAATGCCGAACCCGACGGTTACCCCGTGTTCAGCAAGGCGTCGGACCAGATGAGCGGGGATCGTGGTTTCACCGTTGATCAGTGGCTTAGTGCTATCGGGCATGCGGACCTTCTCTTCGCGCGGGCGGGTTAGCCCGATTCGGCGGCGAGGGAGGGATTTGAACCCCCGGAAGGTTTCCCTTCGGGCGCTTTCAAGGCGCCTGCATTCGGCCGCTCTGCCACCTCGCCAGGTGCCTACATACCGTAGTGCACACCGGTCATCGGGACGAAAATGTCGGCGTCATCTAGCCAGATCCGCAAAGTTGCCACTTCGGTTACCCCTCGGTGGCAGTGTCCACCGCTATTTCGATCGGAAGCAAGACCGTGCAGATGCAGCCCCGGTATCACTACTTGGTCATTGAAATCCGGGAATCTAAAACCCACCATCGTGCCCGCCCAAGTGCCAAACGCGAACCGCACCTCGTGATCCAAGACCTCGGTAAGTGGGCGATAAGGCGGAGTTTGGCGCGGCTCACTGCGCAACAACACCTCGGTGAAGGTGCCATCGACCCGGATCGCCGCCACCAGGTGGTCATGTAGTTGGCCAGCCGCTTTGAGTACCTCATCAATCAAAGTGGTGAGCCCGGCGAAGTCAGTTCCATCGGCCACCTGTTCGGTGATACTCGTCCCACCGGTTGCCACCACCGCGAAGGGCAGTCCCTGCTGTGGCTCGGCAATCACCGGGATGCCGTCAACCGGCACCCGCCAAACGGCGCCGTCGAAGGCCACGATCTCGCCATCGACCGCCTCGGCGACACCAATGCCGAGCACCGCGTCTTTGAAAGCCTCAGCGACGGTGACCGCGGAGTCATAGTGGCCTTCGGAGAGATCCTTGACGATTTCGGTCTGCTGAATATGCCCGCGCGCGACTTTGTCAATATTAGGAGCTCGGGTTACAGCGGCGACAAGAGCAGCATCAAACATGGCGGTAACGTTAGCGGTCACCCAATTTTCGTAACCGAAAGGCCACCATGCGCTTGTATCGATCCATCTCCTCAGACTTACCCCTGTTGGTAGTTGCTCTGGAGGAGGAGGCAACACATCTACATGGCAGCGAGTTACCCGTGTTAGTCACCGGTGCTGGCAAAGTAAATGCCGCGGTCGCGGTAGCCACCATCCTCGGTGAGTTCTCACCTGCCCGCGTCATAAACCTCGGCACCGCGGGTAGTTTACGTGATGGCCTTTGGGGTACCCAGGTGATTTCCCGGGTAACACAACATGACCTTGATGATTCAGCGCTATTCGCACTCACCGGGTTGCATTTCGGTGCACCTATTGAGTTGGGCGGCAGCGGACCAACCCTTACAACCGGAGACGCTTTCATTTCGGACTCCGCCACGCGCGAAAGGCTGGCCCAGCAGGCCGACCTCGTCGACATGGAGGCCTATGCGATTGCCCACGCCGCCGCGGTCGCCGGTATTCCGCTGACCATCGTCAAGCAAGTTAGTGACCAAGCCGGTGAGACAGCCAGTAAATCTTGGGCTTCTTTAGTTGATGAATGCGCTCAGCAACTTGGTATCTGGGTACGCGATAACGTGCTGAAATAAAGTCAGTTACTCAGCGGCTTCAATCGGTACTACCGCACCAGGTGTCGCATTACGCCTATCCATCAGCAACCCGACCACTGCGAGCACAAGTGAAACTGCAACAACCGTCGTGACGATTTCAGCCACCGAATTATGCCGCCAGAATGCAACGATGCTGACGAGTACCACCAGCGCTACCCATACGGTTAGCACCGCACGACGGTCTTGGGCGGCCAATCGAGCGTAAAGCAGCACCTGCACCAGCGCGAATGCTGAGCCTTCAAGGGCGAATAGCCACGCCTCCGAACCGAGTTCGACATATTGTGCCCCGCCCAGAATGCGCATCACGAAAGTTCCGAAGAGGAAACTGAAACCCGTAACGAATATGCCGAGGCAAGCGGTCAGCCCGGTTGCGATCAGCACCGCACGCTTTGAATCACCGGCGGTCATCTTTGGAAACAACACGATAATGATGGCATTCGGCAGGAAGAATGCGATCTTCGCTAACAACACACCGACCGAGTACTCACCGGATTGATTCTCCGTCAAGAAAATGCGCGCGAGAAGAACGTCGACATTGGTCAAGGTAAACAGTACGAGCAGTGCATGCGCAATGTGACCAAATTCGGCGGCTCCATCTTTCGTGAGGTTGCCGGCCCAAGCCTTCGGGCAAATAAGTAGGTAGCTGATGACGGCGCCCACAGCGCAGCCAACAAGTAGACCAGCGGTAACTCCGATCACACTTCGAAATGCCAGTACGAAGGCGATTCCGACAAATGCCCGGCCGAAACCGTTCGCCAAAAAACCGATAGAGAACCGCAGATGCTCCTCGCGGCCTTGGGCGATACCAAGTGAGGCGGTACCGAGCACTACGAATCCCAAGGAAGCCAGCCCCATAGCAACCGCGGCATATGGGATAGCAAAAATCAAGCCCAGGGGCCAGGCTGCCAGCAGGCCGACCAAGATGATGGCAACACCTACATATAGGGAGAGCCTGATTGCCTGGCCTTCAACCTCGGCGCGATTGACCGTGGCGACGGCCACCCGGCGGGCGGTCATTGCCTGAACCGCAATAGAAAGGGTCGAGATGATGATCAAAATACCGAGCAAGGCGCCATATGCGCCGAACTCGGCAGGGGTTAGCACCCGAGCAGCCACGATCGAGAGCAGATAAGCAGCGCCATTGCCGATCAAGGTGGCGGCGCCCACGAAAACTAGCCCCTTGGCTAGGGATCTTCGGGTTTGCTCACTCACGCGTAGACCTTACTTGTCGAGGCAACCGCCCTAGTGCTCCGGCGGCCAAGATGCGTTGCAACTGGTTTAGGTGCAGTCATGGCAAGAAGAAGGGGTGGATCCTCCCGGATCCACCCCTTCGTAGTTCTTAGCGCACCTGGCTTACGGGTATGAAACCTCCGGCACCGTCGCCATGGCCTCAGCCAAGCGGGCATCGGAGAACACCTCGTCGACCATTTCACCCCGCAGGTACTGGTCGTACGCGGGTAGATCGAAGTGACCGTGGCCGCACAGTGCGGTCAAGATCACCGTCTCTTCGCCGGTCTCCTTGGCCTTTAGCGCCTCGCGGATTGCCACCGCGATTGCATGTGTTGGCTCAGGTGCCGGCACGATGCCTTCGGTGCGGGCGAACTGGATTGCCGCCGCGAAGCACTCAGTCTGAGGCACCGCAACAGCTTCCATCATCCCCAACTCGTACATATGTGAGATGAGCGGTGACATCCCGTGGTAGCGCAGACCACCGGCGTGGATGGGGTCGGGGATGAAGTCGTGGCCCAAGGTATGCATCTTCATCAGCGGTGTCATGCCCGCGGTATCGCCGAAGTCGTAGCGGTACTCGCCACGGGTTAGCGACGGGCATGAAGCCGGCTCGGTTGCGACGATGCGTGGCGAGATCTTGCCAGCTAGCTTCTCGCGAATGAACGGGAAGGAGAGTCCGCCGAAGTTTGACCCGCCTCCGGTGCAGCCAACAATCATGGTCGGTGTGTCGCCGGCCATCTGGAGTTGCAAGATGGCTTCCTCGCCGATGATTGTTTGATGGAGCAGTACGTGATTAAGAACCGAACCCAGTGCGTAACGGGTGTCGGCATTGGTTGCGGCAACTTCAACCGCCTCGGAGATAGCGATACCCAATGAGCCCGACCAGTTGCGCGGATCTTGGGCAAGCTGCCGACCGATTTCAGTGACATCAGATGGCGAGCGATGAACTTTGGCGCCGAATGCCTCGATCATCAACCTGCGGTATGGCTTTGAGTCGTACGAGGCACCGACCTGCCAAACCTCGCAGTCCAGGCCGAAGAGCGCGCAAGCAAAGGAGAGCGCTGTGCCCCACTGGCCGGCGCCGGTTTCAGTGGTGAGGCGTTTGGTGCCTTCCTTCTTGTTGTAGTAAGCCTGCGGCACCGCGGTGTTGGGCTTATGTGAGCCAGCCGGTGAGACGCCTTCGTACTTGTAATAGATACGTGCGGGAGTTCCAAGTGCTTGCTCTAGGCGATGTGCCCGAAACAGCGGCGATGGCCTCCACTGCCGGTAGACATCGAGTACCCCACCTGGGATCTCGATAAAGCGATCCATCGAAACTTCCTGCATGATCAAGTCCATCGGGAACAACGGGGCCAGATCATCTGGGCCAACCGGATCCATCCGCCCGGGGTGCAGAGGTGGGGGTGGGGGCACCGGTAGGTCGGGCATGATGTTGTACCAGGTCGTTGGCATCTGATCTTCGGTCAGCGTGTACTTGTGTTGGCGAACGGTGTCATCCATCGGGCAACCTTTCTCGTCTGTCGGTGCTGCTGGGCGCTCGGTCCTAGACCCGGCCCTGAAGTGATGCCGAAAGTACGCCAAAAGTGACATTAATGCGCAATGAATCACCATATTTGCTGCGTCCGGCATGCAAAGTTCACCAGCTCTCTGATACCAGTGGGGCAATTGGTGTCTGTGGGAATAGATGTGGGCCATCCCACAACCCCATGGCGTGGCGTCCGAAAACCGGTCGTGACCATTCCGTTATCAAGGGTTCACGGCATAGCGTCATCGAGTCGCTTGGTTCACCGACGGTCCCCCGACCGGCCCCAGGCGACTTGCTTTTTGTTAGCAGCAACGCGAAGGAGACGTGCATGCACGCCCACCTCAAGACGCTCAACATCTCAGTAGCAGCCGCCCTTTTGGTCAGCGTGCTCACTATTTCGCCATCAGGCGCGACCCCGATTAGCAATGACTCAACTTCTTCTGCCTTCCCTAATACCAGTCACCTTTCTCAGCCACTGTCTGCCGTCGAACTCCCGGCACCCACAATGGCTCGCGTCATTGAGCACCGAGCAGCCATACCCGTTCTCACCCCGCGTCAGCGGAACGTTGCCAATGTCGCGTTGCTGCGCAAACGCATAGCGATCCTTGGTCGGGGGCAGGTTGGCGATACCTACCGCGGTGGCGCTTCGGGCCCAAATGCCTTTGACTGCTCGGGCTTGACCCGATATGTCTTCAAGCAGGTAACCGGCCTCGATCTGCCGCACTACTCAGGCGCCCAGTACAAGATGGCCCGCAAAATCTCGCGCAAGAACGCCCAGCCTGGGGATCTAGTCTTCTATTTGCGCGGTAGCGCCCACCACGTAGGCCTGTACCTCGGCAACGGAAAAATGGTGCACGCCGTCGGGTACGGAAAGAAAGTGAGAATCCGGCCCATCTTTGGGCCTTGGTACACCCGCCACTTCACTGGGCTAGGTCGAGTGCTGCCGGCTTAGCTAACTTGGCAGTGTGCTCCTAACGAGGAGGTGGCAATTGACTGCACCAACAGTTGGAATATGCATGCCAGCGCTCACTAGTTTGAGTATCGCCCCCAGCAGCACCCTCGACTAGCTACGAATTTATCTCTGCCACCACATATTTGGCTACAGCCAGCGCACTTGTCCAAGCTGGCGACACTACGTTGAGCATGTGCGTTGATCGATCACCGTGCTCAAAAACAAAGTCCATCTCCAATTTGCGCGTCGGTAGGTGAAATAGTTGCGCGCGAACACCTGGGCGACCCTTGATCTTGAAATCTGCGGGCGCCACCGATGGCACCAACGCACGTGCTTGGTTAACCAAGTGCTTGCGCGAGTACTTTGGCAACTCACTTCGCAATAATCCTGCAACATCATGATCTTTACTGCGAAAGAAAGTGGGGTAGGTGCGCGCAATGCTCGCCAGCTCGCCGGCGTTAAACCCCGCGAAGCCCCCGTAATCCTGACGCCAGAGAGCAGGTATCGCCGTCGGCCCGATCTTGGCTTTACCGTCAACTGTCACAGTTAGGTGGACACCGAGAAATGGGTTACGCGGGTCAGGTACCGGATAAACATGACGCTGCAGGCGACCAGGTACCCACGAGCCGTACCAATAGAGCCCCTTAAACGGCAGCATTCGATAATCGGTACCAACGCCATACCAGTGCGCTACTTTGTCGGCATAAAGGCCAGCGGCATTAATTACGTAACCTGCGCTGATCCGAAGCTCGGCGATTGTCACCCACCCCGGCCCCGCCCCGGTAACCTCAGAACCTAGGGCGATTACCCCTCCACGTTCGCGCACTCGGCCCGCCAGCGCCTCCACCACCGCTACCGGGTCTGCGACCGCCGTGGTCGGTGACCAAAGCGCCGACCCGTGGGTTTTAGCAAGGGGTTCAAGTTCACGTAGTTGGGCTTCATCAACCAATTCAAGTTTCACGCCATTTACTTGCCCACGAACGAACAACTCTCGCAAGGCCGGGATTTCTGATTCGGATTGAGTAACAACCACTTTGCCGGTTTCGCGAACCACCACTCCACGCTCAGCACAAAACTCGTGCAGCAAGTGATTACCATCTCTGGTCAGTCGGGCTTTGAGGGAGTCGGGAGCGTAATAAAAACCCGCGTGCAGCACGCCACTATTTCGCCCGGAGGCATGTGCCGCGAGCCCCGGCTCCTTTTCGAGCACCAGTACCGACGTGCCCGGGTGGCGGGCGAGCCAGGCATCGGCGAGGGCTAGCCCAACAATCCCGCCACCAATAACGACTAGATCGGCAGTCGTAGAAACGTTCACAAACACCTCCAAGTCACGATTACCCGTAACCCACCGTTCGCTTCAGCCTCAGCAATCGCATCGCCGCCATGGGCCCGCGCAGCTTCACGAACCAGCGCCAAGCCAAGGCCACTGCCACCGGCAACACTATGCGTGCCTCGCACAAAACGCTCAAAAATCGATTCGTACTCTTTCGCGCTAACTCCTGGCCCGTCATCGGCGACCTCGAGCTTTGCTAATCCATTTTCAACCCCAACGCTTACCGTAATTCTTGATTTTGCGTAACTCATCGCGTTACCCAGCAGTTCATCAATTACGCGAGCCACGATGCCCGGTCCGGCCAGAATCTGTACGCCATCATTTACCTCAATATTCAGTGCGATTCCACGCTCATCGGCCAAGTAGGTTGCAGCTTCTACCCGGGATCGGACAATCTCTGAGATGTCTACCACGTGCTCATCAATGTTGCCGGCATCACTACGCGCCAGAGCCAGTACCTGATCAATGCGGCGCGTGAGCCTGTCAACCTCGGCGGTAGCCGCTTGGGCCTGATCTTGCACGGCGCTTTCGGTACTTATGTCTTCAATTGCCTCAAGTCTAAGTCGGACTCCGGTAAGTGGCGTGCGTAAATGATGTGATGCATCGGCAGCAACCCGCTGTGTGCGATGCACGATGCCGTTAAGTTTTTCTGCAGTTTCATTGAGCGCGTGGCCCACCGCGCGAACTTCTTCTGGGCCATCAGTTTCAGATGCCCGAAGGGTTAAATCATCTGGAAGTGCCCGCGCGATTGCCGCCAGTCCCAGTAGTGGTGCAGTTATCGAACGCGCCAGCAGCCAGGCCACAAGAGCCGCCGCAATTATTACCGCACCTACAAAAGCCAGCAACCACATCTGCGTTTCGCGGATTTCGTGATCAACCTGAGTCTCTGGCAAGGAAAGTCGAACCGCAGCAATAACTTCATAGTTCTGAACTATTGGTGCCGCTACATAACGAAGATC
>WLLZ01000067.1 GCA_009700485.1 Actinomycetota bacterium | reverse complement strand
CTATGAGCCAACTGCGTCGGTAGATCTTGTTCACGCTGATCGTGTCAGCGATCAAATCGGGGAAATCCATAATCGTCGACATAATGCGCGGTTCATGAAGCTCTGGCCGCCACGGGTAACCACGGCTCTCGCGCAGATAAAACCGCTCAGCCACGCCGCAACCTAGGTCGGCATTGCTTTGCTCAGCAGCGCGCATCAACTCGGCAACGCCGTCACGGGTGTACTCATCATCGGAGTCGCAGAACATCACCCACTTGCCTCTAGCTTCATCAATACCGCGATTGCGCGGCCCACTGCAGCCCCCTGAATTAGCGGCGAGCACCACTTGACGGACGCGTCCATCAGCGTCGGCGGCGGCCGCCACCAGTTCGGAGGTCCCATCTGTCGATGCATCATCTACCACGATGATTTCAATGTTGCGGTGGCTTTGATGCTGCAGTGCTGCAAGCGCGCGGGGCAATCTAGCCGCATCGTTATAACTGATAAGCACCACGCTGACATCTGGAACTATCGGGCTAGCAATCGTGTTCATCGGGCTGCACGCACCACTTGGGCTCGCTCGATGAGCACCTTTGCGCGCTCATCGAAACTATGTAACTGCGCTACGTGCGCAGCTGCCGCCAGCCGCTCCTCGTGATCACCAAATACGCCATCGCGCTCCCCCGTCAGCAACGACCGCAATTCCTCGGTACCTTCATAGGTGCGTACCGAAGTACCAAAAACACTCTCGAGCCCGCGTGCCCGATCAGAAACAACTCTGGCTCCGGTCGCCACCGCATCAAATAGTCGATTAGATAAGAATCCGTCGGCCGCCATTTGCGGCCAGTGGTCATTAAGAACAACCCCGGCGGCGGCATAGGCGGCAGGCAGTTCAACATTGGGCAGGTGATCAGCCCGAATCTGATTCGGCGCTAGGAATGTCTCCCAGCCCACCCCATAAACCGCGACATCGCCACCCACCGCAAAAGCGTCTTTTATAATTGGCCTAAAAGTACCGCGGGTTGAACCCACGAATAGCAGATCGTCACCGGTGTCGGGCACACCGGCTTGTGGGTTGAACCGCTGGGGGTTAGTAGCCTGAAGGAGAGGGGTAACAACCTCAGGATCACCCCAAGATTGGCTCGCAGCGAATACCGAGTCGTACTCGGCTAACTCATCAGGCTCGATCAATTCAGGATGCGAAATAATCCACATCATCCAAGTCGTGGCGCTGCCACCTGATGAAGTACGCCGCGGACGCACCCGGCGCAGACCCCGTAAAACCAAAACGACGTCATCGCGATCACGTGCCGCAGCTTCGGCACCCCCACGATGCACCACAGTTGCATCTTGACCTTGGCGACGCAGTGCCTCCACCAAATCGGCAGCAAACCAAGTATCGCCCCAGACGAGGCCAGCCTCTCCTTTTGGCGATGGCGCCACCACCGACCAGCGCAAAGGCTTCGATGCTGACTTACTAAAGAGCGCACCTAGTTTCATGACGGCCGAGCCCCACCGCGCAGGAAGCCCCAGCCCCAACAAGCGTGCATGGTTGCGTAGATAGCAGGAAGCAATAGTGCCGCACGCAGGGTCAAACGTGGGCTGGCTGCTGCCGCAAAAACACTTGCCGATAGGTCAATAAACAGGTAGCCAATCGGCGCAGCGAATCCAATTGCCGCAACCCAGGTGATCCCAAGAAACAACCCTAGAAATCCAATAAGTGCGCCGATCGTGACACCCGTAACCGCTACCGGTGCCGCCAGGTAACGAAGTGAGATCGTGTCTGGATGTCGACTTGCTACCTCCCGGCGCCAGCGCCCGTAATCATGATACTGACGCGCCAACGCCCCGAGCGAAGGTCTCGGCCGATAGGTAACTTTCAAATCAGGGGTGAACCAAACCGTGCCGCCAGTTTGTCTGATGCGCAGATTCATTTCCCAATCCTGAGCCCGCTCCATGGTGATGTCGTAACCGCCCACCCGTTCAAGTGCCTCCCGGCGAAAGCAACCCAGATAAACGGTAAGCGCCGGCCCCGCAACGCCTCCAACATGAAATGCCGCTCCCCCGACACCAAAACGCGAGGTCATCGCGCGGGCTACTGCATGTTCAAAATCAGTGGTGCCCTCGGCATTCATGATGCCCCCGACATTGTCGGCGCCGCTAGTTTGCAACGTATCTACCGCTACCGCGACGTAGTTGTCCGGGATCATTGCATGTCCATCAACACGAACAATAACTTCTCCTGTTGCCGCCTCGATAGCGGCATTTAAACCCGATGGCGTCTTACCCGATGGATTCTCTACAACCCGTACGCGGTCCTCCCGGGCAGCAATCTCCGCGGCAACCGCAGCCGTTCGATCCCGTGATGGTCCAACCGCAACTATTACTTCGAGGGGACCGGAGTAATTCTGCGAAAGGATTTGATCGATCGCATGCTGCAGGTGCCGTTCCTCATTGATCACCGGCATAATCACCGAAACAATCGGCTGGTGCGATGAAGTCCAACTCACGGCGCCGTCCCGAAGATTTGGTGCCGGAGCAAACCGGGCCACTTCTGCTCAGTCTTTGTCAGGAAATGCTCACTCGAGACGCTTGCGGTATGCGGTGCCAAGTGCCGCACGTACATATACCCAAGCCCATGAGTGCGATAAATCAAACCCCCAGCTTGTTTTACACATTCCAATAGCGCCCGATCAATTGATTTAGCAACTGGGCGCCAACCGCCAACCCCGTCAAGATCAGCTCGCGAAATCAAAATAGTGCCACCAGCTACAAAGAATGAATACTTTTCGGCGGCATAAGTCGGGCGAAATACCGTGGTGTCTTCACCCTCAAGATAAATCCAATCTAGAGCCTTACCTACAACCTGTGCACCTGAGTACATGCGAGCGAGCACTAAATCCCAAATGTGATTTGCCCCGTAGTAGTCGTCATCATCCATTTTCGTAATCAGTTCACCATCTGCGCGCTGACTTGCCACCTGCATCGCAGCGCCGAATGACAGGTTGCCCACAATCGAGATGAACTCTAATTCACGCCCGGCCAAATCCATCAGTTCCGCAATCCGTGCCGAAGTCAATTCGAGGCCGTGTAGCCCGACCAACACCTGCAAGTTTGGGTAATCCATTTTGGCGATTTGCTGCATCGCGTGAGTCAAGTAAGTTTCACGATTGGTTAGTAGCACTGCACTAACCGAAGGCCAACGACCCAATGCTGCGGCCGGGGTTGAACTACGCAGCGCATCGTGCCGAGCTTTTACAGATAACACCTGCGCTTCTAGCGGGTCGTCCAATGAATTTTTTGTCGAGTCATCGATGGCTGAGCTAGATTTGATTACTAGGCCACACGCGTGCAATTGATTGGTCCACCTCGGGCCGAGGTCAGCCTCCGCAATAACCACACCGACTGACCGCAGGGCTTCAACATCACTGGACCTCAGATCCCTAGCGACTTCGAGTTTCAGTGTTGAGCCGCGCAACCCAAGAACTCCACCGGCGACGCTAGCCGCTATGACCTCGGTAGCACCAATTGACCGCCGACCAATTGGGTTATGCACGCTCGGGTCAACAACTATCAAATGCGCCGCCCCATCGACGATCCACGTTTCACCCGCTATCACAACAGTCACTGCCCGCTCGACTTCCAACATTGAATCGGGGGTCGGCACCACCAAGGTGTCGCACCTGCGCAGGTGTCCGTGGATACTCCGCTCGGGTAAAAGCACATCACGAGTACTAGCCGCCAGCGCACCAGCCGCGGCCGGCAACCCCGGTGCCAGTGTCAACATCGACCCGACGCCAAGTTCATGGGTTGGGCGCAGGCAGCGCAACGCAGCGGCCAGTGCCAGCGCGATATCAATTGGCTCGTGCCAAGTTAAAGTCACCTGCGCACCGGCCCCGCGCGGCTCAACTAGGTAAGTGACCAGGCCCGGCGATGTGGGCACCCCGATCCAACCTTTGGGTGGTGACCATTTTGCGATCCGAATTTCAAGGTTCGTGACCTCCGCCGCACCGACACTTGTGACGCACAATCGCTGGAGCTGCTCAATCGACGCAGCCTCGACTCGCCACTGGTTGGCACGAGCGCGGATCCGGACCCCGGGAATGCCCACGAACAGCACCTTAGAGGGCCGATAGTCTAAAGGTGTGACCCTGCGACTCTCTGTCATCGGAACCGGCTATTTAGGTGCCACCCACGCCGCCTGCATGGCCGAGCTGGGATACGAGGTCATCGGGGTAGATATTGACCCAGCCAAGGTCGAGATTTTGCAGAGTGGACGGGTGCCGTTCTACGAGCCCGGCCTCCCCGAGGTCCTGGCCCGCAATATTGCTGCCGGGCGCCTCCGTTTCACCACCTCTATGTCCGAGGCCGCTGCCACCGCTGATATCCACTTCATCTGTGTCGGCACCCCGCAACAGTCCGGGGCTAATGCCGCCGATCTATCCCAAGTTTTCGGATCCATCCAAGCCCTGACACCACACCTGCGCGCCGGCGCATTGGTTGTCGGTAAGTCCACGGTGCCAGTTGGTACAGCAGCGGTGCTCGCCGAGCAATTGGCACTGACCGCACCAACTGCTGAAGTCGCGTGGAACCCTGAATTTCTCCGCGAGGGTTTTGCCGTCGCCGACACCTTGCACCCTGATCGGCTGGTTGTCGGTGTACGCAGCCAGCGCGCCGAAGATCTACTCCGCGAGGTTTATGCGCCACTTATCGCGCAGGATGTGCCGTTCCTTGTAACCGACTTTCCCACCGCTGAGCTTGTTAAAGTTGCCGCTAATTCATTTCTCGCCACGAAGATCTCATTCATTAATGCGATGGCCGAGGTTTGTGAGGCCGCGGGTGCCGACATCACCCAACTCGCCGAGGCAATTGGTTACGACCCACGTATCGGTAACCGCTTCCTTGCAGCTGGCTTAGGTTTTGGCGGTGGTTGCCTGCCCAAAGATATTCGCGCGTTCATGGCCCGGGCCGGTGAAATCGGTGCCGAAGAAGCCCTAGCCTTCCTGCGCGAAGTCGACCAGATCAACTTAAGGCAGCGCACCCACACGGTGAACCTCGCGCGGGCTGCCCTTGATGGCTCCTTCGCCGGCAAAAATGTCACGGTACTTGGCGCCGCATTTAAACCTGATAGCGATGACGTTCGAGATTCACCAGCCCTTGCCGTTGCCGCGGCGATCCTTAACGCCGGCGGCAATGTAGTAGTGCACGACCCGAAGGCGCTCGAAAATGCCGCCCGCGTTTATCCGACTCTGACTTATGTGGAGGATTTAGCCCAAGCACTGGCCGATGCCGAACTCGTGCTGCACCTGACCGAATGGCCGGAGTATCGCGAATTTGATCCCACCACCCTTGGATCTTCACCGCGGCAGCGCCACCTAATCGATGCTCGTAATCGCCTTGATCCATTAGTTTGGCGCGCCTCCGGCTGGACATATCGCGCCCTTGGGCGCCCGACGGCCTAGTGATGACCGACCTTTATGGGAGTCGGACAGATGTTGACCGATTACTGTTTGAAAGCCAGCTCTGGTTTGTTGTGGGGCTCGGCAATAACCCTGACCGCGCCGCCTACGGGGTGGCATCGGTACTTCAGGAACACGGTAAAAGAATAATTCCGATCTACCCATGGGCCGAAGTCGTGCACGGCGAGCAAGGTTACGCGACCATTGCCGACGCAGTAGCCGCTGTTGGCATCCCAGATGTCGTTGATGTTTTTGTGCGCTCCGATCGAGCCGGTGAATTTGCTGACGAGGCCATCGCTGCTGGTGCAGGGGCCGTTTGGTTTCAACTTGATGTAATTGACGAAGCCGCCGCGCAGCGAGTTATCAATGCGGGCATGACAATGATCATGGATAAGTGCCCCGCAATTGAATGGCACAGGCATATTAAGTAGCCGGGGGCAGCAGGCTTTCACCTTTCGCTTTGGCCTGAGCATTTAAGTCAGCCTGGAATTTCACCATTGCATTTCTGAGATCTACGTTTTCTATCGCAAGCATGCGCACTGCGAGGAGCCCCGCATTTCGAGCATTTCCGATGGCAACTGTTGCAACCGGTACCCCGGCAGGCATCTGCACAATCGACAGGAGCGAATCCATGCCCTCGAGTGCTGCCGTCGATATTGGGACACCAATCACGGGCAGCGGGGTAAGTGATGCGAGCATCCCGGGCAGGTGCGCTGCACCCCCGGCACCAGCAATGATGATTCGTAAGCCGCGGTCAACCGCGGTGGTGCCGTAGTCAAACATTTCGAGGGGCATGCGATGTGCCGAAACTACGCGCACCTCGTGGCCGATACCGAATTCATCAAGTGCGGCAGCGGCAGCCTGCATGGTTGGCCAGTCGGAGTCACTGCCCATGCAGATACCAACCACGCATTCTGAGTTCGGCATTTGTTCACTCATCGATTACTCCCGCGAAATAGTCAGCCGCGTGCCGGCCCCGTGCTAAGAGCTGCTCGTAATTATCGCCAATTACCGTGACATGTCCCAACTTGCGGCCCGCTCGTACCTCCTTGCCATAAAGGTGTACTTTGAGACTTGGGTCGCGCGCGAGTACATGTCGATATGCCGAATATAGATCGCCGGCGTCACCGCCGAGAATATTTACCATAACCGCCCACGGCGCTACCGCCCGCGGGTCGCCCAACGGTAGATCAAGCACCGCGCGTAGGTGATTTTCAAACTGGCTGGTGACCGCGCCATCAATTGACCAGTGCCCGGAATTATGTGGGCGCATAGCGAGTTCATTTACGTAAATCTCCTCGCCCGTGTCGAACAACTCGACGGTCAACATGCCGGTGACATTTAGGTCGCGGGCAATTCGCAGCGCAATCTCCTGGGCCTGTACAGCGCGCTCGGCCGACAAGCCCGGACACGGCACCACCACTTCCGCGCAGATGCCATTTATCTGTGTTGTACGCGCGATGGGATATGCGACCGCTTGCCCATGCGGCGACCTAGCAACTTGCGCAGCAAGCTCCTGGACGAAATCAATGTGCTCCTCGGCCAACCACTGAGCACCGGCGGCGAGCGGGATCGCCAGCACCTCTGCGGCCTGCTCGGCCGACTTGATGACCCAGACTCCGCGGCCGTCATAGCCACCGCGTGAGGTCTTTAGTACCACCGGCCAACTAACCTGGGCCACGAATTCGATTACCTGATCAAGAGCCGAAACAACCCGCCAGCGCGGGCACGGCACCCCGATGTTGTTTAGTGATTGGCGCATATAAATTTTGTCTTGAGCGTGAAACAGCGCGGCAGGCCCCGGCCGCACCCCAACGCCACGTGCCTCGAGTTGTTCTAGAAACGCCGGTGGCACGTGTTCATGATCAAAAGTGACGACCTCGCAGCCCTCCGCAAACGCGAGCAAAGCCTCGATATCGTCATGCGAACCGATATGAACATCGCGAACCACTTGCGCCGCTGGATCAGAGGGCGATTGGGCTAAAACCCGAAAGCCAATACCAAGTGCGGTTGCCGCCTCGGCGCTCATTCGAGCAAGCTGACCCCCGCCGATCATTCCGACAACGGGTGCGCTCACTGGCTCAGGCTACAAGCGAACAAATATGTTGGCTTCAGGTGCCATCGGTCGGCAGCACCGGGCTGGTGCCATTGCCATGGGAGCCACCGCGCCGACGCACATCATCTTCTTCTTGCAGCCGGTAGATATCGCGTTGGATTTCTTCAACATCAGGTACGTCTTTGATGCTCAATGTGCCGTCAACATTTGCCGACTCAATCTGCAGGACCCCGAAGTTAAATATCCGCCCGAGCACGCTCTTCTCAAAGGAGACACTATTGACTTTGGCGAGCGGTACATCACGCCCTTCCTTCGTCAACAGGCCTTGTCGCACGATGATGCGGCGGTCGGTGAAAACATACTGAGTTGTTATCCAGCGCAAAAATGGGATCAGCACCCCGAACAGCAAGACAGCGATGCCGCCTAGCCCAACGATCCACCGCAGGATGGAACTATCGGTTAGGAAGAAAAGCCAGGCGCCAAAAAACACCAAGGCGATAAGGATGATTATCGGGAAAATGATTGCCCGCCAATGGGGACGCATTTCAAACTTGATTGATTCACCGGGCGAGAGCAGTTTCTTTGGGTAGGCCATGGCTAGATCGTTGCATGGATTACATCGCCGGCGGCAACAGACCGGCTATTTCCCTGCGAGTCGGTGACCACTAATTGGCCGTCAGGGCTAATTGCGGTCGCCACGCCGACCAATACCTCACCGCCTGGAAGTAGGACCTGAACCGAGCGGCCTAGGCTCAAACACCGCTCCCGATAGTCCTCGATTAAGCCAGAATTCGTACGCCATTGAGCGACCCGGTGGCGCAAGTGGCTCAGTCCGGCGGCTAGTAACCGGGCCCGGTCTACCGGCGGGGCACCTTCGAGGAATAACGAGGTAGCTTGGGGGGTTGGAAGCTCAGTTACCGCACCGCTGACATTGATGCCACAGCCAACAACCGCCCGCTCAGCGGCTTCGACAAGTAGGCCACCGAGTTTGCGTGGCCCGGCTGAACCATCGCGTGCCGGCCCGTCAATAACGATGTCATTGGGCCACTTCAGCATCACTTCGAGCCCGGTGACCTCGCTCAGCGCGTCGGCTACCGCCAGGCCGGCGGCCAGCGGCAACAGGCCACGATGCACCGGAGCCACCGCGGCAATGTCGATCACGACCGATAACCACAACCCGGCACCGGCTGGGCTCTCCCACACCCGCCCTTGACGGCCCTTGCCCGCGGACTGATGCTCGGACACCACACAGGTGCCCTCTGGTACCGGCCCCCAGGCCAACGCCGCAGCTAACTCGGTGTTAGTTGAGCCGGTGGTGGCTAGTAGCCGTGGCTCCGGCCATGGCTGCGCCCCGGGTGCGGGCGAATAGTGAGCGAGCCACCGCCTGACCGATACGGCCTCTAGCGGCTCGCGCGACCACCTTGCCTCCGACCGACCCATATTCACAATGGCTAAGGTACGACGAGGAGGAAGCCAATGACTGCAGCACCCGACCCGCACACCACCGCTGGCAAAGCCAAGATCCTGCTTGATCGCCGAGCTGAAGCCATCGATCGGAGCGGTTCAGCCGTCGAAAAACAGCACGCCCGGGGCAAGATGACCGCGATGGAGCGCATTGAGGCGCTTTTGGATGAGGGCTCCTTCCAGCAACTTGATGGGCTGGCCAAGCACCGTTCGGTGAGCTTTGGGCTGGAGAATAATCGGCCATATGGTGATGGCGTCATCACCGGTTATGGCACCGTCGATGGCCGCCCGGTCTGCGTATTTGCTCAAGATTTCACCGTGTTCGGTGGCTCCCTCGGCGAAGTTTTCGGCGAAAAAATCGTCAAAGTCATGGATCTCGCCATGAAGACCGGTTGCCCAGT
>WLLZ01000066.1 GCA_009700485.1 Actinomycetota bacterium | reverse complement strand
CGCGCGCGACATTCACCACTTGGCAGCCTCGACAGATCGCCAGGATCGGAACCCCGCACTCGATAGCCGCCGCAACTAGTTGAAATTCAAACTCGTCGCGGGCTTGATCATGATGCGTTGACTGTGGGACGGGCTCCATGCCGTACCGGCTTGGATCAACATCCTCGCCACCACTAAGCAGTAGCCCATCAAGTCGAGTGACGATGACGGTTGGATCAACTGATCGCGGAAGCATTACTGGCACGCCACCCGCCGCACTCACCGATTCGCAGTAATCGGCGAAAACCCCCCACAGGTGCGCGCCGTCAATCCCCTTGGGCACCGCACCGAGCCCACTTGCTTCGATAACCCGAGTGGTAATGCCAATGAGTGGCTCGTTCATTGGCTATCGGCCTCGCTGATTATCGCGTGCAGATTGCGCAGAGTCTCGTCCATATGGGCCCGGGCGGCTAAGGCCGCTGCATCTGGGTCACCGGATGCAATCGCCTCATAAATCTCGGTGTGTTGTTGACGTGTTACTTCGACCCGCTGTTCATATGGGAGGTTGTCGGTTGGCATGAACAATTCAGATCGAGCACGTCGCGACGCTTCGGTTAGCCGTTCGTTATTGGAGGCGGCGGATACTGCTGAATGAAATTGGCCATCGGCCTCACGAAATACACTGTAGGAAAACACCTCACTCAAGGGCGCCACCGCCGGGAGTGCATCAATGGCTATTCGCATTGCCTGCAAATCAGAGTCTGAACGTCGCAATGCGGCTAGTGCGCAAATGCGCTGTTCGATGGCCGAACGAAAATCAATGAGATCCTCCATGTCCGGGAGATTGGCGCGTAGTAATTCACGCCATACTGAAACTGGAGTACTCGGTTCACCGACGAAACTGCCGCCACGCGCGCCCCGGCGAGTCATTAGGTAGCCCTCGGCTTCAAGATGGGAGATACCTTGGCGCACTGCCTGGCGGCCAACGCCCAATTCACTAGCCAACTGGCGTTGCGCCGGTAGGCGGTACCCAACACCCCATTCACCGCAGGCAATGCGTTCACGCAGATAGGCCGCCACCTCCTGGCCCGTCCGCACCGTCTGCAGCTGCTTAATTTCCATTGGTACGCACTATGAACCATTAGGAACCAGGTGTCAACCCCGCTGGCGCCGGCCGCGCGCAATGATGGAATCGAGTACCGCCAGATCATGCTCCCCGATCCCGGGGATCGAACTCGGTGGCCGCACCCAACCGCTGATGTCAAATGGCGGATCAAGGAGTTCGACCGGGCCGTGCTCGGTCTGTACCTCGTGGAAATGGCCGCGCGCCCGCAATTGTTCATGCTGCCAAACCCCCGATAGCTCATTTACCCGAGCCACCGCAATGCGGCCGGCCGCCAACCGAACCATCGCCTCGTGGGCAGAAATCGATGCCAACTGCTCGGAAATCAAAACTTCAAGTTCGACGACATTTGCCAGGCGATCGCTGTTGGTCGCAAAGCGCTGATCAAAGCCTAGGGCCGGGTCGTCCAATAAATGCACCGCCAGTGCCTGCCACTCACCATCACTTTGTACCGCGATCAAAATAGTGCGCCCGTCACTTAGAGGAAAAGTACCGTAGGGTGCAATCGCATGATGTCGACGACCAGTCCGCGCTGCTTGCCCGGTGCCGTAGTTCGCCGCATAAAGCGGCGCCGCGAGCCACTCTGCTAGCGCCTCCAGCATTGATACATGAATCGAGGCACCTTCACCCGTTCGATCACGGCGCACGAGCGCGGCTAGGACGCTGGTCAGCGCGTACATGCCAGCCGCGATGTCAGCGACCGAGAAACCAACCTTGCTCATTACTTCGTCGCCCGTCACCGAGAAGGCACCGGCCTCAGCTTGAATCGCTAAGTCATAGGCCTTGTCGTCACTTCGTGGTCCATCAGGACCGTAACCGGAAATCGCACACACAATCAGTTTTGGGTACTCAGCGCGCAAGGTGTCGGCATCAATCCCTCGGCCAATAGCCGCGGCCGGCGACATATTGTGAATGAACACATCGGCGCCTGCGATTAATGATTTAAGGAGCCGCTCGTCATCAGGGTTTCGCAGATCAATAGCAACCGACTGCTTGCCGACATTCGCCCAGACGAAGAAGGCCGAGTTACCCTTGACTAAGGAGTCGTAGTGACGAGCGAAATCACCCTCGGGGCGCTCAATCTTGATGACAGTCGCACCCAGATCGGCAAGTTGCCGGGTCGCAAATGGGGCAGAAATTGCCTGCTCGACTGAAACGACCACAATGCCCGCCAGCGGCGCCGAATCTTTACTCATTTTTCAACTCCGCAAACTCCAGGCCGGCGATATCTCGGATGAACCATTCAACCAAATTATTGCAATTCTTACGGAGTTCGGCGTTGGCATCGCTGACATTACCGAGGACTTCGGCCGCCGACGTATGACTCGGGATGTGATCCGGACCGATTGCCGCCCAACCACTAACCAAACCAAGGTCGGCCTCCGGATGAAATTGGGTGCCCACCGCGCGGCCCGAGCGAAATAATTGAACTGCACTCGGGGTGCTCGCCAATAACTCAACTGAATCGGGGATGACCATGCGATCCTCATGCCAGGTGAACCAGGGCCCCGCCGGGATCGGCAGGCCCTGCTCACCGGGGTTCAAAAAGATGAGACCAATCTCGGCCTCACCAGGCGGCGCCGGTTCAACATGGCCACCGAGGGCTTCAGCAAGAAGTTGCCCGCCAAAGCACACTCCAAGATAGGGGACGTCGTGGGCAACAAGCTGCTCAATATGCTTGATCTCCGGCCCCACCCATGCGCGAGCAGATACCTCGTAGGCATTAGCGAACGAACCGAAGGCGATAACGGCGTCGTGCTCGCCGGGCTCTGGGAAATCAAGATTGGGCGCCGCTGGATCCTCCAGCACGATGTGTTGCTGCGTCTCGACCCCACGTAGTGCCAGCAATTCACCGATCACGCCGGGCGCAGCCTCAGGTTCATGGCTGATAAGAAGGACTCGAACCATCTAAATGACCCCTCGATAGCGTTTGATCTCCCAATAACTCACTTCATCAAGCGCACTGTGGCCATGCTCCGCAAACTCGGCAGCCTCACGGCGCTGCATGAAGACGAAGTTATCGACAAACACATCTCCATAGGTGCTGCGGGTGAAGTGACTATCGAAATTATCGATCGCACTCGAAATATCAGTTGGCAGCCGCTGCCACCTTTCATCGGCATGCGGGTCACCAACAACTTGATCCATCAACTCATACTCATTTTCAAGCCCATCTAGTCCGGCAGCAAGACATCCCGCCAATACTAGGTACGGGTTAGCGTCGGCGGCTGCCCAGCGAGACTCCAGCCGATTGGCCGCACCGGCGCCAGTGATGGACCGCACACCCACTAGTCGATGGTCAAGGCCCCAAGTTACTTGGGTCGGCGAGAATGAGTAGTCCTGGAGACGCTTGTACCCGCTAATAGTTGGGGTCATCACTAACTGAAGCTCCAGATGATGTTTGAGTAGTCCGGTTAGGTATTTGCGCATCAAAGAGTTCCCGACTACTGAATCCTCATCGGAATCCGCGAACGCGTTGACACCATCACGCTCAAGTGACTGATGTATGTGCATGCCGTTACCGGCTTCTTGGAGAAATGGCTTAGCCATAAAGGTGGTGTTGATTCCATGTTTCATGGCAACCGTGCGCACGATGTACTTGAAGTAGACGGTCGCATCCGCCATCTCGAGCAGGGGGCCGTACCGAAGATTGATCTCGGTCTGGCCCGGGCCATATTCCACGTTCCAGGCCTCAACTTCAATACCGGTCTTGCGAAGGGACTCGCAAATATCAAACATGAAGTAATTCATCTCAGCGCCGCGCGCAATCGAATAGCAGTTTATGTCGTCGTACAAAGGCTCCCACTTCGCATTATAGAAATGGCACTCAAGTTCGGTTGCACCATTTACTTCAAACCCGGCGGCAGCAAACTTGGCCAACTGCCTCTTGAGCATGTTGCGGGCGTCCATTTCGATCGGCTCATTGGTACCCGGGTGCACGGTGTCACACATGACAATAGCCACGCCATCCGTCCAGCCGGCCACTCGAAAACTCGATAGGTCAGGCACCGCGTGCATGTCGGGGAAGCCATCCTCCTCATTGACCCAAGGAGTTGCGAAGATGAAGCAAGTTGGATCCCAGCTGTACACGACATTGGCGATCGCGTACCCAGAACCCCGAAGGAACTGACGAACCGGGATTCGCTTTCCGCGCGGGATGCCCCAGGTGTCAACGATCACGCACTCGACGGTGTGGATCTGATGCTCCTCGCACAGCGCAGTTACCCGCTCACGCTCAGAGTCAATCCATATAGACATCAATCCTCCGCTCAAGGGGCCACACATACTTGGCTAAATGTAGTGTTCAACTATGCCGGCATCGGCTATTCCAGCGTATTTGATTGCTAAGGAGAAAGATGCGAGCAGTCGTTCTAACAGCCCCCGGAACCCCGTTGACTATCCGTGAAATCCCGAATCCGATCGCTGAGTTCGGTGGGGTAGTGGTCGACGTGCTCGCCTGCGGGATCTGTCACTCGGATTTACATGCTGCCGCCGGCGATTATCCAACCACGCTACCGATTACCTTGGGCCACGAAGTAGCTGCAATGCATCCAACCCTCGGCCCGGTCTTGGTCTATGCCTGCTGGGGCTGTCGCAAACCTGACTGTTGGGCCTGCGCCTCGAACCAGGAAATGATTTGCCCAAATGCCACCGAAGCTGGACTTTTCCGCGATGGCGGCTACGCCGAAAAAATGCTGGTGCCCGATGAGTCTTACCTCATCCCCATCGGCGACCTTGACCCCGCGCACACCGCACCCTTAGCGTGTGGCGGACTCACGGCGTATCGCGCAGTTGACCACACCTTGACCACCTTGGCGAGCACCGCACATCCGCGTGCTCTCGTCATCGGTGCCGGAGGCCTAGGCCAATTCGGCATGCAGTTCCTGAGAATTCGCTCAGCTGCTGAAGTTGTTGTTGTTGATGCATCACCAGAAAAACGTGCTCTCGCACTTTCACTTGGCGCTGATGCTGCCGTGGCACCTGGTGAAGTGGAGGGCACCTTCAACGCGGTCATTGACTTTGTGGGGGCCGAGCAGACCTTGCAGGCGGCGCGTGAGCATGTGGCGCGTCAAGGCATTGCTGTCGTAGTCGGCCTTTACGGCGGGTCGATTCCCTTCGGGTTCGGTTTGGTGCCGCACGAGGCGCGGTTCATGTCATCGATTTGGGGCACCCGTGATCAACTGGCTGAACTGGTCGCTTTGGCGCAGCACCACGATCTGCACTCCGAAATTGAAATTATTTCGCTAGAAGACGTGCAGTTGGCACATGACCGGTTGCATCAAGGTGACGTCTCGGGTCGGTTTGTCATAGTCCCCGGTGCACCTACATGACGAGCGAGGCGCGGCTCGACATCACCGATCCGGCGGTGTACGCAAATGGAATCCCGCACGCGGCATTTACGCAGCTTAGACACGACGAACCTATCGCGAAGCGCATGTACGCAGACAAGCCATACTGGGCGGTCACCCGTTACCGGGATCTGCTCACAGTCACTCGTGACGCATTCACCTACTCCAGTGCCAAGGATTTCGTTAACCTCTGGGATCTAACCGACGAGGCAAAAGAGGTGCGTCGATCCATCATCGAAACTGATCCGCCTGCGCATGTGCGGCTAAGGCGCTTGGGCATGCCTGCATTTACCGGTCACAGGGTCCGCTCCTACGAGGATGCGACAAGAGCAATAACCGTGGAAATCCTCCAAAGGGCATTAGAGCAACGCGATATTGACGTAGTTCAAGCCATCTCGGCACCGATACCAATTCGCGTCATCGTCGACATCCTTGGTGTACCTGCTGATGACACTGACTTCATGGTCCAGCTAAGTGACGAATTGGTTGATGGGGTCGATCTGCCCCCAGGCGCTTACGGCAATATCACTCCCCTTGAGTTACTGCCCTTCAACTCCCCCGCATCGCACGCCCTCTTTGAATATGCCAAAAACATCGGGGATCAGCGCCGCTCCGACCCCCACGATGACCTCGTCTCCACTCTCGTTCACTCGAAGGTGGATGGGGATCAACTCACCGAGAATGAATTCGCGAACATGTTCCAGGTTCTGGTTTTCGCCGGTAACGAAACCACCCGAACCGCTATCAGCAACGGCATCCAGCAGTTCATGCAGCACCCGGACCAACTGGAGCTGCTCTACCAAAGACCAGAGCTGGTCGAAAATGCTGTTGAAGAGATCATTCGATACGCAACGCCGGTTATCCATATGCGCCGGACTACAACCCGCGACACTGAACTTGCGGGAGTACCGATCGCAGCCGGTGACAAGGTCGTGATCTGGTACGCATCGGCCAATTTCGACGAGACGGTATTCGAAAATCCGCTGAAATTTGATATCTCACGTCCGGTGCGGCCAAAGCAGCTGGCTTTTGGCGCCCAAGGGCCCCACCACTGCCTCGGCGCCCCATTGGCCCGCCTCGAGATCCGGGTGCTGCTCGAAGAACTTGTGCGCTTGCGGATCAAGTTCACCGCCAATGGTGAGGTCGTTCGAACTCGATCCAATTTCGTAAATGGAATTATGAAGCTGCCGGCAACTATCTCAATTTGAATCGTTGTAGCTTGCCAGTTGCCGTCTTGGGTAGCTCGATGACGAATTCAATCTCGCGCGGGTATTTATATGGTGCGATGGATGCCTTGACGAAAGCCTGCAATTCGTGCACAAGACCATCCGATGCGGTAGCAGCCGGGTTCAGCACCACAAACGCCTTAACTATCATCCCGCGGGCTTCATCCGGCTGACCAACTACGGCAGTTTCTTGTACGGCTACGTGAGCTAGCAAGGCCGACTCCACTTCCGGAGCGGCAATATTGTAACCACTCGAAAGAATGATGTCGTCTGCTCGCGCTTGGTAGAAGAAATAACCATTCTCATCTTTAATGTAGACATCACCAGTGACGTTCCAGCCACCTTGCACATAATCAAATTGCCGCTCGTCATTTAAATACCGGCAACCGGTTGGGCCTTTGACCACGAGTCGCCCAGGCTGCCCGGGTGGCATTGAATTGAAATCGTCATCAACAACATCGACGATATAGCCCGGGACCGCCTTACCGGTTGATCCAGGAACGATTTCGTCACCACGGGCCGAAATAAATACGTGCAGCATCTCCGTGGCCCCGATACCGTCAATAAGTGACTGGCCGGTTGCCTCCTTCCAGGCCCGCCAAGTGGGCTCCGGCAGGGTTTCACCGGCGGATATACAAACCCGGAGGCTACTTAGATCAACTTCGCCCACCGAGGGCAACATCGCACGATATGCGGTGGGGGCGGTGAACAGGCAGGTTACGCGGTTTAGCTCAACAGCTCTTAGCAAAATCGGCGGGGATGCTGACTCAAGCAGCAATGCGCAGGCACCAAAACGAAGGGGGAAGATAAGTAGAGCTCCTAGCCCAAAGGTAAAGGCAAATGGTGGACTACCGGCGAAGATGTCAGCGGCCGTTGGTTGCACGATCGAGGCACAGAATGAATCGGCGATCGCGAGCACGTCACGATGAAAGTGCATGGCCGCTTTTGGTTTACCGGTAGTACCTGAGGTGAATGCCAGCATGCAGACATCATCGGCTGCGGTATCAACGGGCATGTGGACATTGGAGGCTTCGGCCACTAACTGCTCGAGATCATCCGGGTCAGCGCCCCCAAACACCAGTGTAAGCCCGGCGAAATTAGCGACACCCGACCACTCCTCAACGAATCGATGGTCTACTAATGCGAATTGCACCTGCGCAATGTCGACAATCTTTTCAAGCTCCCCGGTGCGCAATAGCGGCATCGTCGTCACCACTACGGCACCGATCCGTACGACTGCGAGCCAAGTGACGGCCAGCCATGGGTTATTGGGCCCGCGAAGGAGCACCCGATTTCCTGGCACGACACCAAGTGCCACCAAGACATTGGCGGTGCGCTGCACCCGATCGGCCAGCTCGTCGTAGGTCCAAGACTCCTCGCCATCGGTCACTGCGCAGCCGGCTCCACCAAGACGCGAAATTGTTCCGTCTAATAGCTCCACGGCACAGTTAAGGCGATCCGGATAGTGCTCAGCCAGCCACTTTTCATTGAAGCTTGGCCATTGGTCCACGGGCGGCAGATTGTCTCGGGTGAAAGTATCAAGATGTGCCGATTGAGTTAAGGTCACGGCGTTTTCATCTCCTCAAGAATGGCATAAGGAAGGGGGCGGTGCCATCATGCGCCCGCCCCCTTCCTTTAATGCAATTGATTAACTGACGAAGTTGTGAACCGCGTCGTAGTTCTCACTCTTCTTACGCGCGGCACCCACGATCAGGCCCACCACGAAGAGCACAAATGGCGACAGGACAAGAATCCATCCGGTCGTATTCATTTCCCATGGGCCACCTTCACCTGAGGCTGTGCCCGAGAACAAGTTGAACCGGCTCATCAACATGTACTCGCCTATTGCCAGCCCAATGATCGCCAAGATTGGAGCGATCAGGGTATTCCATGGCCGGGTGTCTTCCTTGGTGCGACGGAAGTAAACGATCACCGAGATGCTTACCAGAATCTCTGTAAGAACAATGGCAAGCACGGCAACCGCACCGAACCAGAAGAACATGTGCACGATCGGATCCAAGTTGAAAATAATGAAGATGATCGTGATTGCCACCGCGAAGAGGCTAACCACGATTGTGGCCACCCAGGGTGCCTGCGCCTTATTCGTGCGGTCAAGTGCCTTCGGAAGCACACCCGCTCGACCCATCGCGAAGAAGTAGCGTGCCGCCGAGTTCTGCATGGCAAGACCGCCGGCAAATAGCGAGGTCAGGATGATCCAGCCGAATAACTCGGTCATCCAGGCGCCCACATATGTCGTCGATGCGCTAAAGAGAACCGCGGATGGATCCGACAATGGCACACCGTCAATCGCGGTAATCTCAAATACCTTGTTCGCAATGTCGGTAGCCCCAAGGCTGGTGACCAGCCCCAAACCCACGATCGCAAATAAGGCCGTAATCAAAATCACCGAAATGTAGGTAGCCCTTGGCACTGTCTTTTTCGGATCCTTCGATTCTTCACCGTAGATCGCAGTTGCTTCGAACCCGATAAAGGAAGCGAGGGCGAAAGCGAAAGCGATACCCGCGCCACCCGTAAATCCACCCTCGAAAATCGACGATGGGCTAAACGATGCACCGAAATTAACGCCTTCCGGTCCCCCATTTATCAAAGTCGCCAGGCCCACAATGAGGAGGGCAATAATTTCAATAGAAAGCAAGATTCCCAACAACTTCGCGCCAATATCAACCGAGGCTGCAGACAGCACAAAGATTAAGGCGATGATGACGAATGCATACACCCACCACGGCAGATCCAAGCCGAACTTAGCGATGAACTGAAACTTCATCTGCCCTGAAATGAAACCAAGGATGGCCCACATAACCGTTATATAAGCCACCAATGACGCGAATGCCGATCCGACACCTGGCACGATGCCCAGGCCGCGGCCAACGTATG
>WLLZ01000065.1 GCA_009700485.1 Actinomycetota bacterium | reverse complement strand
TGCACGGGCAGCCTACGACCCGAATCGGGCCAAGCTCAGTAAATCGCCGAGCCTGGCAAGCATATGAAGGAGTTCACAGTGGCTGCCAACTGCGACGTCTGCGGCAAGGGCCCGAGCTTCGGGTACAGCGTTTCACACTCACATGTTCGCACTAAGCGCCGCTGGAACCCCAACATCCAGCGGGTCCGCACCCTGGTAGGCAAGACCCCAAAGCGCCAAAATGTCTGCGCTTCTTGCCTCAAGGCCGGCAAGGTCGTGCGCGGCTAAGGACTTTCCCACGAGAAGGCGCGGGTGTATACCCGCGCTTTTTTGTTTGCCCAACAATCTAAGTCAGCCAACGTTTTACCGGTAATGCTCATGACCACCCGGCTCAGCGCGCCATACCCCGTCAACGCTCACCCCTGCACCACCGGTACCAGGTGCCGTTACGACACCGATCGCATAAAACGGTTTAGGTAATTTGGCTTTCGCCGGGAAGGTGGCAAGCAGGGCGTGATCATCGCCACCGGTCAGCATCCACTCGCGTGGATCAACGTTGTACGCGGAGGCCGCCGCCTGCAATGGTTCTGCAATCGCCCAGGTTGAGGTGTCGATCTCGATTACCACTTCTGAAGCAATAGCAAGGTGTCTCGCATCTGCCACCAACCCATCACTGACGTCAATCATCGAAGTTGCTTTACCTTTTGCCGCCGCGGGGCCGGCCGAATATGGCGGTTCGGGGAAGCGGTGTGCATCAACGAGAACTTTCGGTGATCTAAATCCACGGGTAAGCACTGCGAGCCCCGCCGCGGCCCAACCTAAACGCCCGGCAATCGCAACTTGATCACCAACTTTCGCTCCACTCCGCAATACCGGATCGCGCCCCTGCAAATCGCCAATCGCGGTTACCGCCAAGGTGATCATCTCCGCTGACACCACATCACCGCCCACAATCACGGCCCCAACTAGCGCAGCTTCTTGGGTCAAGCCCGCGGTACATGCCACCGCCCAGGTGACCGGCAGATCACCGGGAGCCGCCAAGCCCACCACCAGCGCCGTAGGCACAGCACCCATCGCCGCCACATCGGCCAGACTCGCTGCAGCTGCTTTACGGCCAACATCAATTGGCGTTGACCAATCACGGCGGAAATGCCGCCCTTCAACCATAAGGTCGGTGGTAATAACCACCTTGCCGTCCGGTGCCGCAACAATTGCAGTGTCATCGCCCGGACCCAATATCACCTGCTTGGCGGCTCCAGCCCCCGCTGTGATGCGCTGGATAAGGCCAAACTCCCCCAAATCAGAAATCGTGCCGTCCGGCGAATCGACCATCAGTACCCCTTTGCCGTGGTTTCGGCGCTAGTCTCGCACCATGGTGGTTCAGGCCTACATTCTCATCCAGACCGAGGTCGGTAAAGCCGCCACGGTCGTTCAGGCAATTCGTGACATTGACGGAGTTGTGGTTGCCGAAGATGTTACCGGCCCATACGACGTAATTGTGCGGGCCGAAGCGCGCACCATGGATGACCTTGGGCGACTAGTTGTTGCCAGCATTCAGGTGGTACCGGGCATCACTCGCACCCTGACCTGCCCCGTACTTAATCTCTAACCGCAGTTAAGCAAATAAATTTAATTACGCAGGGAGCTCAATCAACACTCGACCAATTGGGCCAGCTTCTTGGGCCTCGTGGGCTGCAACAATGTCAGTCAGTGCGTAAACCTGAAGTGAAGGCAGCCGCAAAGCATCCGCTACCAGAGCCGCGCAAACGACGTCAACGGCGGCGGCAAGTGCCGGTGCCGGCAGGGTATAGAGCAGCATAAATCGCAGGCAAACCCCGGCGGTCATCAACCTACGAGTTGGAAGCACCGGGTCTTCGCCGGTAGGCGCGTAAGTCACTATCGAGGTCCCCGGCACCGCAACGGCCAGGTCAAGGTCCAAATTAGTACCAAGATCCAACTCGATGATGCGCGCAACTTTGACACTCCACGCCTGGAGCTGCGAGATCGCGTCGGCGTCGCGGTAGTTCACCACGAAGTCGGCGCCGGCCTGCCGGGCGATCTCAGCCTTGGCCGTACCACTAACCGTTGCCGCAACTCGAGCCCCTTGCCAGTGGGCCAATTGCACCGCGCAGCTGCCCACCGCACCTGCGCCGCCCGCAACGAGTACATCCAGGCCGGCAACCGGGCCGTCACCTAAAACACAATTAGCCGCTGTGACCGCGGGCACTCCGAGGGTTGCGGCGAGCTCGAAGGATACTGAATCGGGCAGCGGGATAGCTCGGTCCTGATTGACCACCGTCCACTCTGCAGCCGTCCCCCACTTGCTTTCGTGGGCGGCAAGTAGCACCCAAACACGTTGGCCGATACGGGTTAGGTCTACGCCGGGACCTACCGCGTCGATTGTCCCTGAGCCATCCATATGCGGGACCTGAAAACCCTCGATCGGGCGCGTGGATCGCCCACCGCGGAACTTAACGTCGGTTGGGTTGATGCCAGAAAATGCAACTTTCACCCGAACTTGGCCGGCCCCAACATCTGGGCGTTTAATGCTACGCACGCTGAGCACAGCAGAGGCGACGCCCGTTTTCTCGTAGACCGCCGCCAGCATCTCATTTGATTTTTGCCCTGACATCCCGGCGCATCCTCTCGGAGATCATGATCTTCGGCCCGTCCAAACTCATCATTGCACGTAGGTACGAAATGTACTCACCAATACCTAACGAAGCCCGGTACCGCGCTTCAGCGCATCTCGCACTAGGTGATCAATCAGCGCTGGGTAATCCAGCCCTGATGCCGCCCACATTCTCGGGAACATCGAGATAGGCGTGAAACCTGGCATCGTGTTAATTTCGTTGACAACTACCTCACCGGCGCCGGTCACGAAGAAGTCGACTCGCGCCAGCCCCTCGCAGGCTAGGGACTCAAATGCGCGAATTGCCAGCGCTTGAACCTCCGCCTCTAGCCCGGGCGAAAGATCCGCTGGCACTACCAGCTCAACAGAGTCATCTAGGTATTTGGCCTCGAAGTCATAGAACTCATGCCCGGACCGCACAATGATTTCGGCGCATCGGCTTGCCTTGGGGGCGCCATCAACAATCACCCCGCACTCAATCTCACGTGCACCAAGAACGGCTGCCTCAACGATCACTTTAGGATCGTGAATGCGCGCCGCCTCAATTGCCGCTTCAAGTAACGCGGGATCGCAAACTTTCGTGATGCCATTAGATGATCCGGCGCGTGCTGGCTTAACAAACACCACCTCACCGAGGCTTTGTGCCCGAACTAGTGAAGCTTCGCGATCAAGGAGCCACTGCGCATCGGTAACCACCTCGTAGGGAGAAACAGCTAATCCGGCCTGCTGAAAGACCGCCTTCATGAAACCTTTATCCATCGCTAGCGCAGACCCGAGAACTCCGGACCCAACATAGGGAACTCCGGCCATCTCAAGTAGTCCTTGAATGGTTCCGTCCTCACCCCAGGGGCCATGTAGCACCGGGAACACCACATCTACGCGACCAAGGGATTCAGGTACTTGATTTGGCCGGTGGATGGTCAAGCCCGCAGACGTCGGATCAACATTGAGTGCGACTTCGGGCGCATTACGATCAACAGACGGCAGCACTCCACCTTGAATGGAAAAACGGTCGGCGTCATTGTCCTGCAACACCCAGTGACCAGCCTGGGTGATACCGATTGGGATCACCTCGTAAACCTCAGGATTCAAGGCCCGCAGAATGCCCCCGGCGCTGACACAGGAGATGTGATGCTCACCGCTTCGGCCACCGAAGATCACCGCAATGCGAACCCGGTCCACCCTCAGACCGTATCTGCTGGACTCTGAGTCGATAACCACCGGGTGCATGGCTAATCTTGATGCCATGCCCGTACCTAGCGTTCCTGAAGGCACCACCGGCCACGGCCAATCCGTTGAAACCTTTGTGGTGTCAGCCGGGCGGCCAGAGCGCGTCCCCGATGCGCCGCTCAACACCCCGATCGCGCCAGCCTCCAGTTTTATCGCGGGTGGCCCCATGGAGTACGCACGTTACGACTCCCCCACCTCACATGCACTCGAAGACGTTATCGGTGGGCTCGAAGGTGGGCTCGCGACCGTATTCGCCTCGGGAATGGCCGCCGCAAATGCCGCCATGGACCTCGTACCAATGGGCGCGGTGGTGGTTGCGCCAAGTGCTGCCTACACGGGCGTGGCTGTGCGCTTGCGCGAACTTGAGGAGATTGGCCGGATCCAACTTCGAATTGTTGAAGTTGACGACACCACCGCTGTAGTGGCCGCCTGCAAGGGCGCAGCCATGCTGTGGATTGAATCACCAACAAATCCAATGCTGCAGGTTGCTGATCTACCCACCTGTATTACCGCCGCTCACGCCAACGGCGCCTTGGTCTTGGTCGATAACACTTTCGCTACCCCCATTTTGCAGCAGCCAATTAACGACGGCGCTGACATCGTCATGCACAGTGTCACCAAAGCATTGAGCGGACACTCAGATTTGCTACTCGGTGCCTTAGTCTCAACCGACCCTGAGATTGCCGAGAAGATTCGCACGCGGCGAGTTCTCCTCGGTGCACTGCCAAGTGCCTTTGACTGCTATTTGGCATTAAGGGGTATCCGCACCTTGGCCATTCGCATTGAAAAGGCACAGGAGAATGCCAAATCGATTGTTGCTCTGTTGGCAGAGCACCCGGCAGTCTCAAGGGTGCGCTACCCAGGGTTTGGCACTATGGCGGCCATCGATATTTCCCAAGGCTCCGATGCGGCAGATGAGGTTTGCGAAAATACCGATATTTGGACTTATGCGACCAGCCTTGGTGGAGTTGAGTCGCTCCTTGAACGTCGGCGCCGCTGGCCACTTGAAAGCGCGAGCGTCCCCGAGAACTTAATCCGCTTATCCTTCGGCATTGAAAATGCCGACGACCTCTGGCGTGATCTCAAGCAGGCTTTGGACTCGGTGCTCACGTAAGACCTAGGTGAGCGCACTTTCGCGCTTAGTATCGCGGGACATAAATGCAGAGGCCATCATTTTCGGGGACTGACCGTGATGAAGCACGGCTACCACCTGCTCGGTGATTGGCATTTCTACGTTGTAAAGTTTGGCTAGGTCAAGAATCGGCTGGCAACTCTTATAGCCCTCGCAGGTCTGCTTGGTAACTTCGATCGTTTGCTCAACCGTTAAACCGCGCCCAAGGTTTTCACCGAAGGAGCGGTTGCGCGATAGGGGTGATTGGCAGGTGGCCACCAGATCCCCGACGCCCGCTAAGCCCTGGAAGGTCAGCGGGTCGGCTCCAAGGGCAACACCGAGGCGAGCCATCTCAGCGAGCCCCCGGGTAATTAAAGAGGCCTGCGAGTTCTCTCCGAGCCCCATACCGACCGCGATACCGTTGGCAAGTGCGATTACGTTCTTGACCGCACCCCCGATCTCAGTGCCGACCACATCAGTTGTCCAGTACGGGCGAAAGTAGTCAGTGGTGCAGGCTTCCTGCAGTGCCAAAGCGCTGGCCTCATCGGCGCAGGCGACCGTTGTTGCCGTTGGCTGGCGCCGCGCGATTTCACCGGCCAAGTTTGGGCCAGAAATCACCGCGATGCGGCCGGGCTCAACCCCGGTGACTTCTGCAATGACTTCACTCATCCGCAGCGAAGTGCCGAACTCAATGCCTTTCATCAAACTTACGAGCACACTTCCGGGGGCTAACTCGTCTTTCCAAGTTTGTAGATTGGCCCGCAATACTTGAGACGGCAACGCGAGCACCACGATCGAAGCTCCCGCGAGAGCCTTGCTGGCATCAGTTGTCGCACGTAATTTAGCGGGCAGAGTAATACCGGGGTGGTAAGCAGAATTCAAATGCTCCTCATTAACCTGCCGAGCCACCGCAGCCTCGCGCGACCACATCAGCACCTCACACCCGGCGTCGGCGAGCACCATGCCAAATGCGGTGCCCCAAGACCCACTGCCCATGATGGCAACCCGAACTTCGGTCACGAATGCTCCTCACGGTCAAACACGTAACGCTCCTCGGGTGGGGTCTCCTGACGAATTTGCGCGAGCAGCCCGGTAAGGGCATCCATCAATCGATTCGTTGCAAGGTGCAATGTATCGGCATCGAGCGGGCGATTTCGTAAATCTGACAAGTCGATGGCTGGCCCAACCAAGATCTTCATGGTTTTACGCGGCAGGATGCGAAATTCCTTGCGGTATGGGCGCATCACATCTTGAGCCCCCCATTGCGCCATCGGAATCAATGGGCAACCGGCGGCCAGCGCTATCCGGGCTGCCCCCGTCTTGCCGGTCATCGGCCAAAGGTCCGGTTCGCGCGTGATGGTGCCTTCTGGATAAACCACCACACACTCACCGCAATTAACGGCTGCTATGGCATCGCGCACCGCATCGGTGGCGTTGCTGGTTTCGCGATATACCCGAATTTGCTGGGCACTCGTAATAATCGCCCCCACAATCGGGACCCGAAAAACAGACTCCTTCGCCAAGAATCTCGGCGGCCGATCGTTATCCCATAAGACATGCGAAGTCACGAGCGGGTCAAACCAGGAGATGTGGTTAGTGGCGACCACCATGCCACCTTGTTGCATCGTGATGTTATCGGTGCCCTCCCAATGCCGTTTCGTCAGAAGGTTAAGCAGCGGGGTCAACAAAAATACGGTGACCCGATAGCCCCAACCCAAGGGGTCGCGGCGCGTTATATGCACCGTGCCACAGTAGTGCCCGTGAGCATCACCGGTGGGCTGATCAACGGACCAAGCCGTTGGGCCATAGTGCTACCCATCAAAGCCCTAACCGGGGCTAAAACTCGGCTACTGCCCGCGGACGACCCGGCCCGCCCGGAACTGGCTTTGGCTTTCCTGCAGGACGTTCTCAGCGCACTTAGTGAATCAGAATCCGTTGCCCAGGTCACCGTGGTGACCGACGATTCCGACGTGCAGCAAGTTGCGGTCGAGGCCAATCACCTGTGGGCCCCTGAATCCCCAAACCGGGGCCTGAACGAGGCAGCGTTATTCGGGGCCTCGCTCACCCCACCAGGCTTAGGTATTGCGATCGTTGCTGGTGACCTCCCTTGCCTAACCGGTGAGGTGATGGATTTCGTGCTTCGATACGCGGGCATATACGAGCGTTCGTTCATCGCTGACACCCAAGGGATTGGCACCACCATGTTGATGTCTCACACCATCGCCGGGTGCACGCCGGCTTTTGGTACACGCTCACGCGCTCGCCATGCAGCACTCGGCTACGTAGAGATCGGACTTTCGGAGAATGCATCACAGCGCCATGACCTAGCGCGCGTGCATCGCGACGTTGACACCCAAGTAGACCTTTGGGATGCGATTCGTATTGGTGTCGGAGCAGCTACCGAATCCGCATTACAGCGAAATACCAAACAATGATTGCGGCTACTTTCCACCGCTGGCTGCCGAACGGAGTTGCGCAAGTTGCAACAGAGGAGGGCTTGCTGCTACAAGTTACCGAGCAGCAGGTAACCGAATCGGTGTTCCTTCAATTACGTGTTGGCCAGCGACTAGCTATTGCACTGTCGCCAACTGGCGCTGTGGATTCAATTCACCTGCCACAATAGATGCGCTTCCGAGCCGTCAAAAGCGAATGGCCCACCAATTTGGTGGGCCATTCGCGCGGACAATTTGCTTAGCGCTTCTTCGCAGCAGCCTTCTTAGCCGGAGCCTTCTTCGCAGCAGCCTTCTTAGCCGGAGCCTTCTTAGCAGCAGCCTTCTTATTTCCCGAAACTACCGCCTTGAACTCCGCGCCGGCGCGAAACTTAGGGGTCTTCGTGGCCTTGATCTGCACCGTTTCACCAGTACGTGGGTTACGGCCCAGGCGGGCCTTGCGGGCCTGAGCCTCGAAGATGCCGAAGCCGCTGAGAGCAACGCGCTCGCCGCTGGCAACAGCCTTTTTGGTCTCCTCGATGAAGGATTCAACGATGTCGGTTACGTCGCGCTTGGTGTGACCGAGTTTTGCGGCCACCGAATCAATCAAATCTGCCTTATTCACGGGAAAAACCTTCCAGGAGGATCGACGTTAGATCAAAATCGACGGATGTCGACAGGGGAAAAACTATTGCTAATTAAGGGATTACGCCATTCGACACACCGTGATGTTGGTAACCTCATGCTGGCTGAAGGCAGAAAGACGTTCAAATGGTGGTGGGGGTGATTCCCGGACGTTGCTTTTCGAAGGCTGTGATCAAATCCACCGACTGCAAAGTGATGCCAATATCGTCCAAGCCCTCCATCAGCCGCCAGCGCACATAGCCATCAACGTCGAATTCGGCGCTTAGTTGGCCCGCCCGAATCTGCTGCTTATCTAGGTCGACAGTTACCGCCGTCGACGGGTCCGCCTCAATCAGTGACCAAAGCGCCTCAACGGTTTCCTGCGGAACCTGCGCCGTCAGCAGCCCACCCTTACCCGAGTTACCCCGGAAAATATCTGCGAATCTCGAGGAAATAACAACTTTGAACCCATAGTTCTGCAAAGCCCAAACGGCGTGCTCACGTGAAGATCCGGTACCAAAATCGGGACCGGCGACCAAGATAGTGGCACCGTCGTGCTGCTGCTGATTCAAGACAAACTCGGGATCTTTACGCCAAGAAGCAAATAGCCCATCCTCAAAACCGTTGCGAGAAATCCGCTTGAGGTACTCGGCGGGGATGATCTGATCGGTATCGACATTACTTCGCCGCAGTGGCACCGCGGTACCCGTATGGGTGGTAAATGCATCCATTGCCTGCTCCTTAAACGAGGTTTGGAAGGTCAGCGGGAGCGGCCAAGGTACCGACCACCGCGGTGGCCGCTGCTACTCCCGGCGACACCAGGTGGGTGCGACCACCCGGGCCTTGACGGCCTTCGAAGTTCCGATTTGAAGTGGAGGCACTGCGCTCCCCGGGGGCTAATTTGTCCGGGTTCATGGCTAAACACATTGAGCACCCCGCCTCACGCCAATCGGCGCCAGCATTTATGAACACCGAGTCCAATCCTTCAGCTTCGGCCTGTAGTTTGACGCGCACCGAACCCGGCACAATTAACATTCGCACCGAGTCGGCCACCTGCCGCCCACGCAGTACGTCGGCAACAACTCGAAGATCTTCGATGCGACCGTTGGTGCAAGAGCCGACAAAAACAGTATCCACCGCAATTTCACGAAGTGGCGTTCTAGGCACTAAGTCCATGTATTCGAGTGCTCGCTCGATGGCACCGCGCTCTACTTCGTCGAGCGCATCATCGGGTGAGGGCACCGAAGCTGAAAGCGGTAGGCCTTGGCCCGGATTGGTGCCCCAAGTTACATAAGGGCTGAGTGTCGATGCATCAAGGAAGACTTCAGCATCGAAAACCGCGTCGGCATCACTGGGCAGTGTGCGCCAATACGCAACGGCGTCGTCCCAGTCCTGCCCGGTGGGTGCATGTTCGCGACCTTTGACGTAGTCGAAGGTTGTTTCGTCAGGAGCCACCATGCCGGCACGCGCCCCCGCCTCGATCGACATGTTGCACAAAGTCATACGGCCCTCCATCGAAAGTCCGCGAATTGCCGAACCCCGATATTCCAGTACGTACCCTTGGCCACCACCGGTGCCGATCTTGGCGATGATCGCCAAGGTGACGTCTTTGGCGGTAACGCCAGCGGGGAGCTCGCCCTCAACGGTAATAGCCATCGTCTTAAATGG
>WLLZ01000064.1 GCA_009700485.1 Actinomycetota bacterium | reverse complement strand
ACCTCGCTGAGCCTGCTACGCACCGTGGTGGTTCCGCGAAATTTGCGCTCTCTCATCACAGATTTGGTGATCAACGGTGTTGTCGGCGCTAGCCGGTTAATCGCGAAAGTTAGCCGTACCTATATGGGGCGTGACGCTGCACTTGCCTGGGCCGGCCCTTTGATCATCATCGCGCTACTAATCACTTGGCTGATGTGCTACATCTTTGCCTACGGATTCTTGATCTACGGAATCAGCGGGCAACCACTCGGGGCTTCAATTGTCCAATCTGGATCAAGTTTGCTGACACTGGGCTTTGCCTATGACAACGGCAGTAGCAATGCGACACTGCTTGATTTCTTTGCCGCCATAACAGGCCCGGTAGTGATTGCATTAATGATCGGGTACCTGCCTGCCCTCTACCAGACCTTCATCGACCGTGAAGTCCCGGTGACCCTCATGGCAACGGATGCCGGTGAGCCCGCCTGGGGCCCTGAACTACTTTCGCGGATTTCCCTCGCTAAATCACTTCCGGATCTGCCGATGCATTTAGGTAAGTGGGCACCATGGGCGGCAAAATTGCGCATGACTCATATCACGTACCCGATGTTGATGTATGTCCGATCTGGCCGCGGAACCAGACACTTCTTGGTTTCACTGCTAAGCGCCATGGATGCCAGCGCTCTGATGATTGCACTCAACGCCAGTTTGCCACGCACTCCCGCATACGTCACTTTGCTGCATGGCTCTGAATCAGTTCAGACGCTGTATGTCTTCTTCGCAGCGAATAAATCGAGACTTTACTATGTGCCGTTCCGGAGTCTCTGGGCGCGCAAAGTCACGAGTGGTAGTCAAGTCAGACCTGAGCAACTTAAGGTGCCGGCCCGCGACGCCGCGATAGCCGCGGTTCACGAGGCCGCAGCGACCGATACTTCAAATGCGCTAGCGGAGACCCGCTTTAACCGTTTCACTGGTGCGGAAACAATGACATCGACTCTTACTCGCACGGAGTTTGATTACGCCGTTGACATCCTGCGCAGATCTGACTTCCCTATCGAGGTTGAAATCGAGGATGCGTGGGAGATGTTTCGCAGGATTCGAGCAACCTATGAGTTTCCGATGTACGCATTGCTGCGCAGATTAGACGCCACCCCAGCACCTTGGACCGGACCGCGCGATACTCCCACACCAGTCATGTGGCCTACGTTAGCCACCGATGTACTAGCGCAGAATAAAGCGGCTAACGCAAAGTCACCTGACGTGTCGTCAGACCCGCCCGCGCCCGACGTTCCGAATCCGTAAGCGGCGCGCTCTCTTTCAGTGCAGCGGCGAGGCGCTCAGCGAACTTAGCCGCTGGCACTTCGCAGGCCTCAGCGCCAAATCCCAGCGGTAAATCCCAAACCGGAGCCATCAGGCCCTGCGCTCGGAACATGCCGACCAAGCGAGTGTTCTCACCGAGCGACGTTTCTTCGCGCGCGTGCAAGCGTGACAGTGCATTCAGTAGCGGTTCTTCCTCCTGCGGCATTACCCACCGAAGGTGCTCCTTGGGGCCCATTTCGGTCCAGTAGGCCGCCTCCACAGATTTAAGTCGCGTCGTCGGGTGTGCGTATGAATTTGCCCGCTCCAACGATTCTTTCATCTCCGTGGTCATTTCATCACCATCGATCCAGAAGTCAAAACCTTCGTGCACGCTGATGGCCAGCGGCACCGTAACATCCACTAAATCCTGCAGCCTGGGTGCACCCGCCATGTCGCGAGTTGGTGGCACCGGATTACCGGGTTCGGTCTCCAAAGCGCGGGCCAATGCCGAGCCAAGATCACAGCTGACATCACCGTTGTCGGTGTTCACCTGCAAGCCCAACATGATCGTGCCATCGGCGCGCACCAGAGCGGGCCATGCCATCGGCAAAACCGAGGCAATTGTTACGACGCGACCAGAACCATCGTTCAAGGTCAAAGGTGCGGTGGCCGCCGGCACGAGTTCGCGCATCGCGATGAGGTCGCACTCGGAGGCGAACCCTTCGAAGGCCCGCAGGGTGCTAACTGAGCCCGAAGATTTACCGTGGCAGGCCTTGTAGCGGCGGCCCGAACCGCACGGGCATGGCTCGCGCAGCCCAACAACTGGCACATCCGCCGCATCGACATTCTTGCCCGTCACACCATCGGCAGCTGCCTGCTTTACCTGCTTGGCCATCTTCGATTGTTTACCCATGACGCAAATCTACGCAATGCCCAAAACCTCTCGCACCATGGCAGGCTTATTACTGATAATTGCATCGACTCCGGTCTCAACGCAAAGCGCGACATCAGCCGGTTGATCAACTGTCCAGACATGTACCTGATGGCCTTTACCGTGCGCAACCGCCACATACTCCGGGTGTTTGCGCAGCGCCTCAATCGAGATGCCCGCGATGTCAACCTCACGGGGCAGCCAACCGTTTTTCCGCCACAGGAACAGGCGATCCATCAGCAACACGGTCGGAGTACCCGGCGCCATCTGATGCATGCGCCGTAACGCCCAAGAACTAAATGACATCATGCGAACCCGTGAAGATCCATCCTTCGCTGGTCGCAGTAGGCCGAAGTACTCAAGAAGTTCGACGAGGGACGACTCCACGTAAGCACCGTAACGCGTTGGGTGCTTGGTCTCGATTGAGAAGGTGATAGTTGGTGAGGCGTCAAGCAGTGTCGCCAACATGGTGCGTAACGTCAAAATCTGACTTCTTGTTTCATCGGGCCGCGGGTCTTCAAAATCACGCCAAACTGACGGCCCGCCGCTGAAATCGTGGAGCTCAAGTTCGGGCAGGGTCAGCGCCGAAACCACTCCGCGGCCATCACTCGTGCGGCTCACCCTGCGGTCGTGAACACATACCAAGGTGCCATCCGCGCTAAGTCGAACATCACACTCAACCCCGTCAGCACCTTCCTCCACGGCCAACAAATAGGCGGCCAAACTGTGCTCCGGTTCATCCTTATTCGAGCCGCGATGGGCCACCACCATGATTGACACCAGCCAAGGTTCCCATACGTGGGCTCAATGTTCGATCATGACATGATGCCGCGGTGACCAACTCGCGCGTAGTGCTCTTTGACCTTGACGGCACCATTACCGATTCAGCGCCCGGCATTATCGCCTGCATTCGCTACGCCCTCGCTGACATTGGTCTGGAAGGCCCTGATGACGATGCCATGCGCAGCTTTCTCGGCCCGCCACTTGTTGACACCTTCATCAATCATTTTGGGGTAACCCCAGCGGAGAGCACGCGGATGATCGCCAAATATCGCGAGCGATACCACGACGTTGGTGAGTATGAAAACGCCGTCTACCCGGGGCTGCCAGAAATTCTCGCCGACCTCCAAACCCAAGGCGCAACTATCGCTACCGCGACTTCGAAGCCCACCGAATCAGCAACCCGCATCCTGACCCACTTTGGGCTTGACGGCTATTTCACCTTTATCGGTGGCGCCGAAATGCATGGTGCCCGCCAACATAAGGCTGATGTCATTGCCCACACCCTCGAAGAACTCGGTATTGAAGATCCGGGCGCCACCGACATCCATATGGTCGGTGATCGCAGCCATGACGTTCTCGGGGCCAAAGCGTTCGGGATCCCAACCATCGGGGTGCTCTGGGGTTATGGGTCGCGCGCGGAGTTGACCGACGCCGGAGCGGTTTCCATTGTTGATGATGCTGCGGAGCTAAGGGCCCTGCTGGAACTCAACTAACATAGTATTGTGTGCTATGCTTTTCGCATGGAACGTGCCGAGATCCTGCAGCAAGTAATGGTCGATGTCGGTATCACGCAGGCCAAGCTAGCGGAGTTAAGCGGTGTGAAGCAGCCAAGTTTGAGCCAGATGATGCATAGGCGAATCGACTTAAGCGACGAAATGCTCGATCGACTGCTGTCGTGTATGGGCCACCGCCTTGAAGTAACGCGGAGGTCCGTGCGGGTCGAGTTGGACCGGTCAAGTGAACGCCGTTGGCGACTCCACGAACGACTCGCGCTGGAATTGAGCCCGGAGTCTTGGCAAGTTTGGCGGCCAGTTATTGTCGAAAATCTAAACCGGTTTCGGGGCTCGACACGCGGTCAGCCACACCTGCGGAACTTAGATCGATGGGCTGCGCTCGTTGCTGCCGACGACCTTCGTGCGATCCGTCAAGTTATGACCTCGATTAGCATCGATTCAATCCAGATGCGTGAAGTGTCTCCGCTTGGTGGAATCTTGGCTGAGTCGAAGCGGCAAGAGGTGCTTTCGGCGGTAAATAGATGAAGCGCAGTTAACTCGAGCATGCAATCCGCACCTCTTGCCAGATAATCAGGCAGCAAGAAGTCATTGTGGTTGGTTCACAGGCGATCCTGGGAACTTATGACGAGAACCAACTACCAGCCGAGGCCACGATGTCGCTCGAGTGCGACATCCTGCCGATCGCCAGTAGCAATGAAGAAACTGCTCGCCTGGCAGACGCGATTGAAGGCGTAGCCGGCGAGTGGTCACCGTTCGAGAGGGAGCATGGATTCAGTATTGACGGGGTTGACCTCACTACAGTCATACTTCCGGTTGGATGGCGCACCCGGTTAGTAAAGGTGCAGAACGAAAACACAGCCGCGCTAAGTGGGCAGCCTCAATTCACCGGTTGGTGCCTCGACGTACACGACCTGTGCGCGGCTAAACTATGCGCGGGCAGGGAAAAAGACCTCAACTTCGTCGGCGCCTTGTTGGCCACCAATCTTGTCGACCTGCAAACGCTTCAGGAGCGTCTCCGTTCAGTCGACGCCCGTTTCTTAGCCGCTGCTGGTCGGGCGACGCAATGGCTAACGACATTCGGATAAATTGTCGAGACTAAGAATCAGCACTAATCGAATAGCACTCCGGGGTTCATTAGCCCCTGCGGGTCTAGTGCCCTCTTGATCGCTCGCATTGCCGCTATTTCAGCGGCCGATCGGCAAAGGTGAAGATCCGCCGCCTTAGCGCGGCCGACACCATGTTCAGCAGAAATTGAACCCCCGTAACGCGCAACGCATTCGAGCACCGCAAGATCTGCTCGAAGGTCATCGGCCTCCGGGCCAACAATCTCAACATGCATGTTGCCGTCGGCCAGGTGCCCGAAGATGCCCGAGGTCTCGACATCGGGCAAGGTATTGATAAGTGCAACAAGTTCGTCCGCACATGCCGCAAGTTCCGGCAGTGGTACCGACACATCAAGTTTGTGAACTACACCGGTAGTTCCATATGCTTCGGCCTGCCGTTCGCGATAAGCCCATAGGCGCAGTTGGTCTGCCGCGTCGAAAGCTACGACGGCGTCAGCTGACTCATCAAGTGGTAGACCAGAACCGTCGCCGCCGTCAACTACTTCGAGCAGCACAACAATCGGCCAGCGTTGTTCCAGCGGCCATGGCAGATCGGCAACAGCACAAACCAAATCCATACTTGGTTCGTCGATTACCTCCGCGGCAAGTAATCGTGACCCGGGAGCATTCGAATCTGACGCTACCCCCGCGCGCGACATGAGTTCGAGTGCTTCAGAGTAGGAACCGACACCGATCAAACTCACGGTCGTGCGGCCAAGGGGCCGACGTAAGCGAACGCGAACCGCGGTGATGACCCCAAGGGTGCCCTCCGAACCACAGAGCAATGCCGCTAAATCGTAACCGGTGTTGTCTTTTAACATCCCACTTAGATGCGTGATGACCGAACCATCGGCGAGCACCGCCTCGATACCAACAACTTGTGCGCGCGTCATGCCGTGGGCAATTACGTGGATGCCACCTGCGTTAGTGGCCACCGTGCCACCGATAGTCGCTGAGTCGCGGGCGGCGAGGTCGACCCCGTATCGCCAACCGGCTCGCACCGCGTGGCGCTGCACTTCTCCCAAGGTGGCACCGGCTCCGACTGTTACTTGCCCCGAAAGTTTGTCTACTTCACCAAGTTCAGTTAGCCGTAGCATGGAAATGATGACTGGCGGTTGGCCGCCACCTGCTGCCGGCACCGACCCACCTACTAGCCCGGTGTTGCCGCCCTGGGGTAAAACCGGAACCCCGGCTGCGGCGCAGGCGAGCAAAACTTGGGAGATTTCATCTACGGACCCTGGACGCACCACCCCAAGACATGGCCCGCCAAAGCGCCGCGTCCAGTCAGTGACGAACGGCGCCACTTGTGAATCACCTATATATAGGTGAGCGTCACTGACGATCTCCTCCAGCGCTTTTAGTAGCTCTGGGTGCGTTGCGTGAGTGCTCACGCGGCCATCTTGCCCGATTCGCTCTCCAGATGGAAGGACGCAGAGCCCTGGCCACCTGGGTGAGTGACGGCTTAGATTCTCCACCTGACCTGCAACTCCCAAGGCTCGCCCATTAGTCTCCTTGGAAATACCTTGAGAAATCCGAGACCGGCTGTTTAGGGCAATAACCAACACTTGGAGTGGCAATGACAAACGTGACCTTCGATTACACCGGCCGCACGGTCATCATCACCGGCGCCGCGCGCGGTATTGGCTTAGAGCTGGCCAAGTTCTTCAAAGCTGCCGGCGCGGACACCATCGCTGTCGATTTCGATGGTGACGTACTTGAGGCGGCGGTCGCCGGTCTTGGGATAACGGCGATTCAGGCAGACGTGAGTGAAACTGATGATGTGCAGCGGGTTGTCGACACCGCGATTGAAAGATTCGGGCGCATTGACGTAATGGTTAACAACGCCGGCATTTTGCGTGACAACGTCCTGTGGAAAATCACCGATGAGGACTGGGAGGCTGTTCTCGCGGTCCACGCCGGCGGCACTTTCAAATTCACGCGTGCTTGCGTACCCCACTTTCGCGCGCAGGAGTACGGGCGCGTGATCAACGTGACTTCCTATACCGGTTTGCGCGGCAATACGGGGCAGGCTAATTACGCCACCGCGAAAGCCGGGATCATCGGGTTTACCAAGACAGCTGCCAAAGAACTTGTGCGTTTTGGAATAACCGTAAACGCGATCTCACCAAATGCGGCAACGCGAATGATCGCGTCAATTCCTGCCGAAAAGCTAGCTGAAATGACCGCAGGTATCCCGGCCGGAAGGTTTGCTGAACCCGTCGAAATTTGCGCTGCCGTCGGATTCCTTGCCTCTGAAGAAGCCGCATACGTAACAGGGGTTGTGCTTCCTGTCGACGGTGGCGTCTCGATGTAACACGAGTACGGCCCTCAATAACAAACATCAAGTCAATAACATCAAGTCAACAGTCAAGGGAGACATAATGGTTCGCGACGCAGTCATCGTCGGTGCAGTGCGCAGCCCGGTCGGCATCGGCAAGGCCGAGAAAGGCGCACTGAGCAGTATCCACCCCGTTGACCTTTCAGCAATGGTGCTCCAAGGACTCATCGCTCGCACCGGTATCGACCCAGCCCTTATTGATGACGTGATCTGGGGCGCGGTCTCGCAAGTTGGCGAACAAGCTTTCAATGTCGGTCGAAACGCCGCGCTGGCGGCTGGCTTCCCCGAGGAAGTAACCGGCGTATCAATCGATCGGCAATGCGGATCGAGCCAGCAGGCCGCGCACTTTGGCGCCGCCGGAGTGATAGCTGGGCAATATGACTTCGTGATTGCTGGTGGCGTGGAATCCATGTCACGCGTGCCGATGTTCTCCAATGCGGCCGGCGGCGAGGGTCCATTTGGGCCCCGCATGATTGATCGTTATAACGGTGGCTTGGTTGGCCAAGGCATCAGCGCCGAGATGATCGCTGAGCAATGGAATCTGAGCCGCACTGACCTTGATGCGATCGCGGTAACCTCAAATGAGCGGGCCGCTGCAGCCACCGCGGCTGGTCTATTTGCTGACGAGATTATCCCGATCACCACAGCAAGTGGAGTTGTCAGCACCGATCAGGGGATCCGTGCCGGTACCACCTTGGAATCCCTCGCAGGTTTGAAGACCCCGTTCAAGGACGGTGGTGTTGTCACCGCCGGTAATGCCTCGCAGATCTCCGATGGTTCCGCTGCGATGCTCATAACCTCATCGGAGAAAGCCCGCGAGTTCGGGCTCAAGCCCCTGGCACGCTTCCATACCTTTGCCCTCGCCGGCGTTGACCCAATAATCATGTTGACCGGTCCGATACCCGCGACCAAAAAGGCTTTGCAGCGCAGTGGGCTTGCCCTCGCCGATATCGGCACCTTCGAGGTCAATGAGGCTTTCGCCTCCGTTCTCGGTGCCTGGTATCAAGAGATCGGCGCTGACCCGGCCCTGACTAACCCAAATGGCGGTGCCATCGCACTGGGCCACCCACTAGGTGCATCTGGTGCTCGCATCATGACTACCATGCTGCATCACATGCGTCGTAACAACATCAAGTACGGACTGCAGACGATGTGTGAAGGTGGCGGCATGGCCAATGCCACCATCTTGGAACTTCTTTAAGAATTTTTGCTTCGGTAAGCGAACGACCTAAAGAAAGGTCGATGAATCATGAGCAAGGTGGTGGCGTCCGCACGTGATGCGGTAGCCGATATCACTAGTGGGTCGAGTATCGCCGTCGGCGGCTTCGGGCTATCTGGTATCCCCGACACCCTGATCAGCGCATTACTAGAAACCAAACCGACCGACCTTGATGTCGTGAGCAACAACTGCGGTGTCGATGACTGGGGCCTTGGGTTGCTGCTACGCGCGGGACTCATTGCGCGAATGACTTCGTCTTATGTCGGTGAGAACAAGGAGTTCGAGCGTCAATACCTAACCGGCGAACTCGAAGTTGAACTCGTGCCACAGGGCACCCTCGCTGAGCGGCTACGCGCCGGCGGCGCTGGTATTCCTGCCTTTTTCACCCCTGCCGGTGTCGGCACTTTCGTCGCCGAAGGCGGGATGCCACTTCGTCACAACCCCGATGGCACGGTGGCCGTTGCCTCCCAGCCGAAAGAGGTTCGCGCGTTCGAGGTGCGCGGTCAGCTACGTGATTACGTGCTCGAGCGCGGCATCACCACCGACTTCGCATTTGTGCGGGCAAGCGTCGGTGACACCACCGGCAACCTGGTTTTTGATAAGGCCACCCGTAACTTCAACTCCCTCGCCGCAACCGCTGGGCGAATCACCATTGCCGAAGTTGAGCAACTTGTTGAGCCCGGTGAAATTGATCCCCAACATGTGCACGTGCCCGGAGTTTTCGTGCAGCGGGTAGTAGCCCTGACCCCCGAGCAAGTTGCCGGCAAGCGCATCGAGCGCCGCACCGTTAGGAACCCATCATGACCTGGACCCGCGAAGAGATGGCAGCACGTGTTGGTGAAGAACTAACCGATGGCCAGTACGTAAATCTCGGAATTGGCCTGCCTACCCTGATCCCGAACCATCTGCCGGCTGGTGTCAACGTTATATTGCAAAGCGAAAATGGGATTCTCGGCACCGGACCCTACCCCGAGGATGGCCACGTCGATCCCGATCTCATCAATGCCGGTAAAGAAACTGTCACCGTGTTGCCGGGCGCATCATTCTTTGATTCGGCTACCAGTTTTGGGATGATTCGCGGCGGCCATATTGACGCGGCGGTTTTGGGCGCGATGCAGGTTTCAACCACCGGTGATCTCGCCAATTGGATGATCCCCGGCAAAATGGTCAAGGGCATGGGCGGTGCGATGGATCTAGTGCACGGTGCGCGCTTGGTCATAGTCATGATGGAGCATGTCGCCCGCGATGGCACCCACAAGATCGTTGACGAGTGCTCCCTGCCGCTCACCGGCAAAAAGGTGGTAAATCGAATAATCACCGATATGGCCGTGATCGACGTCGCCCCTGGTGGCCTGGTGCTTGTCGAAACCGCACCCGGTGTCAGCGTTGATGAAGTGCGTGCTGCCACCGGGCCAGAGCTCACTTTGGCGAGCAACGCGATCATT
>WLLZ01000063.1 GCA_009700485.1 Actinomycetota bacterium | reverse complement strand
TGGCCTGTCAATGGCAGCTACCAGCTCGCTGTGGATAACTTTCCCGGGGTTGTCCGCAGGTGAGCGAGAATCATCATGCTCAAAGTGTGCCCCGGCGCAGCACTGCTCAAACCTGTTGATTTGGAGGTTATTTCTTGATGACTATTACCAATCCAGATGATCTACTGGCGCATGCGGCCGCTGGCTATCAATCTCGTTGTGATGCCGAAGTCATCGCCGAGGCGACCGGCTTGGTGGAGGTGGAGCAGGCCCGGGTACGGCTAGTCGACCGGCTGCTGGCGACCACCGGCCGGGTGGGTATCTCGGTGGGCGGGTTGCCGGTGATTTATGGGGCCGTGGTCGATGTGGGCGCTGACTTAATTGTCATAGCGGGCCCAGACGAGCAAGTGTGGGCACTTCGCAGCGCTGCGGTGATCGCCATATCGGGGCTGGCGGTGGGCCTACGTGATGAAGGTTCGGGCCCGGTAATCCCAGGGCTGACCTGGCCACGGTATCTGCGGCAATTGGCCGGTTCTGGGGTTCGGGTGCATACCGGTGATGGAGTGATACATGTCGGTGAACTTGCGGGGGTGGGGGCTGATTTCTGTGATCTCACCGTACGTGGTGCTGGCCAAATTGGCCACGTTTCAACTATTTCACTCACTGCGGTGATAGCGGTGCAGACTCATGGCTGAAGGGGTGGGATTTAACGAAATCCTGGGTTACTTGGTACATCCGCATGATGAACGCTTCCAGCTCAGCCGCTTCGACACGCCACTGACCCCGCCCGCCGATTTTGATTGCTGGTAATTCACCGTTTCGCACCAACGCGTAAGTCTGCGCTGCTGAAATATTTAAGGCATCGGCGACATCGGCGAGGGTTAGAAAGCGGAGGGGCATGGGCCAATGGTGCCAAATTTTCCGCTGTCCGTAGTCGGCTAAATTCGGTCTGTGGATAACTTTCCGCTGACTTTCTAGTTTCGAGTGAAACTAGTGCCACGTATTTTCAATGCTGGGGGAGCAAATGGCAGTGCTTAATAGTCAACTAACAAGTCAACTTACAAGTCAAGTACCAGCGAAACGTTTACGAATCGTGCGCTGGCGTGATCTTCGCCTTTGGGTGGGCCTGGCCATCATGGTGGTGGCGATGTTTGCCGGGGCCTTCCTGCTCTCGCGTGGTGAGCAGACAACCACCGTCTGGCGCGCAAGCAGCGACTTATCCATTGGTTCGGTACCGATGGCCACCCCCGTAACCGTGGCACTTGGTGAGGCCCAAGACCAATACCTACCGGCCGGTGAGCCGCTGACCGGGAAACTACGTTGGCCCGTGGCGGCTGGTGATCTGATCCCCCGTGGCGCCCTTGGCTATGCGCCGTTACTTGATGCGCGCTTGGTGACACTTCCGGTTGACCCATTGCATGCCCCGGTGAACTTAGCGACAGGAGATATTGTCGACATTTGGTCGACACCGGCTGAGGTTGCCGGTGGCATAACCGCGAAGCCCGTGCTCGTGTTTTCGCGAGTAACAGTTGCTGAAGCTGCCGTTGATACCGTTGGCATCGGTGGCGAAATCGCGGTGGTGGTTGAAGTACCCGCTGACGGTGCTGCCCAACTAGTTGCTGCGGCGCGCTCGGGTTTTATTGATTTGGTGTCGGTGCCGATAACAAGCCAACCAACATCATGACGGCGATCATTCTCGCGGCCGCGGGCTATGCGGGCGAGAGTGCCTTAGTTGCAGGTGCACCTGCGGCGGGTATCACTGTCGCTCGTCGATCACTTGATGCGGCGGATCTTCTCGCAGCCGCCGCGACCGACCCGAACATGCCGATTGTGTTGAACGGCCAAGTTCCGCGTATCAGCCCAGATATTGTCGCGCGCCTATTGGGGGGCCAGCGAACGGTAATCGGGCTTTCATCGGATGAAGCCGATGCGCATTTACTGCGAGTACTTGGAGTGAGTCGTTTTGTGCAAATTAAGTCATCGGCCGAGTTAACGATGCGAGCGGTTGCAACCGAGATTGTGAACGGGGCAGCAGGGGTCTGGGATACCGGTAATTGGCAGCACCAGACCCTTGATTCTGGCCAAGGAGCTTCGCCGCCACTTGGGCAAACTGTTGCGGTTTGGGGGCCGGCTGGCGCTCCGGGGCGAACATCAATTGCTATTGCGCTCGCTGATGAATTCTCACGTGAGGGGTCTCGTACTTGCCTCGTTGATGCCGATACTTATGCGCCGGCGATCTGTTTCAACCTGGGCATTATCGAAGACTCTAATGGGATTGTCGTTGCCTGCCGCAATGCCGATAATGGCACTCTAAATAGTCGTTCACTTCAGTTGAGTTCCAGCGTGCTGCGCGGTCAATTGCACGTATTGGGGGGTATTCCGCGCACTGAGCGTTGGCCCGATCTGCGACACAGTGCACTGACTTCAATTTGGGATATCGCTCGGGCCACCTTTGCTAAAACAGTTATTGATGTTGGTCCGTGTATTGAAGACGAAGGTGGGGTGGTGCAGCATGGTGGTGGCACCTTGTTATCTTCTCGGCGAAATGCTGCAGCGATCACCGGGCTTACTGCGGCTGATGTAGTAGTTGCTGTCACCCGCGATGACCCGCTGGCGATTAGCCGCCTAATTGCGCAACTGCCAACGATTAACCAGCTTGGAGCTAACGCTCCGATCGTGGTGGCACTAATTCGATCTGGGGATCGCCGTAGCGGCAGTTCAGCAATAGCCGCCTTGCAAGATGGCGGCATCAACCTGCCGGTAGTGGCAATCCCATTTGACGCCGGTGGCTATCGAAATGCGGTGGCGCAGGGTGCACTCCTTTCGGAGGTTGCACCGAGATCGCCTGCCCTTAAAGGCGTCAAGGCACTAAGTAAGGCACTTGCTACGGCGATGGCAGGACGATGACTCTGTCGCCCACTTTGGCCCACTTGTAAATGGCGGCGGCGGCTTCCTCGGAAAGACGTACGCATCCACCGGCTGCAATCGCTAATCCAAGTTGTTTCGTTGAGTGCATTGCGGTGCCATCGTAGTAGCGTGGGATCGCATGCAAGCCGATTGGCGATTTGGTATCAGGGCCGTAAGTAAAGCGCATCATGTGGTTAAACGTGACTTTTGAATTCGGGTTGTAAGCGACTTTCGACTTAGAGAAGATGCGATAGGTCCCCATGACCGGCCGATCAAAGCGGCCAACCACCGGGTACCGGCCGAGCACTTCATTGCTTTTGCTCATCACCCAGACCGTCATCAGTGCTTTGTCATAAACGATTCGGCGGCCCTGATGATCGTCGCGCGGCAGTGCTGGCACATTTCGAGCTTTGCGGGTTCGGCTTGCGGGTTTGGGTTCGCGAACTTTGATTGGGACGGGGGCCACTACTGCAGTTGGGCTCGGCGAAGCCGTCGGGCTCGGGCTGGGCGAAGGGGTTGGGCTGAGCGAAGTGGTTGGGCTCGCAATCGGGGGCAAGGTGGTGTCGGCGGCTTTGGCAGTACTGAGCGGTGCGGTAAAGGTGACAAAGATTGTTGCGACCAAGCCCAAAGCGACCGCGGTCGCTAGTAGAGCAATGATGATGCGGGGTTTGGGCGGGGAAGCCATATCTAATGAATACCTCATTTGCTGACACTTTACGGTGATCGCCACACCCCTTGACTACACACCCCTTGGCTACTTTGGGGGTGGCTCGCGTGTAACTATGGGGTCATGTCAGAGCGCCTTAGTGCGATGGACGCCTCATTTTGGTTCATGGAGTCAGCGACAACCCCGATGCACGTGGGAAATATTGGGATATTCGAAGGGCCGGTCGCCGGGTTCGAACTCGAGAAACTGCATAAACTCATTGCTGAGCGGATCGCATTTGTGCCCAGGTACCGCCAGCGGATCCGTGAGGTGCCACTGCAAATCGGCCGCCCGATCTGGGTTGATGACGATGACTTCGAGTTGTCGTACCACGTGCGCGGCCTGGCGCTGGCCAAGCCCGGGTCGCGGCTCCAACTTGATGAGTTGGTGAGCCGCCTCATGAGCCGGCCCCTTGATCGCACCCGGCCCCTTTGGGAGATGTCGCTAATTTCGGGATTAGCCGGGGGCGGGTTCGCCATTGTTACCAAAACCCATCAGGCCATGATTGATGGGTTGATGGGCGTCGATATCTCGCAGGTAATTTTGGATGAAGATGCCCAAATGTCAAGCCCGGGTTCAATTGGATCTTGGCGCCCTTCGCCTGAGCCTTCAAGCTTTGAACTACTCACTTCGGCGGTTAGTGAATCCCTAGCGCACCCAGATGTCGCCTTTGATGTTGCGCGCGGTGCATTAAATGGCGCTGCTTCTTTCGCGTCGAATTTGGGCCGCAAGTCGTTCGGTTTGGTAGCCGCGGCTGTTTCGTTCGCGCGAGTTGCTGCTGAGCCGGCGATGACCGTAACCGCTTTGAATGTGCCGATTTTGGCGGAACGCAGATTAGCCACCGGAGATTTTGAATTAGCGTCATTTAAAGATGTGCGAAGTAAACTCGGCGGGTCGGTTAACGACATCGTGCTCGCGGTAATCGCCGGAGCATTACGTACCTGGTTGATGGGCCGAGGTGAGCCGATAAGTGCGCGCTCGCAATTGCGCGCTGTAGTGCCGATTAGTACCGAGAGCACCGCGGGTGCGGCCAGCACCATCGGCCCGGTATCGGCTTTCCTGGTCGACCTGCCTGTGGGGGAGCCTGATCCGGTAGTCAGGTTGCGCCATATCAGTTACCAATTGGCTCAATATCAAGACGTATCGCAGCTGATCGGTGCAGAAACCATGATCAACATGGCAAGCTATGGGCCACCAACCTTGCATGCCCTCGGGGTGCGGCTGGCGTCGAATTTGTCCAGTCGGCTCTATAACGTCGCCGTGGTAAATGTGCCTGGCCCGCAACATCCCTTGTACGTTGCCGGTGCCAAGTTAGTTGGTTCGTATCCGATCATGCCGTTGCCGCAGAACCAAGCCCTTAGTATTTCTTTGATGTCTTACGATGGCGGTCTTTGCTTCGGGATTAATGCCGACCGAGCGGCCATCAAGAATGTGGAAAGTCTGATGGACTGTTTGCGTGAATCACTTGAAGAGTTGACGCATGCGGCCAATGTGCGCGGTGACCGCCATTTGCGGGTTATCGATGAAGGGGAGGGGGTCAAATGAGTGCAGCGGGTGTGAACTGTGCGCCTGCTCCGCGCCGCGGGATCGTCCTCGGCGGTGGCGGGGTGCTGGGCGGCACCTGGGCCATCGGAGCCTTATGTGCACTTGAGCAGACCCACGGGTTTGCCGCTAAAGATGTTGATGTCATCGTCGGCACTTCCGCTGGCTCGGTGCTGGGGGCGCTCTTAGGTTGTGGCGTAAGTTCTGAGGAGTTACGCCAGCACAACAATGAAGAAGTTGTTACAGCCGGTCCGTTAGTCGGCTACCGCTGGGATCCGGTGCAAGCCACCGGGGGATCGCGCCCTGGGCTGCCGAGGATCCCCGCGCCGGGATCATTGAAATTGATCGGGGCGAGCCTGCGCCATCTGGGTCATTTGCCCCCCACCGCGGTGCTCTCGGCATTTTTGCCCGAGGGGCGAAAGTCACTTCAGGAGCTTGGTCACCTAGTTTCTGCGGTTACTCCCGAGGCAGGTTGGGCCCCCCGCTCTGGGGTCTGGGTGGTGGCAATGGATTACGAAACTGGCAAGCGGGTGGTTTTCGGTCGCTCGGGTGCACCAACCTCGCGGCTACCGGATGCGGTTATGGCTTCGTGCGCGATCCCGGGCTGGTTCACCCCGGTAATTATTGGCGGGCGCTCCTATGTCGATGGCGGGGCGGTGTCTGCTACCTCGGTTGACGTCCTCGCATATGCCGATCTCGATGAGGTCTACGTGATTGCGCCGATGGTCTCCTTTAAAAGTGATCACCCCAACACGGTTGCGGCGCGGCTAGAGCGGCGCTGGCGCGAGCAAGTAACTCGTACCTGTCTTGCCGAGGCAAATATGGTGCGCGGGCTCGGGGCCAAAGTAACCATCGTGGGCCCGGGGGCTAAAGACCTTGAAGCCATCGGGGCGAACTTGATGGATGCTAGCCGGCGGGCTCAGGTGCTCGAGACTTCAATGCGCACCAGCACAAGTGCTTGGCGTGAAGCGGCGTTGCTGGCAGAAGCGGGCTAGCGACTAAGCCACTCGCGGCCGAGCTCCTCATCCTTGGCCAGGTATTTGATCATTTGCTCCTGCGCCATCTTTTCAAGTTTTCCGCCTACAAACGGCACCGTGGATTTAATAGTGGCCGAAGTGTGTGCGGTGGTTTGGTCACCGGCACCACTCAAAGTTATGACCCCGCTAGCGCCCAGCGGCCCGGAGAAGCTCACCTCGAATGGGGCGGTACAGGTGCCACCTGCGGCCGGTGCCCAGGTTTGCTGCTCGGTCGCCTCGAGGTTCGGCCCCACCATGCTGGAAGCGAATGAGGGTAGGTTCGCGGGCAAGACCCGCTTGATGGTGACTTCGGTGGCTCCACCGGTGCCGGCGGTAACCGTGACCTCACATGAGATCGACCCCGTTTGTTCAGCACGATTACGGGCATAGTCCGGGTCGGTGAGCATTGCCCGCACCTGATCGACGGATCCAGGGAAAGTCTGGTGAACATCTAGGGTCATTGCCATATCAACTGCCTCCTTCGGCTAGCGTAGCGATGTGTCTGATGTGGTTGAAGACGGTCTAAGTGCCGCGATTGAAGCCCTGAAGGATCCCCAGTTGCAGATCTTGTGCCGGAGGTTCTATCGATTCGTTGCCGGCGAGGATGTTGCCGCCTACTCGACGGCAGCATTAATCTCCCAGGTTGAACAAATGCGAGCGTTTGCCCAGGTGCGAGCGATGAATACACCACTTGCCCAAGTGCGCGACGAAAGCGACGCCCCCTTCACGGTCGGCATGATCGTCACCGACGATATGCCGTTCTTGGTGGATTCAGTGTCGGGCGAGTTGAGTCTTGAAGGTAGATCGGTGCGGTTGATTATTCACCCGCAACTCGTGGTGCGTCGCGATGCTAGTGGGCAACTTTTGGAAATCCTTGACCTGGACGTTGACGAGGGCCGGCCTGCAGGTGCCATCGCCGAGTCGTGGATGCGCATCGATATGGATCGTGATTATTTGAACGCTGACGGCCAGTCGAGTGCGAACAGACTCATTCAGGTACTGGCTGATGTGCGGTCGGCCAATGCTGACTGGCAAAAGATGCGGGCCAAAGCCACCGAGATCGCTGCTGAACTTGATGCGGCACCCCCCGTCAGTTTGCCTCTCGAAGAAGTCACGGAGGGCGCTGCGCTGCTCCGCTGGCTGACCCAAGACAACCTGACCTTTATTGGCTACCGCGAGTATTCGCTAGCCGTCATCGAGGGTCATGAAGCCCTCGTACCGGTGCCGGGCACCGGACTCGGGATCTTACGTAGTGGGCCAAATGCTGGCTCAGAATCTAAAAGTTCTTCGCAACTACCCACCCCTGTGCGCGAGAAGGCGCGCGAGAATCGACTACTGGTTCTCACCAAGGCGAATTCGCGTTCAACGGTGCACCGTACTGGTTACTTGGACTACTTCGGCGTCAAAGTATTTGATGAGTCCGGTCAAGTTATCGGTGAGAAGCGGCTCTTGGGGCTATTCACCGCTGCTGCACTTACCGAGAGCATTGTCGATGTCCCTGTGTTGCGCGGGCGTTATCTGCAGGTGATGGACGAACTAGAACTCGTTGCTGGTTCACATCGCGCTAAAGATCTCTTGCAGTTCTTGGAAACCTACCCCCGCGAGGAATTCTTCCAAACCCAAGCGGGTGAATTAGTCGAGGTATCGGCTTCGGTTCTGCAGCTTCAGGAGCGCCGCCAAACGCGGCTATTTATTCGAGTTGACGACTATCAAAGATTCGTCTCGTGTCTGGTTTATCTACCGAGGGATCGGTATACGACCGCTGTCCGTCTGCGCATTGAACGCCTACTTGTTGATGCATTTGACGGCGTTAGTGCTGACTACACGGCGCGAGTCAGTGAATCCGTGCTGGCTCGCCTTCACTTCGTGATTCGCCTTGCACCAGGATCTAAAATTGGCCAACTAGATGTTGCGGCCCTCGAATTAAAGTTAGCCGTGGCCGCCCGAAACTGGGAGGATGATTTCACCGCGGCGCTTGTCGGTGCCATTGGTGACACAGCTGCTACGCCACTGCTCCATAAGTTTGGCGAGGGGTTCCCGGAAGCCTATAAAGAGCAGTTCACCGGCGCCGCTGCGGTTAACGATGTTCTCATCCTCGAAGATTTACCGCCCGGTGAGTTATCCCTTCGCCTTTATAGTCCGATCGGATCCGATGAGCGCACTATGCGCTTCACCGTAATGCGCATTGGTGGCCCGATGTCGTTGTCTCGGATTCTGCCGACCTTGCAGATGATGGGCGTTGAAGTCATTGATGAGCATCCATACGAGATAAGCCCGATGCGGCAGGAATCGGCTTGGATTCTCGATTTTGGGCTGCTGCTGCCCACTGATGGCTTAACCGAGCGCGAAACGCTAGCCGAGCGCTTCGCCGATGCTTTCCGGGCGGCCTGGCTCGGTGAGTGCGAAAGTGATGCGTTCAACGGATTGGTTGTTCGCGCTGGCTTGCGGTGGGATCAGGTGGTACTCATCCGCGCTTACTCGCGGTATCTGCGCCAGATCGGTTCGGCACTTGGCCAAGATTACATTCAGCAAACAATGCTTTCGAATGTGCAGATTAGCTCGCTGTTGGTGAAATTGTTCGAGGTGCAATTTACACCCGGAGAAATTCAAAGAGCCGAGCGCGAAACACAGGCGGGTGTCATTGTCAGCCAAATTGAGGCCGCGCTCAACGAAGTCCGCAGCCTTGACCAAGATCGCATCTTCCGGAGTTTCCTCTCATTGATACGCGCCACCTTGCGAACCAATGCCTATGCCAAAAATGGGAGTGCGCGACAGGCGCTCTCGGTCAAACTTGATCCAACACAGGTGCCAGATTTGCCGCTGCCCAAGCCGATGTTTGAGATCTGGGTTTATTCGCCTCGGGTTGAAGGTGTGCACCTGCGCTTTGGCCGCGTGGCGCGTGGTGGGATCAGGTGGAGTGATCGGCGTGAAGATTTCCGCACCGAAGTACTCGGCTTGGTTAAAGCTCAAGAGGTAAAGAATGCGGTCATCGTGCCGGTTGGCGCTAAGGGTGGTTTCTATCCAGCCAACCTCCCTGACCCGACCCTTGATCGCGATGGTTGGCTCACCGAGGGTAAAGCGTGTTACCGCGAGTTCATTTCGGCGATGCTCGACATCACCGACAACCTCGTTGGTGGAGCGGTGGTACCCCCCGCCGATGTGGTTCGCCGTGATGGCGATGACACCTATTTGGTAGTGGCCGCCGATAAAGGCACCGCCACTTTCTCCGACCTTGCCAATGAGATCGCGGCCGAATACAGCTTTTGGCTGGGTGATGCTTTCGCATCAGGTGGCTCTCACGGTTATGACCACAAAACCATGGGTATCACCGCACGCGGTGCCTGGGAGTCGGTCCAACGGCATTTTCGTGAGCTTGGTGTTGATACCCAAACCGATGACTTCACCGTGGTTGGCATCGGCGATATGAGTGGTGATGTCTTCGGTAATGGCATGCTGCTCAGTGAGCACATTAAGTTGGTGGCGGCATTTGATCACCGAGATATCTTCATCGATCCAAGCCCAGTGACAAAAAAGTCATTTACCGAGCGGCAAAGACTGTTTGCCCTTCCGCGTTCTAGTTGGGCCGATTACGACGAAGCACTCATTTCAGCAGGTGGCGGAGTCTTCTCGCGCTCCGAGAAATCCATCACCCTTTCGGCCCAGGCGCGTGCGGCACTTGGTCTTGAGTCTGGTGAAAGTTCAATGACGCCGAATGAGGTCGTAAGGGCGATCCTCGCGGCCCCGGTCGACCTGCTCTGGAATGGGGGCATCGGCACCTACGTCAAAGCCCAGAGCGAAAC
>WLLZ01000062.1 GCA_009700485.1 Actinomycetota bacterium | reverse complement strand
GTAGACCTTCTCCTTACCATGGAGACGCTCTGCCGTCTGAGCTATTGGGGCACAAAGCCCCGCAAGCGTACAAGAGAGACAACCAAGAACGAAAATGGTACCCAATCTGCAAGATTTAGCTCGAACCCCAATACTTTGTCAATGAAGCAATCAGCCTCCCGTAAGTGGGATACCTCCGATTTACCGGACCTCACGGGCCGCACCGTAATTGTCACCGGAGCCAACTCCGGCCTCGGTTTTTGCACCACCGAGGCCTTGGCTGCTCACGGTGCCAAAGTCACCATGGCTGTCCGCGACCTCGACAAGGGTGAAAAGGCCGCCGACCGGATTCGCGCCACCACCCCGGCGGCGCAAGTCGAACTCGCCCGGCTGGATCTCGCCGATCTAGCCAGCGTGCGCGCGTTCGCCCAAGACTGGTCTGCCGCTAACCCCCAAGGCCTAGACCTGCTCATCAATAACGCCGGCATCATGGCCATTCCAAAACGAGCCACCGCAGATGGCTTCGAAATGCAAATTGGCACCAATCACCTTGGGCATTTCGCCCTAACCGGCTTACTACTGCCGGCGTTGGTGGCCGTCCCTAACTCCCGCGTTGTCACCGTCGCCTCACAAGCCCATCGCATGGGACGGATGAACTTTGCCGACCTGATGGGTGACGAGCGCTACCAGCAGTGGCGGGCCTACGGGCAGAGCAAGCTGGCCAACCTGCTGTTCACCGCTGAGCTACAACGCCGCCTCGACCAAGCGAACCTGTCAATCCTCGCGTTGGCAGCCCACCCAGGGTTCGCGTCCACCAACCTGCAAGGTGTCGGGCCGAGCATGCGCGGCAGCGCGATCGAAGCGAAGTTGACAGCACTAAGCGGGAATGTAATCTCACAATCGGCGCAGATGGGGGCCTTGCCCACCCTGTTCGCCGCTACCGCTCCGGGTTTGGCTGGCAATACCTACATCGGCCCCGATGGGTTTCTCGAAATGCGCGGTTACCCAAAAAATGTTGGTCGCTCAAAAGCTGCCCTTGACACTGCCGATGCCCACCGCCTCTGGCAACTCAGTGAACAACTAACCGGGGTGAACTACCCATTTGACTAACCCAGAACGGACCACCATGTCGACTTGGTCACTTTGGCGGAGGGCAAGCATTGCCGGATGATCGCTTGGTGCGCGCGTTTTGGTCGTGAAACCGACCGAAAATCCAGATTTCACGACCAAAACATGCGCACTCAGGCAAGACGCCTAACTTAACTAGGTGCTGGGCAAAATTGGCCCAGCATAAATGGTGGCAGGTGAAGGATTCGAACCTTCGAAGGCGTTAACCGACGGGTTTACAGCCCGCTCCCATTGGCCACTCGGGCAACCTGCCTTGCCACACCCGAAGGCGAGACTCGGCACACCCTACAGGCCGCTTCCACCACCCCGGTCAGGTGTCCACCGCCAGGCTCAGCGAAGATGAGCACACGCACCTGAAGGAGGCAAAATGGCTGACAGCAGCTTTGACATCGTCTCGAAAGTCGATCACCAAGAGGCCGACAACGCCTTGAACCAGGCAGCCAAGGAGTTGGCGCAGCGGTTCGACTTCAAGAACACGGGCACCACCATCGAGTGGAAAGGTGAACTCGGCGTTGAAATCACCTCCGGCACCGAAGAGCGAGCCAAGGCGGCCCTGGATGTCTTCCAGGAAAAGATCATCAAGCGTGGACTCAGCCTTAAGTGTTTCGAGGCAAAAGACCCCCGGTCATCTGGCAAGGAGTACAAGATCGATGGCACCTTCAAAGCTGGGATCAGCCAGGAGCAGGCCAAGAAGCTGGGCAAGCTAATTCGCGACGAGGGGCCCAAGGCCGTCAAGTCACAGGTAATGGGCGAAGAACTCCGCGTATCGAGCAAGAGCCGTGATGACCTACAAGCGGTGCAGGCCTTAGTCAAAGAAGCCGAACTTGATTTCGCGGTGCAGTTCGTCAACTACCGCTGACCGTGCGAGTTAATCTCGGGGCTTTCCCCAAGACTCGAGTTCGTTGATCCCCTGAACTAACCCACTTGGGCTACCAGCTGCGTAATCAAAATCCGGCTGCCAAGCCAGCGCATCAAACGGGCACAAGTCAACGCAAATCCCGCAATACATACATAGCCCAAAATCGATGGTGAATGCATCGAGGACACTGACAGTTCGCGGCCGGCGAGCGCCCGGTTCGGTCACTTCTTCATCATGGCTCTCCAGCTCAATGCACCAGGCTGGGCACTCGCGTACGCAGATCATGCACGAGGTGCATGCCGATGCGGTGAGAGCGATGACACCGTGCGCCTGCGCTGGGATCCCGATCGAATTTGTCATACCTGAAGCCAATCTTCGGTCACTCCGATTGGCTGTTGCTTACGAGGCGATGGCTGACCCGGCCACGGCTTCAGCATTCGGGCGGCGAGCACCGTTGACTTAAGCATGGGTGGTGCGCCAAGTAGTGAGCGCCGTAGCAGCGGGCGCTCATCTACTAGCCCCACAAAACTAATCCCAAACATTTCAGCAGTTTCACGCTCATGCCAAACCGCGCCCCGGTAGGTACTGGCAATGCTGGCGACCTCGCCTAGATTCGGGTCAATCAAGGTTGCCAACAATTGTGACTGCTTGTTCGCTGGGTTTACTACTCGGGCAATAACTTCGAGTTGGCGATCACGTTCATACGCCGTCAGGAAATCAAAGAAATGGAAACCACTCGCAAACAAATCACGAAATTCATCGGCCCAAAGTGCCGTATCAATATTGCGCATTAGTTGACCGTGATTTCGTCGCGCAATTGACGCAGACCCGCGATTAGTGCCTCGGGCCGCGGCGGGCAACCGGGGATATATACCGAAACCGGCACCAGCTGATCCACCCCCTTTGTGACACTCGGGGCGTCCCAATATGGACCACCGGTATTGGCGCAGGCACCGAACGAGACCGCCGCTTTGGGTTCTGGGAGTTGCTCCCATGCGCGCAATACCGCAGGTGCCAGCGCATCGGTGACCGTACCCGATATGAGCAAGATCGTGGCGCCATGGCCGGGGCTCTCCACGGTTGCACTGTCGACGAGCAACCCGGTGGTGATCGCCGAACCCACCTCGAGGGAGCAGCAAGCCAGCCCGATATCAAGGATCTGGACTCGAAGGCTGGGATCAGCGGCCACCACATAGGTTCGCGGGCTCGAGGGCTGGTAGCCGGGCGGGGGCGGGTTCATAGGGTCGAGAGTATTGCCGGAGCCCACGTAAGTGACAAATACCTCCTTTCGAATCCTCACCCATGGCTGCGCCGGACCCACTGGCACGGCACAATAAGGTCACCACTCGGGTCGCTGGACTCAGGAGAAGCCACGTGAGCAAGCAGATTGTGCAACTCAACAGGGTCGTAATCCGTTTTGCTGGTGACTCCGGCGATGGCATGCAGTTGACCGGTGACCGGTTCACCTCCGAAACCGCCGGGATGGGCAATGACCTTTCGACCCTCCCTGACTTCCCCGCTGAGATTCGAGCACCTGCCGGTACTTTGCCGGGCGTCTCGGCCTTCCAGCTGCACTTCGCCGACCACGACATCATGACCCCTGGCGACTCCCCCAATGTGCTGGTGGCAATGAATCCGGCGGCGCTGAAAGCAAATCTTCATGACATGCCGCGCGGTGCCGACATCATTGTCAACACCGATGAATTCACCAAGCGCAATTTAGTCAAAGTCGGCTACGAAACTAATCCGATTGAAGACGGTTCACTCGATCAGTTCAAAGTGCACCCGATTGCGCTGACTTCAATGACGGTCGAAGCCCTGAAAGAATTTGAAATTTCTAAGAAGGAGGCCGAGCGGGCGAAGAATATGTTTGCCCTCGGCCTACTTTGCTGGCTTTACCACCGACCCACCGAAGGTACCACCGAATTCTTGAAAGCTAAATTCGGCAAGAATCCAGAAATCATGAAGGCCAACCTGCGGGCTTTCGAGGCTGGCTGGTCATACGGCGAGACCACCGAAGAGTTCTCGATTCAATACGAGATCAACCCAGCGCCGATGAAATCCGGCACCTACCGAAATATGTCCGGAAATTTAGCCCTTTCCTACGGCTTGATCGCCGCCTCGAAGTTATCCGGCCTCACCTTGTTCCTAGGCTCCTACCCGATCACGCCCGCTTCTGACATCTTGCATGAGCTAAGTCGGCACAAGCGCTTTGGTGTCATGACTTTTCAGGCCGAAGACGAAATAGCCGGAGTTGGTGCCGCAATTGGCGCCTCATATGGCGGGGCGCTCGGTGTAACTACTACCTCCGGCCCAGGCGTAGCCTTGAAATCTGAGGCTATCGGGCTGGCCGTCTCACTCGAGTTACCGCTACTTGTAGTTGACGTGCAACGTGGTGGCCCGTCAACAGGGCTGCCAACAAAAACAGAGCAATCCGATCTCCTGCAGGCCATGTTTGGGCGCAATGGTGAAGCTCCGGTGCCCATTGTCGCTCCGCAGTCACCATCTGACTGCTTCTTCGCAGCCATCGAAGCCGCAAGAATCGCTATCACGTACCGCACGCCGGTGTTCTTGCTTTCAGATGGCTATCTCGCAAATGGATCTGAGCCCTGGTGCGTCCCCGACGTCAGCCTGCTGGCCAAGATCGACCCCAACTTCGCCACCGAACTCAATCATGAAGCCGCCGACGGCACCATGGAGTTCTGGCCGTATCTTCGCGACCCCGAAACCCTTGCCCGCCCGTGGGCGATACCCGGTACCGCGGGCCTCGAGCATCGAATTGGCGGCATTGAGAAAGCCGATGGCGCGGGCACCATCTCATATGACGCCGATAATCACGACAAGATGGTGCGGCTGCGCCAAGCAAAAGTGGATGCCATTTCGCGCACGATCCCTGAACTCGTGATCGACGATCCCGACGGGGATGCCCGAGTTTTGATTATGGGCTGGGGGTCAACATACGGGCCAATCGGTGCCGCTTGCCGTTTGGTGCGTGCTGAAGGCAAGTCGGTGGCCCAGATTCACCTGCGACATGTCAACCCCTTCCCATCGAATCTTGAGACGATCCTGAAGAGCTACGACCGAGTTATCCTGCCCGAAATGAATCTAGGTCAACTTTCAATGCTCCTTCGCGCCAAGTTTCTGGTCGACATCATCGGTTACAACCAAGTACGAGGCATGCCATTCAAGTCCGATGAACTAGCCACCGTGATCAATGACGTACTCGAGAGCATGTGAGGAAGACATGACAACTGATGCATTCCCGGCCCTGTCGTTAGTCCCGAAAGCTGAGGCGCTACAGACGGCAAAGGATTTCAAGTCAGACCAAGAGGTGCGTTGGTGCCCAGGGTGTGGTGACTACGCGATCTTGTCGACAGTACAAAGCTTCCTGCCTGATCTTGGATTAAAGCGCGAGAATATTGTCTTCGTTTCCGGTATCGGTTGCTCATCGCGCTTCCCTTACTACCTCGACACCTTCGGCCTGCATTCGATCCATGGTCGTGCCCCAGCAATCGCGACCGGGTTGGCAACTTCACGGCCCGACCTTTCGGTTTGGGTCATTACCGGTGACGGTGACGCCCTTAGTATCGGCGGCAACCACCTAATCCATGCTTTGCGCCGCAATGTCAATCTCAAAATCTTGCTTTTCAACAACCGGATTTATGGCCTGACCAAGGGTCAGTACTCCCCTACTTCCGAGCGCGGCAAGATCACCAAGTCGTCTCCGCAAGGCTCCCTTGACTACTCATTTAATCCGGTCTCATTGGCCCTTGGCGCCGAAGCTACTTTCGTCGCACGCACCATTGACTCTGACCGCAAGCACCTAACCGAGGTGCTCACCGCGGCTGCAGGCCACGAAGGCACCGCACTGGTGGAGATATACCAGAATTGCAATATTTTCAATGACAATGCGTGGGAGCCCCTCAAGGACACCGATACCCGCGATGACTTAATGATGCGCTTGGTGCACGGTGAACCAATCCGTTTCGGCAAAGAGCAAGAAAAGGGCGTCATGCGCAAGGCCGATGGCCACCTTGAGGTCGTTGAGGTTGCCAAGGTTGGTCTTGACAACATCATCAGCCATGATGCACACGCTAAGGACCCAGGGCTGGCGTTCGCGCTCTCTCGCTTATCAAACCCACGAACTTTGGAGAACACCCCCATCGGAGTTTTCCGCGATATCACCCGCCCGTCGTATGACCGGCTGATGCGCGAGCAGATCGCCGAGGTCACCGAAGCCCAAGGCGCCGGGGACCTACAGACTTTACTCTTCGGCAATGACACCTGGGCTGTGTCCTGAGTCATCAAGACGAACACCGAAGAGCCACACAGGGTCTGCTATTTGGCGTTGCAGCATATGGTCTTTGGGGTATGTTCCCCCTCTACTTCGCGCTACTTGATTCAGTTTCGCCGTTTGAAATAGTCGCGCATCGAGTCATCTGGTCACTGGTATTTCTCTGCGCAATCATCACCGCCAGGCGGGGCTGGCCAAAAATGCGTCAGACCTTGAGCGACCGCAGGTCGGTGGGACTGTTACTCATCGCCTCATTAGCGCTGAGTATCAACTGGTTGGTATACATCTACGTCATTTCAATTGGCGAATTAGTTCAGGCCTCTCTCGGCTACTTCATCAACCCGCTAGTATCGGTCGCGCTCGGCGTAATATTACTTGGTGAACGGCTCCGTAAAGTTCAATGGTTCGCGGTGGGGCTTGCGGTGATCGCGGTTTTGGTGCTGGCCTTTTCCTACGGGGCCATACCATGGAGCAGCCTGATTCTTGCCTTTACATTTGCATTCTACGGGCTCATTAAGAAATTCGTCGGGTTCGGCGCCGTTGAGAGTTTGACCGTTGAAACCGCGGTGCTCAGCCCGGTCGCGATTATCTTTTTGGTCACTTTGGAGAGTTCGTTGGCCGCAGCATTCATCGAAGGTGGCATCGGGATCAGCCTGATGCTGCTATTGCTCGGACCAATTACGGCGATCCCGCTGCTCGCATTCGGGGCCGCGGCAAAGCGCCTTCCGCTTTCAACGATGGGCTTGCTGCAGTACATCACACCAATTATTCTTTTCATCTTTGGTCTCACAATCTTTCACGATTCCATGTCGACTTCGCGCTGGATCGGATTTATTATCGTCTGGGTCGCACTCATTGTGTTCTCGGTCGATGCGGTACGCCAGGCGAAAAAGGCCGGAAACGACCGGCGCAGTGTCCTTGCCCAGTCGCTCGAGGTTACCGAACCCGACTAATTCGGTACCTAACCGGTACGAGTTACCACGTAATCACAAAGTGTCTCTAGGGCGGTTTTGGGCGCACCCGCCGGTAAGGGTGCCAGTACCACACGGGCTTCATCCGCCCATCTACCTGCTTCGGCCCGGGCTTCGTCAAGGGCCCCGTGACCGCGCAACAAGGCTAAAGCTTCAGCATGCTCGGCATCGTCGGGCAGTGGGCGCTGTAATAGTTCACGAAGTCGCTCATCAGCCGGATCCGCACCGCCCAGCGCGATTAAAGTTGCCAGAGTCGGCACCCCTTCGCGCAGGTCAATGCCCGGGGTCTTGCCCGACTGTGCCGAGTCAGAAGTGATATCCACGATGTCATCGGCAAGTTGGAAAGCCACTCCGATTAGCTCACCGAATTGGGTCAAGACCTCAGTGACATCGGGGCTTGCACCGGACATCATGGCTCCATAGCGGCAACTCGTGGCTATCAACGACCCAGTTTTGTCGGCCAAGACCGCAAGATGATGCTTAACCGGATCCATCCCATCGGCGGGTCCCACAGACTCCAGGATCTGACCGGTACACAGGCGCTCGAATGTTTCAGCTTGAATGCGAACGGCGTCGGGGCCCAGGCTCGCAAGAATCCCAGAAGACCGGGCGAACAGAAAGTCGCCCGTCAAGATCGCTACCGAGTTACCCCAACGTGCGTTAGCTGTTTCAGCACCTCGGCGTACCTCAGCTTCGTCCATCACATCATCGTGATACAGCGTCGCCACATGGGTGAGCTCGACCGCAACCGCGGCGGCGATAACCGCTTCGGCCGCCGGATCACCGAATTGAGCTGACAGCAGGACTAGCAAAGGGCGAAAACGCTTACCACCGGCATCAACTAGATGCCTTGATACTGTCGTGACAAACGGGTACTCACTACGCACCGCCTGATCCAGCGACGCTTCAACCCGAGCCAACCCCTGCGCAAGGTCACTTTCGAGGGCTGGGTCAGGAGAAAAGCCCTCCAGGGTGGGTAACAGCATGAGGCAAAGGTACTACCGAATGAACAGGCCAGCATTGCTGACCAATTCGAGGACGGGTTGGGGCAAGATACCCAATACCAGGGTGACAGTAGCTCCGGCCGCAAGTGCAATCGTCGTGAAAGCCGACGGCACCACCACCGAGGCGGTCTGCGGACCGGGCTCGGTGAAGAACATCACTACGATCACCCGAACATAGAAGAATGCAGCGATTGCTGAGGCCACTACACCCACGATGACCAGCCAGGTGTCGCCGCTGGCTATGGCGGCCGCGAACACGCTGAACTTTCCGATAAACCCACTGGTCAGTGGGATGCCCGCAAGGCCGAGCATGAACAATGCGAAAACACCGCCGACTAGTGGGGACCTGCGCCCCAGCCCGGCCCATTTTGACAAGTTTGTCGCCTCACCTGATTCGTCACGAACCAACGAGATAATTGCGAACGCTCCGATAGTGGTGAAACCGTATGCGATCAAATAGAACATGGAACCGGCTAATCCCGCGGGGCTTGCCGCTATTACACCCACCAAAATGAAACCGGCCTGAGCGATAGACGAGTACGCGAGCATGCGCTTGATATCGCTCTGGCTGATGGCGATAATCGACCCAACTAACATCGTCAAGATAGCGATGATCCACATCATCGGAACCCAGTCCCAACGCATCCCGCCAAATGCGACGTAAAGCACGCGCATTAGCGCACCGAACGCCGCGATCTTGACGGTGGCCGCCATGAATCCAGTAACAGCCGTCGGTGCACCCTGATAAACGTCCGGAGTCCATTGGTGAAATGGCACCGCGGCGACCTTGAAGAGCAGGCCCACCAATATCAAAGCCATGCCAATCAGGGCCAACGAGGTCTGCCCCGGTTTCGCGGTTAAGACACTCGCGATCACCGGCAACTGCGTTGATGACGCGTACCCGTAAACCAGCGCCACGCCATAGATAAAGAAAGCGGAGGAAAAGGCACCGAGTAAGAAGTACTTGAGCGCGGCCTCCTGCGAGAGCAATCGTCGGCGGCGAGCCATGCCAGCAAGCAGGTACAGCGGCAATGACATTACTTCGAGGGCCACGAACATCAGCAACAGGTCATTGGCTGAGACAAACAAAACCATGCCCGAAACCGCGAACAAGAAAAGTGGCCACACTTCGGTCTGCAGGTATCCACGCGCCGTGAACTGTTTTTCATCCTCAGAACCAGGAAGTGAAGAAGCGCGCGCAGCGAAGACATCACCACTTGGATCAAGTGATCGCTCAGCCATCAAAAGCGCACCTAAGATCGCGAGCACCAATATCGTGCCCTGCATCAATAACGCTGGGCCGTCTACAGCGATCGCACCCTCGGCTGTCACGACCCGAACTCCGGTGATGGTGAATACCCACGCCAATGCCGCGATCAGGGCACCGAAGACAACAAATAGTTGAATAAAGCGCCGAGACCCCCTCGGCAGTAATGCCTCCACGAGAACCGAAACCACACCTGCTCCCAACAAGATCAGGAGCGGTGCAATCGCGTTGTAATCGACGATTGGGAGCGTGAACGGTACTTCGACCGTCGCTGCGGCGAGTAAATTCACTTGCCGCTCCCTTCACTTGTAATCGTGGGGCTGGGGTCGGTAGCGCCAATAGTTGTCATGACACGATCCACCGCCGGGTTTACAACATTCAATATCGGAGCCGGGAAGAGACCGAGCAATAATGTCAAGACCACGATCGGCATCAATGCGATAACTTCACGGCCACCTAGGTCTTTCATGCCAACTAGCTTTGGAGCCAGCGGGCCGGTCATTGATTTCTGGTAAAGACGAAGCACATAAGCCGCCGTGATGACAATGCCCAAAGTGGCAATTCCG
>WLLZ01000061.1 GCA_009700485.1 Actinomycetota bacterium | reverse complement strand
GTTGCAAACCCAGGCGGTGATTAACTCTGATCCGGGCACCAGTGCGGGCGGGCTCCTGGCCGATCTTGGAGCCGTCGGTGTTGGCATGAGCCCGTTCAATATCGGCGCAGCACTTGCGGCACCCATCGTCGTCCTCGGCTTGTTACTTCTACTACTGCGTAGCCATCGGGCCCCGTTAGCGCTTGCCATTGCCGGCCCGGTGCTTGGCTTTACCGTCTTTGCAGTTATTGCGATGTCCGGGGCCGATGGTGCTGAAGTATCGCGCCTGGTGAGTTACTACGCCCTCAAGTCGCTCAATGCGATGCTGTTAGCGGTCGCGCCACTGATTGCCGCGATGGCAGCCGTCGCCGTATGCGTGTTATTGGTGGCCGTCAGCAAGACGACGAAGGGGGCGGCCAAGCCAAGAGCGGCTCGCATCAACGTCATCATCGGCGGAGTGATCGCCTTGGTTATTGGTTTCACGATGTTTGGCTATGTTGGTACGACTACTCAAGATTTCACCGGTGGGTTTACTTCAGCCCCCGGTGTGGTGGCGGCAAATGTCCGAAGTGCGGGGGTCGAGAACGTTTTGATTGGTGAATCGATCATTAGCGCGCAGCAGGCAGCGCTGCCTTACCCGGATAAAACCACCATGTTGTGGGATGGCTCCGGCACTTTGCCGAATCTTTGGGTCTCGGCGCTGCACGGGGTGATGTCGAAGAACCAGAACACGTTCTACAAGAACCTGCCACCCTTCCCCTATGACGAAAAGACCCTCGGACACCTGAGACTCTCACTAAATCTTGATCCGAGCCTGCACCTCGTGTTGTTGTGGTTCCGGGGGGATTCTGGTGTTATGGTCGAAGAGCTCGAGATCGACCAGCCAGATCGCGTGATCACCGTCAAGGTGCCAATGCGTTCTTCCCCACTGTGCGAGGAGTGTTCGCTCTGATTCGTCGACCTACGTCAGCGGTGCTGGCGTTGATACTTTTGGCGTCCGCCGGCGTTGCCGCAGCGCCGATTTCGGCATCTCCAGATCCAACTGCGCGGCCATTTGTGCTGCCGCGTATTGACCAGGCACCGGCTTTACCGGCCATTGCCGGGGTTTCAAGTAGCGGAAGTGGCAAACCCACCACGCCACGCTCGGTGCCAGCCGCGGCCGCCTTGGGTACCGGGGCTTTCACCATCTACAGCGGCCTTGGCACCCCGGTGGCCCGTACTGCGGTCACTTTTCCCGTGGCCGGTGGCACTCCCCTGCTCGCCGATTGGGATGGTGATGGCTTAGCGACGCCGGGTCGCTACGAGGCCGGTCAGTGGTTTAGCTCCTCGGCCATCTTGGGTAACGCGGGCTGGGAGGCCAAAGCCTCCTGGGGTGGTCAGGTTGGCGATGTGCCGGTAGTGGGCGACATCAACGGTGACCGCAAGGCCGATATTGGGGTTTACCGCGCTGGCCAGTGGCTTTGGCAAATTACCGGCGGTGCAACGCGTGATGAAACTTTCGGTGAGCCGGGAGATCTGCCGGTGGTTGGTGATTGGGATGGCGACGGGCTTGACGACGTTGGCGTTTTCCGCGCCGGTAGTTGGATCCTGCGCTATCTGAACGTAAAGAAAGCGCCGAAGGTCAGCAAGGACGTAATCGTCACCATGGTTCCCGAGGCTAATGCCGCGATTCTCACTTTCCCTTTTGGGCTGCCAACCGATACGCCAATTGTTGGTGACTGGAATGCCGATGGCATTGATACCCCTGGCGTTGTGCGTGATCGCTCGCAGTGGATCTTGAGTAGCGGTGCCGCCAAACTTAAGCAATCGACGACGATAAACGTGCCACTTGCTGCTGATCAGAGCGCCTTGGTCGGTACGCAGGCCACTTTGCCCGGCCACTGCCCGACGGCTACCTCCACTTCGGAAAAGAAGGCTTACAAGATTGCTCGCCGAGCGGTGGCCCCGGCCACCACCAAGGGAACTTTGAAGATCGACGGCATGGCCGAGATCAAGGCAACCGTCAATGACGGGCTGCGTTATGTGATCGTCAACGACCTGACCAAGAGGCTTAAGGGCTTAAGTTCAATGCCCTACTACGACGCACTGAATCGCTACCCGACAGATGAAGAATCAATCCGACGCGTGGCAAACTCGGCGCAAGCGGCGGCCATCATGGCGACAACAAGTGACTGGAAGAAAGTCAACGGAATCAGCCGTAATGAACTAGTGAGTTACGCGCGTTGGCAAATTCGCACCGTGACGTGCCAGCATGCGGTTAATTCTCCTGGCGGTTGGGGTAATACTTTTCAGTCAGCATTGTGGGCAACGGTTGCCGGGCAAGCCGGTTGGTTGCTCTGGGGTGAGCTGAGTTCGCAGGAGCGTGCGTACGTCTCCGCGATGGTGGCGGCCGAAGCGGATTACTCAGTGGCGCGCGGCCCGTTCTACTTCCGCAATCGAGCTGGAGTTGAGTTAACTCCGGGGGATTCACGCGCCGATGAGGTTTCATGGGATCTGATGGCCCCGGCTCTTGCAATGGCGATGATGCCGAAAGATCGACGGGTTCCCACTTGGCGGGCAACTTTAGTTTCGTTATCGATTGCCGCATTTGCTCGCCCGAGTGATCTAACTTCCAACGGTATTTACAACGGTGTCATTCTGCGAAATTCTTTGCCCGGTACAAACGCCAATGAGGACGGCACCATCACCAACCACGGGAAGGTCAACCCCGACTACACCCAAAATGTGCAGCACCTCTGGTGGGCGGCGAGCCTGCTGCGCAACGCTAAACAAAGTGTTCCGGGTGCGGTGTTCCTCAACGCTGACGTCGTGTATCGGGCCTTAGCGGTCGTCAACTTCCCATCACCGCCTTATGCAGCACCTGGCGGTGTCGTCTACCAGCCCCTCGGTCAAATTTACTACCCGATGGGGGTGGGCTGGGGTGTTCGGCGCCCGGCAACTTTCACCGGCGTAGATGGTTTCGCAAATGTCTATGCGGCAGCGGACACCAAAGCCGGTGAGTTTCTCGCGGCCCACGCCCGCGATACCCGCGCCTTGCAACTTCGTTGGACCGATGGTCATATCTACGCACCGGGCCTTGGTGAAGAAACCTACAAACTTGGTAAAGAGGAATATGCGCTTTCGCAGATGGCGCTAGCCTGGTGGTCAGGTGCGATCAAGACGAGCACAAATTTTTCGATAATGCGCGATAAAGTACCCGGAGTCAACCTTGAGTCGCGCGTCCCAGTGCCGCAGTAAATGCACGGCACTCGTCATACACCGGCAGCAGACCAGCAGCTTTCGCATCAGCTAGCAGTGGTGCTGCCGCATCCTTAGCCGATAACAGCGAGTTCTGCCCGTCCGGCCATGGCAGATTCAATGCTGGATCAAGTGGGTGTATGCCATGCTCACGTGTTGGTGAGAATGGTTCAGAGCATAAGTAGCCGACAGTTGCCGAATCAGATAGCGCACAAAAAGCGTGGCCGAGCCCTTCGGCGATATAGAGCCCCTTGCGGCTGGAGTCATCAAGCTCAACAGCATCGCAAGTGCCAAAAGTTGGTGAACCTACTCGAATATCGATCACCACATCCAAAATGCGTCCGGCCAAGCACTGCACGTACTTCGCCTGGCCGGGGGGCACATCGGCGAAGTGAATACCGCGCACGGTGCCAGCCCGCGAGACTGAAATATTCATTTGCTCGAGTGAAAAGTCATGGCCCACGGCCTCGGTGAAAATGTTTTTCTTGAACGCCTCGAGGAAGACCCCGCGATCATCTGCGCGCAATAGGGGAGTGAACTCCCAGACGCCCTCAATGGATAACGGTTGCACCTGCACCCCTGGGAGGCTAGCAGCGAACCGCCCTGAACCCGGCGCCACGTACGCTGGGCGCGTGAAGGTTGCGCTGATGGGCACGCGGGGGGTGCCCGCCCAGCATGGCGGGTTTGAGACCGCCGTCGAGGAAATCGGCAAGCGCCTGGCCGCCCGGGGCTATGAAGTCACGGTTTATTGCCGTAATCCGGGGCAGCACATCACCGAATATGAGGGCATGAAATTGGTAAATGCGCCCGCTATCCGGCACCGCCTGGCCGAGACTTTAAGCCATACCACCGCCAGCACGGCCCACGCGATTATCAAGGATCACCCCGATGTGGTGCTGCTGCTAAATGCCGGCAACGCGCCACTGCTCAAGCCACTGAAGTTGGCCGGTATACCAACCGCAATTCACCTTGACGGGCTGGAGTCCAAGCGCGAGAAGTGGCGAGGGGCGGGGGCGAAGTACTACCGGTGGGCCGAGAAAGCCGCCGTTAAGTGGGGCCAAGAGGTAATCGCTGATGCGCAGGCGATCGCAGATTACGTAAAGCAGACTTACGGGCGCGATTGTGTGGTCATCCCATACGGCGCCGAAGTAATCAACCCACCGAGTACTCGGCTAGCGGAGTTGCAACTTTCACCGCAGGGCTATCACCTGCTGGTAGCCCGGTTCGAACCGGAAAACCACGTGATCGAAGCGGTGCATGCATATCGCACAAGTAGTGAATCGCGGCCACTTGTAGTTGTCGGTAGTGCGCCATATTCACAGTGGTATGTCGACAAAGTTCACGCTGCCGCGCACGGTGACGTACGCATAAAATTCACCGGTGCTATTTACGACCAAGAACTCCTTGAGCAACTCTACGGGCATGCCATCACTTATATCCACGGGCATTCGGTTGGAGGCACTAACCCGAGCCTGCTGCGCGCGATGGGTGCAGGTGCTCCGGTGCTCGCATATGACGTCGAGTTCAATCGCGAGGTCACGGCTAACCAAGGCTACTTCTGGGGCGATGCAGATCAATTGCAACTTATTTTTAATGACATTGCGGCCGGCAAGGAAGCCGCTCGTCTGGTGGAACTACATGATCAGAACCAGCAACGTATCGAATCGGCTTATCAGTGGGATGCAGTAACCGATAAGTACGAAGTGTTGATTAACTCACTCGCGAACCGGCGTGGTAAATAATGCAGTCACAGGTTGCAGCGGTGCTTGTTACCCATAATTCGGAGCAATGGATTACTAAAACGATATCTAGCGTGCAAAACCAAACCCAGGCACCCGTGAACATCGTCGTAATTGATGATCGCTCAACCGATGACACCATGAAGATATTGGAGCAGCAGCAGGGGTTAAGCCCCATCCCGTTTACGATCCAGCAGGCATCATCATCGGCCCGAAATATCACAACCCGCATTGCCAGCAACTTCGTGCAAGGAGTGCAGCTCGCGGCGAACCTGGGTGCTGACCTCGTGGTGCTAGGTGATCACGATGACACTTGGCATCCGGATCGAATCTCAAGACAGTGCGCGCTACTTGATCAACAACCGCAGGCTTTAATGGTTGCTAGTGACGGTAATTTGGTTGGGTCTGGTGCGTTGGTTAACGCCGAGGGCACCATACGCGGCACCTTCCCGGTGCCAAGTGATTGGCAAGGCATCACACCCGTCGAGCAATTGCGCTACACCCTGCGTCACTCGATAGCCACCGGAGGTGCCTCGATGCTGCGCCCGCGCCACTTTGCGGGCGGCCTTGAAGTGCCAAAGGGGTGGCTGCACGATCGCTGGTGGAGCCTTGTTGCTGTGGTGCGCAGCGGCATGATCATTGATGAAGGCATCGTCATTGATTACTTAGTGCAAGCTGGCCAGCAAGTGGGCCTCCGCACTGGCAACCAAACCAAGTCGGGCGCGAGCCGCCTGGCTGGAGCCGCACCTAACCCCGTGCAGTCACTGCGCAAACTCGGTGACCTGCACGAGCGCTTACGGCCACTTGCGCAGAGCAATCAACTGCGAGCCCAATTGAGTTGGGTACAACTAATGCGGAGCTTGATAAGCAGCTAACTTATGCTGCTGCTGCTGCTGCTGCTGCTGCTATGTTGACGTCGGGAATAGCAACAACTTCAGCGCTTAGCTTGTCGAAAACATGGTAGGCATCTGATAGTTGGTGTCGCAGTTCAGGTGAATTCAGGATTTGCAAATAGGGAGCCTTGAGCTCCTCGCGGACTTCGCTCGGGAAGTTCTGCATGGTCACGGGCAGCAACTGGGCTTCGTTGACTTGCCGAACACCAGCCATCAACTGCTCGGTTGTGGCTCCTAATGAATCAAAATTTATGAACAGCACCTGCGGTGACTTCGCATACTTCTTTGCCGCTCGGTGCCAGGCGGTATAGGCCAGCAGGCGGCTGCGCTTCCTGGAAATGGAAGGTGGGTCGTTGTTATATAAGCTCCATGAGGCGATAGTGCTGATCGGGTCGCGCAGCGGGATCAGCGTCAAGAGCCCAGCGTTTACATAGGCAGGTATCGAGAATGGATCGTGGTTCTTCCAGCACCGTTCGGGGGCACCGAGCGCCTGGCTTGCGGCCACTTGTAGGTAGGTAGTGCCAGTGCGGGGGAACCCGCAGACTGCCACCACTGCGGCTTCGAGATCAGCCGCACTCGGGTTCTCTGAACTGGAGGGCTGTTGATCGAAAATGAAGCGGCCGCATGATTTTGAGACGAGGGCGAGCCCCCCGGGCAACTGGCTTGCAAGGTTTACCAAACCGCCGTAGCGCGGGTGGAGGCGCTGCGGGTGGAAGTGCGCACCTGTCACCTTGTGTTCTCCAATTAGTAACCTGTTAGACCCTTAATGTATCCCCCCGGGGGCTTCACCGCCGGTTTTTCGTTGGATGTGGCGCTGCCGACCCAAGAGTTTCGTGAATTGACTAGGTTTTAGGGGTGAGTCAGTTGCCCGGGGTCGAAGTGGTGCCCGGTCAGACCCTGCTGGATGTCACCGACCTGATCGAGTTCTTCCAGCGCCGAGAGTCAGTCTCCGGGGTGCAGCGGGTGATTGCCGAGACCGCTCCACTGCTTTTGGCTGCCGACCCCTATTTACTAGCGGTCGTCTTGGATCGCCCCCGCGGCGTGTTCGTGGCACTAACTCGAGTTGAAGTAGCCCAGTTCTTTGGGGCCGGGGTGAGTGCCATCCGGGAGGGCATGGCTAATGACGCAGATACTTGCTTGCTGCGGGCACGAACGGCGCCGCCGGCTCGCATTGATGCCAACACGGTGCTGACTTTCCTCGGGGCGGTTTGGATCAATGATGCTTTGATGTTGGCAGCACGCGATGCTCACGCAATGGGAGCCAAACTTGTTTTCCTGTTATACGACTTAACGCCGGTGCTCGAGACCGGTCACACCGCAGCGGTTAATCGACTCTTTGAGCGCTATCTGAATTTGGTAATCGATACTGCGTCGATGGTGCCGGCGATTTCTCAGTCAAGCCGAAATGACTTTATTGCCTACGCATCAGCGCATGGCGCTTCGGCGCCGGTGGGCAGTGTTACTGGCCTACCTTGTGGCATCACCCCGGGCAGATACGAGACCAATGTGCGGCCTTGGCCGCGACCGTACGCACTATTCGTCGGCACGGTCGAGGCCCGCAAGAATCACGTTCTCGCTTTTAACACCTGGAAGCAATTAATTGATAAGCACGGTATTGATGGCGTTCCCGACCTTGTTTGTATTGGCCGGTTAGGTTGGCACTCCGACGAATTCCTGCGCGCATATGTCGAATCCAACGGGTTAGGCGGCAAGGTGTCGCTGCTTTCGACCAGCGTTAGCGATGCTGAGCTAGCAGCTTTCTACGCCAATGCCGAATTCACCGTCTACCCGAGTCGCTATGAGGGCTGGGGTTTGCCGGTCTCTGAAAGCTTGGCTTTTGGCAAGTTGCCGGTGGTGGCGCACAACTCGTCCTTACCCGAAGCCGGCGGCAAACTTGCCGTCTACTTTGAATCCGACAATGCAAGTGACATGGCCACAGTTATCGAACGCGATGCACTTAATGTTGAGGTGCGCAAGCGCTTTGAAAGCCAGATTGCAGATAACTTTGTCGACTTGACGTGGCAACATGTCGCTGACGTCATCAGCCATGACATCGAACAGGCACGATCAAGTGAAGGCAGGAAGCCGATGTATCCGACTATTGAACTGGGCCGTGAGTATGTGCTCGCCACCGGCGCGGCTGCTCCCGACAGTGGTTACGCAGACCAATACATGAGGCACCTCCAGACCGAAGGCCTCACCCCGATGCTGCACCAACCACGAGGCTCTGATGACTTCAACGTCGTTGATGCCGGGGTTATCGGCACTTTCGGATCACCACAAACCTGGGGTCTGGAAATCCGCCCAGGCGCTCGCGCTGACTTCAGGTTCACCCGCCCAATTGCTGGACCGTTAACCATCTTGATATCGACGCGTTCGATGCCCGGGGTGGCGCGTATTGATGCAATAGGCCCGGGTGGGCCGGTGCAACAGGAGGTCTACCTAGGTTCGGTGATCACCTTGCCACTTGGTGACGGTAACCAAGGTGAACCCGCGCAGGTCACCTTGAGCGTGACCGACGCCGCGGATTCGATTGAAGGTTTCTTGGGCATCAGATCATTTGTCGTGCTGGCCGCTGACGACCTACAAACTCAGGTAATCGCACTGAAGTCTGCCGCGGATGCGTTACGTCAGGAACTTGATTTCGTCACCAACACGCGGTCATGGAAAGTGACGGCGCCCTTGCGCAAATTAAAAGGCCGGGGAGCGAGTTAACGCGCCCCGGCCCTCTAGTTAGTGAGTTAGTTCCTCTTCCTAGGAGCCGCTTGCACCGTGACGGTGTAGGTCGCTGAGCCAGGTGAAATTGCCGCGTTGCCGGGTGAAACAACGGTGACCTGGCACTGGCCGGCTGCTAAAGCCTGCAACGCAACACCGTTGATAACGCACGGGCCCTGCTCACTAAACACCACGGTGGTGCCCGACTGACTTGTACCAGCGAGTGTCACCGAGGTGCCCGCGGTCATGACGATTGGTTGAGCTATTGACCAAACTGGTTGAGCCGGTGGGTCAACCGTTATGACGTCAGCGGTGCGCGCACCTTGGATGTTGACAGTCTGCGTTGAGGTGCCGCTAGGCCCGGTAGCACTGGACGAATAATTTGCGCTGATGGTGTGCACGCCGGTAACTGTTGGTGTCCACTGGAAACTAGAGACCCCATTCGTGGTTGCAATTGATCCGCTGATGCCTTTGCCATCCAAGGAGAATGCGGCGCTGCCGGCCGGCAGACCATTACCAATCACAGCTTGCAGAACCGTCGGCGACCCGACATACAGGTTTGGCGGGAAGCGCAATGCGAGATTCTGCACGGCACCAATTACCGCAGGTTGAGCTAGCGGGCTGGTCGATGCCAGTTGACTTCCTGATGCGGGCTGGAAAGTTGCGTAAAGTGAATTTACTCCAGGGGTTGTTGGAATCCAAGGCAGAATTGCGGTGGCAGTGCTGGTGCCATACTGGCCGGTTAGCGGGCTGGTGACAATGACAGCGCCGGTGCTAGTGGTTAGTTGAATGCTCCCCGTTGGCGCAATGGTGCCGATGGGTGCGACCACCGCACCCGTGAGGTTGTCGGTGACACCGGATTGCAGATTGTTCTGCGCAAGTAGCACGGTGTAAGTAGGCATGGGCGCAACGGTGATAGCTGTTGATCCTGAACTTAGTGCGCTACCCAGTGCGTTAATGGTCCAGGTGCCGGCGCTGGTTGGAGTCCAGATGGCCGCTCCGTAGCCGTTGGTGCCGATGGTGGTCTGCACGGTCGTGGCTTCGGCGCCAAGTTGTAGGCCGATGGTGACTACCTGCCCGGCGACGGACGGCGCATAGATCGTGATGGATTGGCTGAGCCCAACCATGCCGTTTGGGGTGGCAATGAAGCCGGCGGGGGGCGCGGCCTGAGCACTTGGCAGGCTCGCGAGCCCAAGGCCGACGGCCAAGGCGGTGGCAGCGAGAGTTCGGGCGAGACGGGGGTGCATAGTCACATTGGGCATGCTGGCTCCTAGGTGGTCGTTGGACTCAGCATAATGGTGAAGGATGGAATTTCGGCGCAATACCAGGCAATTATTCGACCAGACGTAGCCTAAAAGTCCGACCAGAAGTAGCGTAAACCTCCGACCAGATGTAGTATATAACTGTGAGCCCGGACCGATACCTGCCTCGAATAGTTGATGCCGAGCTGAGCTTGCTCTTTCCCGCCCTCGACGCAATCAGTATTGAGGGTGCGAGGGGGGTAGGCAAAACCCGGACCGCTAGCGGTCGTGTCGCGCGCGTACTTGACTGCCAAGTGCCACAGGTGGTCGAACTACTTGAGGCGCGCCCCGAGTCGCTGACAGACGGTGCGCAACCGGTGCTCATCGATGAATGG
>WLLZ01000060.1 GCA_009700485.1 Actinomycetota bacterium | reverse complement strand
GGTACTCGGATTTATGTTGCTATTGCTCATGATTTCGACAATTCTGTATCGCAGACGTCAGTCTGAGCGGCCCTGAGCAAATGAAAATCCCTCCATCTAATGCGTGGTGCCGCATCAGATGGAGGGCTCACTCGTCTAATTAGACTTTAGGCTGCGGGGTCCAGCGCAGGTAGGGCTTAACTTCTTCAACATCGCCGAACTTCGCGATTGCGTCAGCGGTTGAAAGCATCGGCGAGACGATTACTTTGTCACCTTGAACCCAGTCGGCAGGTGTTGAGACCGTGGCCTTGTCGGTGAGTTGCAGTGCGTCGATAACCCGCAGAATCTCATTGAAGTTGCGCCCAACTGACTTTGGGTAAGTCAAGGTGAGACGGACTTTGTTTGCGGGGTCGATGATGAATACCGAGCGGACCGTTGAGGTGTCACCTGCATTTGGGTGCAACATGTCGTATTGGTTTGATACGGTGCGATCTGGATCGGCAATGATCGGGAAGTTAAGTGGATTGCCGGTTACTTCGCCGATATCACCGGCCCAAGCTTTGTGATCTGATACGGAGTCAACCGAGATCGCGATGGCCTTCACGTTGCGCTTATCGAACTCGCCCTTTAGGCCAGCGGTCGCACCAAGTTCGGTAGTGCAGACTGGAGTGAAATCGGCCGGGTGGCTGAAGAAAACGGCCCAAGCCCCCTGCTTCCAGTCGTAGAAGTCAATTGGGCCGTCGGTGGTATCTGCTTTGAAGTCTGGGGCTTCATCGCCAAGTCGAATAGTCACTGGGTAACTCACCTTCTGTAGGTCAATCATGATTTGGTACCGGATCTAATTTTGATTAGTCTGTTGAACGTATCAAGGCAAAGGGCCAGCGAGTTACTCCCATTTTATAATTGCAAAGTATCCGCAGTAGGGCCTTATGGCACTCTTGAAGTCATGTATTTGGGATGACCGCCAAGGATGCGTAACGCGTTTAGTCGCGGGTTTTCCCTCGCTCGATTGCGGCCTATCTGGTGGCTGCGCGGAGCACTTGGAGATGCGAGGCCAACTCGATGCGCAAGTTCTGTGCCCGCTCGGCTATGGCTCGCTGTTCATCGACGTACTCGCGCCGGCCGTCAGGTGTTTCAATGCGAATCGGCTCATAACCAAGATCGATTAGGTCGTATGGTGCCGCCCGCATATCAAGGGTTCTGGCTGAGCGTGCCAACTCGAAGCAATCTGCAATTAGATCGCTACTAATCCAAGGCGTGAACCACATTGCATATTTATAGAGGTCCATATTTGCGTGTAGGCAGCCAGGCTGCTCGAGATCGGGTTGGTTTTCGCGCGTGGGCTCAATGATGTTGAGTGGCTTTGCCGCATCGGTAAAGAATCGGTACGCATCAATATGAGTGCAGCGCAGCCCGATTTCATCGACGGTGGCGGTAACGACTTCATCGCTGACCCGTAGCGGAAAACTTGCATGCCGAATATCTGGGGTCTGGTAGACCATTGCCCATTCATGTAATCCGAAACAATTAAGTTGCGCGGGGCGAGCACTAGTGCCAGCGAGTAATCGAATCACTAGATCTAGCCGGTCCGCTTTCGTGGCCAGCTGGCTGACGTCGGCCGAGATGCCATTAGCGTCGTTATTAAGCCGCCGGTAGGCGGAGTGAAGATCGAACTCCGCGACTTCACCTTGTAGTTCGACTCCGTAGCCGGGGTGCCAAGTGGTTAGCTTGTTAACCGAATACGGGTAATAGTCGAACAAGAAATCGTCAACTGGATGCGTAAGGCCGAGTTTCTTTCTTTCTAGGCGTGGGGTAACCCATGGTTGAACCCGGGCGGCGTGAGCCAATTGGCGGCCCCGCCATTCGCCTTCTAGTAACACCGTCATGTTGCCACCGGTACCAAGCCCATGTCGGCACAACCTTGAACCAGGTTGTCAAGGCCGAATGCATCGACCGGGCCGAAGGCACCGCCTGTTGGTGTTGGATGCACCAAGCACATCGCCGCCGCCCAGGCGAGTAATTCGGCAGTCAATAAATAAGGTGATGGGCCGATAATTTGGACACTCGAAAGGCTGCGCCCAACTCCGTCAAAAGTTCGTGCCACCGCAATTGAGTTCGTGGCGCTTAGCTGTCTTGGCGTTGGCCCTAGCCCGGTGGTCTCGCCGACCGCGGCCTTTAAGCCTTCGTCAATTAGCTTGCTGAGCCCTGGGATGCGCGCGGCCGCGCTCATCACACCGCTTGCGGCGCTGGCGGCTTTGGTGGCCTTGCCCGCCCAGCCTAGGTAGACACCAACATCTTGCAGAGATTGGTCAAGTCGGGGGAGCGCGAAGTGCTCACTGCCACCGACACTAAGCCCATCAAGTGCTTTACCGTCGACTTGGAACGTGCTGGTGCTTCGGGCAGTGCGTTCAGTGTTGATCCGACCACGGCTGAACGCGAATGACGGTGCCAACATGATTGCGGCGGCACTCGCTTTGGTGCCGCTGCTCATCCCAAAACTATCTCCGCCCACGAAGTAGCCGATCTCGACTCGCGTTGGCACCGCGCCTTTGGCCCGGGCCTGTTGTAAGGCAAGTGCACCGGCCAAGTTGCCTGGGACGAAGTCGTAGCCAAAGGCGGTTAAGAGTCGGGCCCCGGTTATCGCGGCTTGGGCGCCGTAACTTTCGAAGACTTCACGAATAAATGGTGACTCACCGGTTGAGTCGACATAGCTGGCGCCGGCCCTGATCGCGGCGGTGATGGCCGGTGCTCCTAGTTGGGTAAACGGGCCGACCGTAGTCACCAAGACATCTTGCGGCCCGGTCAGCAGGGCGTCGACACTTTGTTGGTCACTGACATCCGCAACCTGCCAGGTGGGTGCTGCGTCAAGGGGCGCAAACGGGGCCAATTCGGCGACGAGGGAACTTAGCTTGGCAGCTGAGCGCCCAGCGAGCACCGGTGCTAACCCAGCACGCACCATGGCCTCGGTGGTTAGGCGCCCGGTGTACCCGGTGGCACCGAACAGCACGACACGGCCGGTTGATGGCGGCCTCGGCGCGGGCGGGCTGGTCATAGATGTGCACGCTACGCCACCGGTGGCGTAGACTTCTTGGGTGACCAGCCAGCGCACGTCTGCAATGTGGCATCCGTTCGCTGACATGTCGGCGGTTGCCGGCCACGACTTCGTAATCTCCTCCGGGCAGGGAGCCCATGTCATTGGGGCTGATGGCCGCAGATACCTAGATTCCACAGCGGCCCTTTGGTATTGCAATGTCGGCCATGGTCGAACCGAGATGGCTGATGCGGCAGCCGCGCAGATGAACTTGATCGCCTCCTATTCGAGTTTCGGTGATTATGCGACCCAGTCGACTCTGGATCTAGCCGATCGCTTGGCTGCCTTATCGGGGCTTACCGATGCGAAAGTGTTCTTTACCTCCGGGGGTAGCGACGCTGTTGATACGGCCCTCAAAATGATTACCCGGTATTGGTCACTGATGGGCGAGCCGAAACGCACTCGAATTATTGCCCGCGAGCGTTCCTACCACGGCATGCATGTCGCCGGTACTTCACTCGGTGGTATCCCCGCAAATCGTGAAGGTCACGGCGATCCTGACCCCAAGGTTCAAAACGTAACTTGGGACGACGCTGAAGCTCTTGCCGCTGAGATAGACGCCATCGGCGCGGAGAATGTTGCGGCATTTTTCTGTGAGCCGGTAATCGGTGCCGGCGGGGTGTACCCGCCACCTGATGGTTACCTGGCTCGGGTTCGCGATATTTGCAAGGAGCGTGGGGTGCTCTTAGTTGCCGATGAAGTAATCAGTGGGTACGGCCGTACCGGTTCGATGTTCGCTTCGCAGCGTTGGGACTTGCAACCAGATTTAATGTTGACCGCCAAAGGATTGACCTCGGGCTATTTACCAATGGGTGCCGTATTGGTAAGTGGCCAAGTTGCCGAACCTTTCTGGAATACCCCGGGTTTGATTTGGCGACATGGCTACACGTATTCGGGGCACGCGACGGCCGCTGCTGTCGCAAGTGTGAATCTAGACATCATGGAGCGAGAGCAATTGGTCGACCGCGTCGCTGATCTGGCACCGGTACTTTCAGCCGCGTTGAACCCGTTAGCTGCACATAGTCATGTTGCGGCCGTCCGCACGGTGGGCTTACTCGGGGCGGTTCAACTGCGCCCCGACGTGATCAAGGAGGACCCGACGATCGGTGCTCGGCTGGTGCGGGCAGCCCGTGAACAAGGGGTACTTACCCGGTGGTTGGCCGATGGCGGTTTGCAGGTGTCGCCGCCATTTGTCATAACCCGGGAAGACCTACATTCGATGGGGCGTGCTTTCGATGAGGCGTTATCCGCGGTGGGCTCAGCAAGGGCTGATTCGGCTCGACTCCAGGTTGATCTGCTGCCCGATACGACAACCGATGAGGCTGGTGGCTTTGGATCAAGTGATGCACGGCTACGTGCTGATGTGCCACCACATCATGTTGCGTGATCATTTTCAGCGAAGGTCTACTACTGCAGCGAAATTTTTGGATGCATGGCAAAAGTCAGGTCGCTGCTGCCGGTTGCACCAGCAATCCTTAACGCGCTCTGCTCATCCACCGCAACTAGCACCAGCGCTGATGTGGTTGACATAAAGCCACCGGCGGCCGGTACCCCGGTGACGCGGGCGCCGCGGGCCACGGTTGATGCGATGCCGGTGTCGGTTACCGCAATTAAGTCGATGATGTCGCCAACATGAAGTAGCCCCGCTGCTGCCGGAGGCGAAAGCGGTACCGGGATGGCGACGTAACCGCTCTCCAAAGTTTCGAGGGTACCGGTTGGCAGGTCGGTGCTGGCGGGAGTTGCGACCGAACGCACGGAGCCAAGGGCGAGCAGTACGGCCAGTGCGGCACAGGCGGCGGCGATTGATCGGCGGTGGCGCCTGGTGAAGTGGGCTAGGGGGCCAGTGCGAAGTTTTTTCAGATCGATCATGGACGAAGGTTAAGTAAAATCCGCGTAGCGCGCCATTAGTTATCCACAGGCAGGAACTTAAGTTGTAGCTGGCGCTGAACCCTTGGACCCAGAACTCGCAGGAGCTTTCGGCTCGGACTTCTTCGCTGGCTCGCTGGACTTAGGTTCGCTGGACTTAGTGTCACTGGACTTAGAGTCGCCAGACTTTATTTCGCTGGACTTAGAGTCACCAGAGGTGCTCTCACTCGACTTGGTGTCACTTGATTTGGAGCTGCTCGAAATTGAGTCGCTCTTTTTATCACGTGAATCGGTGCGGTAGAAACCGGAGCCCTTGAAAACTACGCCGACATTCGAGAAGAGTTTGCGTAAGCCAGGTTCACCGCAAACCGGGCAAATGGTCAGGGTGTCGTCGGTGATCGGCTGCACTACCTCATGATTGGTGTCACAGGTCGAACACGCATATTCATACGTGGGCACAGATCCTCCGAATTAGCACTCTTAGTTGTCGAGTGCTAATTGTGCCCGGTTCTGGCGCATTCGTCCAATCGCCGCCTTGCGGGGAGTTGACGGCCCTAGTCCGTAGGGTTCAGCCGTGGAGCAAATGCGCACCCTCGGCTACATAGCGGTCGGTGGGATTATCGGTTCGCTGGGCCGCTATGGCCTCGATCTATTGGTGGCCGGCAATTTGCCGCTGGAACCACAGGATTTCCCGCTGTCGACTTTGGCGGTCAACCTCATTGGGTGTTTAGCTATCGGAATTTTGGCCCCGGTATTGCTCGTGCGCACCGCCTGGCCAAATGCCCGACCGTTCCTGATCACCGGCATCTTGGGTGGCTTCACGACTTTCTCGGCATTGGCCGCGCAATCTGGGGTGCTACTCCTTGACGGTCAAGGGTGGCGCGCGGCCGCTTACCTAGTGGCAACCCTGGCCGGCGGTCTGTTGGCTGTACGCCTAGGCATGCGCATCAGCGGGCGGCAGCCGCGATGATCGCTATTTTGGCGGTTACCTTGGGAGCCGCAATCGGTGCGCCAATGCGGTATCTAGTGGATCGATGGGTAACGGCGCGCGCCTCGGGGCCGAGTGGGCTTGCAGCATTCCCGTGGGGATTACTCACCGTCAATGTCATTGGTTCAGCAATTGCCGGCCCCGTGCTGGCATTAACAACCGGTGACCTGCGCACCTTCTTATTAATTGGCTTTTGCGGTGCATTCACAACTTTCTCGGGTTTTGGGTGGGAAGTAAACCGCATATGGTCGTTAAGCCGACCGGTTTTCTGGTCGGCATTAATCGTGATGCCGGTTGCCTGCACCGGGGCATTCTCAATCGCCTACAACATGGCGAATTGGATCGGCCGGTAGTTGCCCTACCACGGCACGATTTGTTCGTCCTCCCATAGTGCGCCAGTAATGTCGCCCGAGGTAAATGTGCGTGTTGCCAGCCAGATCGAAGTCGCGGCACCCTCGGCCGCACTTCGGGGCGCATTTGGTCCGCCCATGTCGGTGCGCGAGTGATTAGGGCAGACCGCATCTACCAGTACACCACGGCTTCCAAGCCCTGTTTCATGAGCCAGATTTCGCACCATTGCATTTACCGCAGCCTTGCTGACTCGGTAGGGAGCGTAACCCCCGGTGTTACCCGGGCCCGACATTCGCCCCATACATGCTGAGTAAACAATTACTCGCCCCAGGCGCGCTTCAACCATCGCCGGCACGATGCCATTAAGTAGTGCGAAGACTGAATCAAGATTGATGGCCATTACTCGGCGCCACTCCGCGTCATTTGTCCGCAAAGTCTTCGACATCTTCTCGCTCATCACACCGTGCGCAACCATCAAGCAGGTTACTTGGCGAAGTGTCGAGATCGTCGAGATGACGGCCCGGGTTTCATCAGGTCGTTCCAGATCGGCGGGGCAGCAGTAAACCTCGAGATCAGGGAACTCAGCCAAGAGGCGCCGGGCGGTGTCCTGCAAGCCGGTTTCGTCCTTGGCGACCAGGGCCAGATCGAATCCGGCACCTGCTAAGCCGCGGGCACTTTCAAAACCCAAGCCCCGACTCGCCCCGGTTACCACTGCAAGTTGCTTGGCGGGCGAGGTGTTTGTTGATGAGATCGGCAAAGTGTTCGCGGTCATAGCTGAATTGTGCCGCAGTTGCACCAGAACGGCAGATGCGCGCTCGTACGAGAAAGCTATTCAGTGGTGCCTGGGCTCAACCGGCAAGTAAGTGATCGAGGTCTGGCTCAATGCAGCGGCAACGAGGCGGTCGTGATCCTCGGCCGGAAGTTCGTCATACAGCTCATCTTGATTGATGACGCCGATAAGTAGCGGCCCCCCCGCTGGCCCCGTGACCAAGTGCTCGAGAGTGCGGTCATAGAACCCGCCACCTTGACCCAGACGCACCCCTGCGTGATCGATGGCTAGAGCGGGCACGAAAACCAACTCCGCCGATCTAAGGGGCTCGGTATCGAGGCCGACCGATGGCCCGTTCACCTCGCGGATTCCAAATGATCCAGTCTCGAAGCTGCTGGCTGCAGTTACCACCGCCCAATCGAGGTGACTACCACGTACCCGTGGGGCGATGACTTCAAAACCACGATCTAGGAGCGCCCGCACTAATTCGTTGGTGCCCGGCTCGGTGGGCGCCGATAGGTAGCAGGCAATGCGGGCGCCGGGGGGCTGGGTTGCGAAAAGTTTTTCAGCGTTTACCGCAATGGCCGCGTCCCGATCGGCATGGATGGCCGGGGAGGTGGCGGCCCGCTGAGCGCGTATCTGGGCGCGCAACTGGGCTTTTTTTGAAGGTATACCGTCGCCTGGGTTGGCCATGAGGACATCGTGCCGGATCCGGACCCATTAGGGTCGTTCTATGAGTAAGTGGGCGAGTGGGCAGGTCGTGCGCAAGGCGGTAGTGCCGGCCGCGGGCTTTGGCACCAGGTTCTTGCCAGCCACCAAAGCGATGCCCAAAGAGATGCTCCCGGTTGTTGACAAGCCGGCCATTCAATACGTGGTTGAAGAGGCGGTTGCTGCCGGCCTTGACGATGTCTTATTCATCACCGGGCGCAGCAAGCGAGCCCTTGAAGACCACTTCGACCGCAACCTTGAGCTCGAGGAAGTTTTGCGACTAAAGGGTGGCGATGAGCGGTTGACGATGGTTACCGAGTCGACCGATCTGGCGCGCATCCATTACGTACGACAAGGTGAGTCCCTAGGCCTTGGTCATGCGGTGCTCATGGCCGAGAACCATATTGGTGACGAGCCATTTGTGGTGCTGCTTGGTGATGACCTTATTGATCCACGCGATCCGATTTTGCCGCGCATGATGCAGGTGCGCGCCGAGTTTGGTGGTTCGGTGGTCTGCTTGATGCAGGTGCCACGCGAGAGCATTTCCCTTTACGGCTGCCCGGCGGTTGCCGAGACTTCAAGCGGTGACGTCGTAATTGTCACCGACCTTATTGAAAAGCCGGATACAGCTGAGGCGCCGAGCGAGTTCGCGGTCATTGGGCGCTACCTCCTTGACCCAGCGGTGTTCGAAGTATTGCGGGCAACCAAGCCGGGGCGCGGTGGAGAAATCCAACTGACCGATGCCCTTCGGGTGCTGGCTCAAATGCCTGCGGACGAAGGTGGCGGGGTGCGCGGGGTGATCTTTGCGGGTCGGCGCTATGACACCGGCGATCGGGTTTCTTATCTTCAGTCAGTTATCCAACTGGCCTGTGAGCGCCCTGACCTTGGGCCCGAACTTCGCACTTGGATCAAAGAATTCGCGGCGGAGCTGCCTTGACCTGGCCGGTCACCCTTGCCGATGGCCCGGTGGCGTTACGGCCACTTCGCGGCAGAGATGGCCGCACCTGGAAAGCAATTCGGCTGCGAAACCAAGACTGGCTCAAGGAGTGGGAGGCAACCTTGCCCCCCGAGGGCCGGCAGCCCGGTGAAATCCCATCCAACTTCAGGGCCATGGTGCGGCGGATGGGTCGTGAGGCTCGCCAGGGTCGGACACTGCCTTGGGCAATCACCTTTGAGGGTCAATTAGTTGGCCAATTAACTGTTGGCGGTATCACTTTAGGCTCACTTCGAGCCTGCTACATCGGGTACTGGATAGACCAGGATTACGCCGGTCGCGGCATTACCCCAACGGCGGTGGCGTTGGCCTGTGATTACTGCACCAGTGAGCTGGGTTTACACCGGGTTGAGATCAATATCCGCCCAGAGAACACCGCCTCACGTCGAGTGGTGGAGAAATTGGGGCTTCGCGAGGAAGGTTTGCGCCCGCAGTACCTCCACATCGATGGCCAGTGGCGCGATCACATCACTTACTCGGTAACCCAAGGCGACTACCCCGGGGGCGTCCTCGAACAGTGGCGGCGAAACCAAACTCCGAGCCAGACCTGAACACTGAGCGCCCAACCCCACCGCGACACGCCGAAAAATTAACCGTTCGCATCCCCGATGTCCCTCATTCGGGGCCCTAGCGTAGAAGACGTGACTGGGCTGATCTACGTTGTGATCATTGCCCTTTGGGCTGCCGTCCTGATCCCGATGTGGTTACGTCGTCATGATCGCATCAGCGAGGTGCGCTCCACCAAGAAATTCAGCACCGCGATGCAGAGCTTGGGTTCGGATCGGCACCGAGCCGCGACTTTATCAAGTTATGAAGTCCACCCGGCCGGTTTCGAGAAGAAAGCACGGTCGAGAGCCGAGCAGGTGCGCATCGCGAACATTGCGCGGGCGGCCCAGCGGCGGTTGATGGTCTTGAGTTTGTTAGCGGTAACCGTCATGTTCACCTTGGCACTCGCATTGCTTTCAGTTATCTCGATCATCATCCCGATGGTGGCAGCTGCGTTGGTGCTGTTGTTCGTTGCAGCTAGTGCTGCAACAGTTTCATCGCGCGCATCTGTTGTTGCTGTTACGCGCACCTCGAGCACTACTAGTCGCGATGCCGAAGTTATTCAACTAACTTCGGCAGCACCGGCTAACGGTGATGATTGGGAGAACTGGGATCCGTGGGCCGAAGATGATGCTGCATGGGAAGCCGTACCAACTACTTTGCCGACCTACGTCAATGCTCCCCGTGCATCACAGGTGCCGCGCCGCATTGATCGGGCCAGGCCCGGTGAATGGACCGGCTCGGCGATGGTTGATGCCGCGCACGCCATGCAGCGCAATGTTGCCTTCGCTGACGTAGATGCAAAGGCTGAAACGGCTGAAATTGCCACCGTGGCCTTCGAAGAATCACGGCGCGCAGTCGGCTAATAGCCAGATCCGGTGTCGAAAGCTAAGCACCGCGGCACCCTTGCTACTCTTTGGCTCGCATCAGGGGCTGTGGCGCAGTTGGTAGCGCGTCTCGTTCGCAATGAGAAGGCCAGGGGTTCGAATCCCCTCAGCTCCACTCTTGTGAAGTCCCGGGACATCGTTAACGTCTGTCCCGGGACTTTGTTTACTTTTTGAATGGTTGTTTACGGCCTGGCTCGGCCCCATTCGTCCGTTAATGATTATGAAACTCGATATTCATCAATGGTGTTGACTGAGCAGGGTGTCC
>WLLZ01000006.1 GCA_009700485.1 Actinomycetota bacterium | reverse complement strand
GCGGTCGTAATCAATTAGATCCATCTTGTTCACCGCGATCACCACCGTCTTGACACCCATCAAAGCGCAGACGGTTAAATGCCGGTGCGTTTGCTTACGCACCCCACGTGCAGCGTCAACTAGCAGCACCGCGACATCGCCATTTGAGGCAGCTACCGCCATGTTTCGGGTGTACTGCTCATGCCCTGGGGCATCGGCAATCAAAACGCGGCGCCCATTAGGCAAGTTCATGTGTCGGTATGCAACATCGATAGTGATGCCCTGCTCGCGTTCTGCTTCTAGGCCATCGGTTAGAAGCGAGAAATCAATTTCACCCACCGGAATGGTCGAACCACCGCGTCGGGTTTGGCGCGCGTACTCGAGTTGATCAGCCGGAACGCTTCCGGTTTCGGCCAGTAACCGACCAATAAGGGTCGATTTACCGTCATCAACAGAACCGCAGGTGACTAAGTGCAGGACCGGGGTTAGCGACGTAGCCATCAGAAGTAGCCCTCCGCCTTCTTCGATTCCATCGAACTGCCACCTTCACCGTCAATCAACCTGCCTGCGCGCTCTGAAACATTTGATGACTCCATCTCGGCAATGAGGTCTGCGATGGTATCGGCCGTGGACTCGACCGCGCCACTAAGTGGATAGCAGCCAAGAGTACGAAAACGCACGGACCGCAGCTGTGGTTGCTCGCCATCGCGTAGCGGGAATCTTTCATCATCGATCATTATCAGCACACCATCGCGCTCCACGACCGGGCGCGGCTTGGCTAAATACAGCGAGGGAATCGGGATATCTTCGCGCTCGATATAACGCCAGACGTCAAGTTCGGTCCAATTGGAAAGCGGAAATACCCGCATACTTTGACCTTCGGATAAAGTTGTATTGGCCGTACGCCAGAACTCTGGGCGTTGCTTGCGCGGGTCCCAGCGGTGCCCCGGCTCGCGAAGGCTAAAAATTCGCTCCTTAGCACGGCTTCGTTCCTCACCACGGCGGGCGCCCCCAATCGCGGCGTCAAACCCATATTTGTCAATACCTTCACGAAGTGCCACGGTCTTCATTAACCGCGTGTACTCGTGGGTGCCGTGGGTAAATGGCGAAACACCTTCTGCCATCGCGGCTTCATTCTTTGCAATCCGAAGATCAAGTCCAAGTTGCTGAGCGCGAAGGTCGCGAAACTCGATCATCTCGCGAAATTTCCAAGTGGTATCGATATGCATTACCGGAAATGGCAACGGCGCTGGCGCGAAAGCCTTAAGAGCTAAATGAAGCAGCACCGAAGAGTCTTTTCCAATACTGTAAAGCAAAACCGGATTTCGAAAAGCTGCCGCGGTTTCACGGTAAATGTGGATTGCCTCAGCTTCAAGTTCATCAAGAACTGCGCTATATGGAACTGCTAACTCGGTCATGCTTCGGAAAGCACCTCCATGCCTGCCGATAACGTGCCGTTACCGAAAGTGGGATCTGCGCCCTGGGCCGCAATTGCCGCAGCCCGTGCTACGCGCCTTGCCTCAGCGCCCGCGTAAGCCTCTTGTGCAAAATCGGGATCCACCGGAACCGAAGGCACGAGCGCGACCGGATGGAGCCCGGTGAGCCAGGCATCAAGTTCGGGGCCGGATTCGTATGAGGTGATCAAGCAATATCTGGGCTCAGTACCCGCGTGCCAAACTGCGTGATAAAGCCGCTGAGTGTCAATTACTACTTGGGCGCCGGCCGGCAATGCGATTCGCGTTTCGGTCTCCGGGTCGTCCTTGTCTTCACGCAGGATCATCACTGAGTCACGGTTATCAGTCAGATTACAAAAAGCTCGGACGATCCACCCGGTACCTTCGGGATTTAGTCGATTATTGTCATCGCGGTGCAGGTTGTAGATCGCATCCGCATAGGTGTTTGGCTGTAACTCGATAACCCGACACCGCCCAATATTTGCCCCTGGCTCTCGGGCCCGCTCGGTTAATCTGGGAGCAAGTGCCACATTCTCCGGCACCCAAACACCGTCTTTGTCGGTTTTAGCAGGGGTGTGATTCCAGAATCCATCGCATTCCATCTCCCCATAAGCACTTGCCAGCGGGGCGAATCGGGTATCACCGGAAGACTTCCAGTCAACGAAAATCAAATTCTCCCACTCACGGGGATCTTGCGCCTGGTCATAGGAATCCAACACGACAAAACCGGTCTCCTCGAAGATCGGTAGTTTCAGGTAGTTCATTGGTCCCCATCTCCCTCGCGCGCGTTATTCAATTCTCGCACGCCTACGGCCTGCGTCCGAGTACAGACATACGGCTACGGCCGATGCAATATTTAGGGATTCAGCGGATCCATGAATTGGGATACGAACCCGGACATCAGCTGCCTCCTGCAGTTCGGCACCGACCCCGTGGGCTTCTGACCCAAACACCCACATCGTGGGATTCGTCACAGGGGCCGAATCCAGCCACTCAAATAACTCACGTTCAGCATCTGCGGCCGTTACCACGAGCACTGCGCCCTGCTGCCGCGCTACTACGACTAGATGATCTGCGCGCACCTGAGGCACCACCGGTAAATGAAATATTGAGCCCGCGCTCGCCCGAACACATTTGCCATTGAACGGATCAACGGACTCTCCCGTTAACAGCACCCCGCGCGCACCAGCCGCATCGGCGGTTCGAATAATTGTGCCAACATTGCCGGGGTCAGAGACCTGATCGAGTACCACCAAAACTGAAGGTCGATCGGCCATAATTTCATCAAGGGTGGGGATCTCCATCCCGCAGGTGGCGAGCCACCCCTGGGGTGACTTGGTTTCTGCCATCGCCTCGAGAACGCCTTCAGACACAATCGTTATTTCAACGTCTGCGGCACGCGCCGCCCGCATGATCTCACCCCAGCGCGCCATCGCGCCGGTGGTCACAAACACTTGGCGAATATCGGCTCGATGCGCAAATGCCTCACGTAAGGCCTGCGGACCCTCAACAATAAATGCTTGAGAGTCCTTGCGGCCGGCCTTGGTCTGCAGTTTTTTGACCGCAGTTACCGTTGCCGATCGCCGAGAAGTTAAATCAGCCGGCGCCACGAACTTTTTTAGGACGCAGGAACTGCAGCGCGAGCAACCTCGACAAGCACGGCAAATGCCGGCGCGTCATTAACCGCAAGTTCTGCAAGCATGCGGCGATCAACTTCAACGCCAGCAGCCTTAAGGCCTTGGATCATGCGGTTATAGGTCATGCCATTGGCGCGAGCGCCGGCGTTGATGCGTTGGATCCAAAGACGGCGGAAATCACCTTTACGCGCGCGACGATCCGCATACGCGTAGACGAGTGAGTGAGTGACCTGCTCCTTGGCCTTGCGATACAAACGTGAACGTTGCCCACGGTAGCCGCTGGCGCGCTCAAGGATCTCACGACGCTTCTTATGCGCATTTACTGCGCGTTTCACACGTGCCATGTCAGTCTCCTGAAAACGAGGTGGATGGTTGGACGAAAGTGATTAGCGGCCTAGCAACTTCTTGACCCTCTTGCGGTCTGCCGGAGCGACCACCTGATCCGACTCAAGGCGACGGGAGCGCTTGGCGGACTTGCTTTCCATCAGGTGACGGCGATTGGCCTGCTCATGGGTGATTTTCCCAGAGCCGGTGATCTTGAATCGCTTCTTCGCACCACTGTGTGTCTTTTGCTTCGGCATATCGTCCTCGCTTGTCTAGGGAAGTACCTTGGTCCGACTCGTTATTCGGCGTTACTTAACCGCTGCTACATCTAACTCTTCTGCCATTTCGGTCACGGCTTCGGTCACAGCTTCGGCTTCAGCCACTCCTTCGAGAGCAAACTCGGCTCGCGGTTCGCGTCGAACTGAGTCTGGCTTACGTCGTAGCGGTGCAAGTACCATGATCATGTTGCGGCCATCTTGCTTTGGTGTTGCTTCAACAAAACCTATTTCACCAACATCATCGGCAAGCTTGGCTAACAACCGAAGTCCAAGTTCTGGGCGACTTTGCTCACGACCACGGAACATGATCGTGATCTTGACTTTGTCGCCCGCCTTGAGGAACCGCTCGATGTGACCCTTCTTGGTCTCGTAATCGTGCGGATCGATCTTCGGTCGGAGCTTCATTTCCTTGATAACGGTGTGAATCTGATTGCGCCTAGACTCGCGCTCCTTCATGGCTGCTTCGTATTTGAATTTTCCGAAGTCCATAAGTTTGCAAACCGGCGGCTTTGACATCGGGGCCACCTCGACCAGGTCGAGATCTGCTTCAACTGCCAATCGCAACGCATCCTCGATGCGAACGATGCCTACCTGCTCACCATTTGGTCCGACAAGACGAACTTCAGGTACGCGGATTCGGTCATTGATCCGGGGTTCGACGCTGATGGTGCCTCCAAGCTGTAGTGGGCTGATCTACCCCGGAAACCACAGTGACCTCCGGCGCGGCGCACGGAGGTCTCGGCACGACACAACAACGCGCCAAATTACAGCGCTCTGCTGAGCACATGACCCGTGGCACCTTTTCAACCAGCTGAACCAGTTGCTTGCGAACAGTTGGCGGTGTACGGGTGGGAACCGAGGCTCCGCTTGCATGATCTGGCCAAGGCCAGACCAATCTCCAGAAGCCTACCAGCCCGTCAGTGAATCAATAAACCGCGCTTCAACGGGAGCACGGTCAGGAGTTGACACAGGCCAACGGCGGCTAGGAATTCAAAGACCAGGGGCCAAGAATCCCAGACCTGCAAAATCACCCCGGTTAGCAGTGGCCCGAGGGCGGCCAGTGCATAACTGACGAAAAAAGCCATGGCGGTGAGCCGGGCGGCCCCGGCAGCATCCACGCAATACTCACTGAGCAGCACTAATCCAAGGGCAAAAGTGCCTCCTAGGCCGATCCCGCCAACAATGAGCACCCCAGCGGTGAGGAAGCCGGGAGCTAGCCCAATTAGCAGCAGCGCCGCAGAGCTGATCAACACCACGAAGGAGTACATGGAGCGGCGAAATCTAGTTCGGTCAGCCAATGGAGGCAAGACGAGGGCGGCGACCACCATCGCCACCGTCAGTAATCCAAATAGTCCACCGCCGGCGGCCTGATCCCAGCCCCGCTCGTCATATGAGGCAGCCAGCCAGGCCACGGTGCTGTAAAAAATGACTGAATTCAGGGCCAAGAACATGGTCAAAGCCCAAGCGGTTTTGTTGCGCCAAGGCAGGGCTCCCAGGCGCACAGTCGAACTAGGCGCCCGCTCATGACCCCCGGTGGGCCGCTCAATCACGATCCACCCGATCAGGGCAACCAGTGCGGGAATAGCCCAAAAAGCCAAGGCGATGGTCCAAGAATGTGTCCAGATGGCGATTGGCACCGTGAGCGCCCCGCCGATCCCGGCCCCCAGCATTAAGACCGCACTCCAGATACCGGTTGCCCGGCCGACCGCACCGGGTACTTGCTCCCGAACGATGCCGGGTACCAAACCGGCGGCTAAGGCGATGCCCACCCCGGCGAGAAATGCGGAGACATACAAAACCCCGGGCACGGCACCCAAGAGGCGCATGAGCAAGGCGAAAACCAAAATACCGAGAGCAATTGCCACCGTGCGGCCGCGGCCGAACCGGTTCGAAACCGCCGGAACCGCAAGCGCAAAAATCCCCATACAAAGCACCGGGATAGTGGTAAGTGCCCCAAGCTCTACGTCATTCCAGCCCAACTCTGCCCGGATTTCCACAATTACTTCGGGAACACTTGAAATTGCCGCCCGCAGGTTGGCCGCCACCAAAACGAGGCCGAGCATAGGAGCGAAGGCCAAGGGCACCCTTGCGGTCGGTCCATGGGGTGAGATCACTTGCTGAATACTCCACCCGTACCCTCACGCCATGGCATCGGGGGGCAAGAAGTTGGCGCGACCGGCGTTTGCCGATGATGATGGCTCACCGGATTTAGAGTTGCGAACCGCCCTGATCTCCCCTACCGATTCATTGATCGCACTCTTGAAAACCAGTCGACTCTTGGTGGCGGTGGTGGCAGTTGCAGATGAGACCAGCGCCGACGGCTCAGACAAGAGTAGCCACCTGGCAGCGGTTTCGATGATCAACGATGCTGGACAAAAAGGCTTGCTGGCGTTCACCGGCGTGGACTCGCTCGCCATTTGGGATCCAACCGCGCGACCGGTGCCGGTGCTCGGTGCTGAAGCAGCGCAATCAGCGATCGCCGATGGGGCTGAGGCACTTGTTATTGATGTCGCGGGGCCGCAGCGCTACGTCGTGACCGGTATTGCCCTCGTTGAATTAGCAGCCGCGGACTAAAGGCGGCAAGCGTGGATGTCGGTGACCAAGATTCCGCGAGCCCCTAGGTCATACAGCTCATCCATGACCCGGTGCACATCAGCACTCGGCACCATCGCGCGCACAGCCCGCCAATTTGGGTCATGCAGTGCCGAAATCGTCGGTGACTCTATGCCGGGTGTGATAGCACATGCAGTTTCGAGTGACTCAATTCTAATGTCGTAGTCAACAAGTACGAATGAGCGCGCAACCATGACTCCGCTTAGGCGTCGGACGAATATTTCAACAGCCGGATTCACTTGCGTATCACGGCGCTGGATCAATAGAGCCTCGGAGACGAGTAGCGGTTCACCTATTAACTCAAGACCAGCACGCTTAATAGTTGCTCCGGTGGCAACGACATCGGCAATAGCATCGGCGACACCCAGGGCCACCGCATTCTCGACAGCACCATCAAGGCGGACCACTCGTGCCGAAATACCGTGCTCGGTGAGCCACGAATCAAGTAATCCCGAGTACGAAGTTGCGATACGGAGCCCCGCTAAGTCTGCGGGCGACTTTGCGCTGCCTATCGGAGATGCAAAGCGAAAACTCGACGGTGCAAATCCCAAAGCCAGCACCTCCTTGGCATCAGAACCAGAATCGAGCAGCATGTCACGGCCGGTGATACCTAGATCTAAAGTGCCCTCGCCGACGTAGATAGCAATATCCTTCGGCCGCAAGAAATAGAATTCAACATCGTTTTCAGGATCACTGATGTAAAGATCGCGTGACCCACCTGTACGCAGGTAGCCCGCCTCACCGAGCATCGCGCGTGCTGGCTCGGCAAGTTGCCCTTTATTCGGAACAGCGATTCGCAACATCGCCATCACAGACGCCGATAAACATCGTCGAGGCTGACTTTGCTGACCAGCATTAACACCTGGACGTGGTACAACAACTGTGCAATCTCTTCAGCGGTGCGCTCTTGGCCTTCGTACTCGGCCGCCATCCAAGCCTCGGCGGCTTCCTCTACGACCTTCTTGCCGATGGCGTGTACCCCTTGGTCGAGCAACTTAACCGTGCCTGAGTTCACGTCCTGGTGGGCCATTTTGCGCGCCAACTCAGCGTAGAGATCATCGAAGGTTTTCACCTCCCTAGCCTATGGCGCCGCCTAAACGATGAGATCGCGCAGGGTAATTGCGGTAGAAATGGCGGCGGCGGTGGCCTCAGCGCCTTTATCCTCACTGGATCCGGGTAGCCCCGCACGATCAATCGCCTGGGCCTCGGTATCACAGGTGAGCAGGCCGAAGCCGACAGGAATTAGGTGGTCAAGTGCCACCCGGTTCAGCCCGGCTGTTGCGGCTTCACAGACAAATTCAAAATGCGGAGTTCCTCCACGGATAACTACACCCAGGGCAACCAGCACATCAAACTTCCCGGATAACGCACATGCTTTGGCCACCACCGGCAATTCGAAGGAGCCGGCTACGCGAATGACGACAGCCTCCGATCCGGCCACAGCGCATGCGCGGCTGGCACCTGCGATTAGACCCGACATCACCTGCTCGTGCCACGAAGCAGCAATTATCGCCACCCGGATACCTTCGCCACTTGGCGCCATGTCGGGAGATCCGGAACCACTCATGGGGTGTTCTCCTGGGCATCGAAGCTTAAAGTGTGACCCATCCGTTCAGCTTTAGTGTGCAGGTACGCAACATTGTGATCGTTTGCATCAATCTCCATCGGTACCCGCTCGGTTATGGACAAGCCATAACCCTCAAGGCCGGCCCGCTTGGCTGGGTTGTTCGTTAACAACCGCATGGACCTGATGCCAAGATCTGCAAGGATTTGAGCACCTGTGCCGTAGTCCCGTGAATCAATAGGCAGGCCGAGATCTAAATTCGCATCCACGGTGTCGCGTCCCGCATCTTGTAACCCATAAGCGCGCAACTTATGGAGTAGCCCTATGCCCCGGCCTTCATGGCCCTTCACATAGAGCACCACCCCGCGGCCTTCAGCGGAAATCTTTTTCATTGCCCCGTGCAGTTGCGGGCCGCAGTCACAGCGCAAGGACCCGAATACATCTCCGGTCAAGCATTCGGAGTGAACTCGAACAAGAACATTCTCGCCATCGGATATATCTCCTACCACCAAAGCCACGTGTTCAGATCCATCTACCTCACTGCTGTAGCCAACCGCAATGAAATCTCCGAACTCAGTTGGTAACTTGGTGGTGGCTACGCGCTTGATCTGTTTTTCAGTGCGGCGCCGGAACTTAATGAGATCAGCGATGGAAACCATCACGAGCCCGTGCTCATCAGCGAATCGACGACAATCCGGTGCCCGCATCATCGTGCCGTCATCATTTACCAATTCACACAAGGCACCCGCTGGGGAAAGATCGGCTAATTTGGCGAGATCCACGGCGGCTTCGGTGTGGCCGGCACGCCGCAGTACTCCACCTTCGACGGCGCGAAGTGGCATCACATGACCTGGCCGAGTTAAGTCTGAAGCATCGGTAGACGTATCCGCTAGCACCCGAATCGTTCGTGCCCGATCAACCGCTGAGATACCAGTGCTCTCAACATCACGTGCATCCACCGACACCGCATATGCGGTGCCCTTGCGGTCTTCATTCACCGCAGTCATCGGCGGTAGGCCCAAGCGGTCAAGAACCTCACCTCTCATACCGACACAGATGTACCCGGAGGTATATCGGATCATGAAAGCCACATTTTCTTGGGTCGCAGCCGATGCCGCGAAAATCAGGTCGCCTTCATTTTCGCGGTCCTCATCATCAACCACAACTATCGGCATTCCCGCCTTAATCGCCGCTATTGCCGAATCAATCGAGTCAAGTCCTGCCGATGGATTGGTATCAACAAATGGTTCGGTAAGCACCGCCGGCAAAATCTTTGCGATGTCATCGGCAAATACCTCGTCGGCCGGGATCACTTAGCATCACCCTTCATTAGCCGCTCGACGTACTTTGCGATAACGTCAACTTCTAGATTTACAATGTCACCAACGGTCAGCCCACCCAACGTAGTGTGCTCCAAAGTCGTTGGAATGAGGGATACCGAAAAGTAATCGGGGCCGGCTTCAACAATGGTTAGCGACACCCCGTCCACCGTAATCGAGCCCTTTTCTACCAAGTATCTAGCTAAATCTAACGGCAAGGTGAATCGAATTAGTGTCCAATGCACGTTTGGCTCGATCGCGAGCACGGACGCTACTGCGTCAACGTGACCCTGCACCAGGTGGCCGCCAATACGGGAGTCGAGCCGCGCCGCTCGTTCAAGGTTTACCTTGGACCCGATGGCTACCTTGCTTAGCGAACTTCGATTTAGCGTCTCTGCCATGACATCAGCCGTGAAGTAGTTAGCCCCAAGATCAACAACCGTTAGGCAAACGCCATTGACCGCGATCGAGTCACCCGCCTTGATATCACTCACTACCACGGCGCCTTCAATTTTTAATTTGGCAGCATCGGGTAAAGACTCAATGTGCGCAATGCACCCGAGTTCTTCGACAATGCCAGTAAACATGTAATCATCTTAGTCACTCGGTGCCGGGCTCAGCGCCCCGCGAATAAGTACATCATTGTCGATGACCTCAACTGCGGTGACCATGACCGCTTGTGGGCTCGGCAGCGGCGCCAGGGCCACCGGGCCAGCCCCGAGAAATTGCGGTGCCACGAACCAGAGAATTTCATCTACCAGGCCGGCTTTCACGAAAGCAGCAATGAGAGTTGGCCCACCTTCGATGAGAACCTGCTGCACCTTTTGGGCAAGAAGTTGCTTCAGTATGCGATCCGGGTCGTGTTCGCGTATCTGGATACCCGGACCGGCACCTACATCAGCAAAAATCTTTAAGTCAGTCGGCAAGTGGCGACCCCCAACCACGACCCGCAGCGGCTGATTGGGTAGCAGCGCCCCTGAAGTATCGCGTGCAGTGAGCGCTGGGTTGTCGACAATTACCGTATTCGCGCCAACGAGAACCGCATCAACCTCGGAGCGAAATTGACCAACCCAAGCCCGAGCCGCCGCACCGGTGATCGTGGTCGGCCCGCCACCTGCTCCCGCAACCCGGCCATCAAGGCTCATTGCAGTCTTAATACTCACAAATGGACGCCCGGTTACTTGGACATGTGTCCAGGCCCGATTAATTTGTTCCGCCTCGTCAGCCAGCACACCACCGATCACCGCGATGCCGGCGCGCATTAATTCAGCGGCACCCCCTCCGGCGATATCGCTGGGATCAGCCTGAGCGAAAATAACCTGGCTAACCCCAGCCTCAATAAGTGCCTGCGTGCACGGCCCGGTACGCCCGGTGTGCAGGCACGGCTCAAGGGTAACAACGGCCGTGGCCCCGCGCGCCAGCTCACCAGCCGCTGCAATTGCATTAACTTCGGCATGTGGCTGGCCAGCAGCTACGTGGTGGCCGCGGCCAACGATTTCACCGCTGGCGCTAACTATTACACAGCCGACCCGGGGATTTGGGCTGCAATTGGCATCAGGTAGCACAGCCAGCGTGAGGGCCTCGCGCATGATAAGTTCCCAGTTGCTCACGATGTGGATGCCACCATGGCTAGTGCGCGCAGACTGTCGACCATGGCACCTGGATCTTGCGCCTGGTAGACCGATGACCCGGCCACAAAAACATTTGCCCCAGCACTTGCGCACCGCTCGATTGTTGAAATGTCGATGCCACCGTCAACCTGCACCCAGATGTCGGTACCGGTTGCCTCTGCGAGAGCGCGTGCCTGCTCGATTTTCGGCAGCATGTCCGCCATGAAGGATTGACCACCGAACCCCGGCTCAACTGTCATTATCAGGATCATGTCCAATTCATTCATTAGTTCCGCGACCGCCGATATCCCGGTGCCTGGTTTCAATCCAATGCCGGCACGCGCACCCGCAGCACGCAGATCTCGGCACAATCGCCCGGGGTTAGCCGCGGCTTCAATATGAAAGGTGACACTGCTCGCACCGGCCTCGGCGTAGGCAGGGGCCCAGCGATCTGGATCTGAAATCATTAGGTGGCAGTCCGCGGGAATGCTTATGCGCTTGAGTAAGGACTCAACAACTGGAACTCCGAAAGTCAAGTTTGGGACAAAGTGATTATCCATAATATCGAGGTGAATCCAATCGGCGTGATTGGCAACTCGATCAACTTCGGCGGCCAAACACGATAAATCACTATTGAGCACACTCGGTGCGATCAGTATTCCCATGGGCAAAGACTAATCAGGGCAGCAAAGAGCCGTTATTACGAGCCTACTTTGCGAAGTAGCGCGAAGAACATCGCATCGGTTCCGTGGCGGTGCGGCCAGAGCTGCACGAAGGGGCCATCTTCGACGTCGCCTACCTCGGGTAATAGTCCTCGGGCATCCTCGATGACTACATCTTCGCGTCCGGAAACGGCATCTTGGACCACGAATTCAGTCTCGGCTAAGTGTGGGGAGCAGGTGGCGTAAATAATAACGCCGCCGGGCCGGGTCGCAGCAATTGCCGATTTGAGTAACCCCCGTTGTAGCGGCCCCAGAGTCGACAAGTCGGCCGGGGACTTGCGCCACCTCGCCTCGGGACGGCGCCTCAAAGCACCTAGACCGGTACATGGTGCGTCAATCAAGATCCGGTCAAAGAGTTGGTCACCCCAAGGGGCGGTGGTGGCATCTCCCACGACAATTTCGGCTGGCACTTCACCGAGCGCACGCTCAACTAAATGTGCACGATGCGGATGCAACTCAACGGCCATGAAATTGATCCCGCGCTCGGCCGCCACTCCGGCTAATACGGCAGCTTTGCCGCCCGGCCCCGCGCACATGTCTAGCCAAGCCTTCTCTGGGTGCTGCACTACAGCGCGAGTCATTGCGAGTGCGACCAATTGACTGCCTTCGTCCTGTACTCCCACCGCACCACTTCTGACAATATCCAGGGCATCTGGCGCACCGCTGAGCAGGACGGCCGCTAAAGGTGAATAGCGACCCGGTGTTACCTCCACACGTGCACGAAGTACAGCCGGGTCAATTCGTCCCGGTCGCGCCACCAATACCGGGTGCGCGGGTTCATTATCGGCAGCCAGCAGCGCAGGTAGCTCAGCGCGCCGTTCACCGAGGGCATCTTGGAATGCGCGAACAATCCAGGCTGGGTGTGACCAGCGCGTGGCCAGCCCGTCGATCCCTCCAACGGATTCGACCATCTCTACCCAGTACGGGAGGTCATGGGCCGCGACTTTTCGTAGGACGGCATTTGTGAAACCCGCCCGGGCCGAGGCACCACCTGGTGAACCCAGTGCACGCGCAAGTTCACATGAGGAGTCAACGGCCGCATGTGAAGGTACTCGCATATTTAGTAACTGATGGACCCCTAACCGAAGGACGGACTGCATGTCAGGTTCAACATCGGCCCACGGGCGAGAGACACAGGTGGTCAAAATCGCATCGTAGAAGCCCTGCCAGCGCAAGGTGCCGTAGGCAAGTTCGGTGGCGAACCCCGCGTCACGGCCGGTCAGTGACATTCGCGCCAATACACCCGGCATTGTCAAGTTCGCATAGGAATCTTCCTCGCGTACTGAACGCAAGACTTCGAAGGCGGCCTTGCGGGCTGGATCGACACTCATTCAAACCTCGGCAACTGTGAGCGCACCCCACGGATCCAATCACCCGCGGGCATCAACTTCTTGCCAGCCGGTTGCACTAAATTCAACCGCGCTGGTCTAGTCGCGGTGCCAACCAGCACTACCCCATCAACCACAGCCAATTGGCCGGGTGGCAAGGAGATGTCGGTAACAAATTGGTCTGCACTAAGTGGGCCAAGTTTTATGCGCTCACTACCCGCAAAGGTCCAAGGCCCCGGGTTCGGTGTCGTGGCGCGAATACGCCGATCGACGCCGACCCAAGGGTCAGTCCACCTGATACGAGCATCGTCACCGGAAAGTTTCGGGGCATAGCTGATATCAAAATTGCGTTGTGGCAGCGCCTCGATTGAATTAGTAGATAGGGCGTCCAAGGTCGAGACAAGTAACTGCCCACCGGCGCCCGCAAGGCGATCCAGTACCGCACCGGAAGTATCAAGTTCGCCTATCGGCTCAGTGACGGTCCCGAATATCGGCCCGGTATCAAGACCGGCCTCGAGGCTAAAAGTGGTGGCACCTGTCATGACATCGCCGGTAAGTACCGCCCACTGCACCGGGGCTGCACCACGCCAGGCCGGTAGTAAAGAAAAGTGCAGGTTAACCCAGCCATGGCTTGGTACATCCAGCAGAGTCGGCGGCACCAATGCGCCGTAGGCAACCACCGGACAGCAGTCTGGCTCGAGTGCACGCAATTGCATTTCGAAATCTAAGTCATTCAGATCAGTCGGGGTTAGTACCGGAATGCCTTCTTCATGAGCCATTGCGGCCACCGCACTCGGTACCAAATTTTGGCCTCGGCCAGTGCGTGAGTCTGGACGAGTTATCACTGCCACCACTTCATGTGGTGAATTCAAAATAGATCTAAGTGCTACCGCAGCGACATCTGGCGTGCCCGCAAAAACACAACGCACGGTTTACAGCCACCTAGCCGAAAGGGTATGGGGACTAATCTGAACCGTTGGTGCTGGTTCTCCGAACCATTCGGACTCGCGGACTAATCGCATAGCCTCGCGGCGAGCTTCGGGGTCCAATCGGTCAATGAACATGATGCCATCTAAGTGATCAGTCTCATGCTGCACGCAGCGTGCCAAAAGATCACTTCCTTCAATGACCACCGGATCGCCATGCATATTCATGCCACGGGCAACAACACTTAGTGCGCGCTTGGTGTCAAAAGCGAGATCTGGAAGTGAAAGGCAGCCTTCTTCGCCATCTTGAATTTCATCGGACAGCAATAATTCGGGGTTAATAAGGTGGCCCAGTTCATCGTCAACCCAGTAGGTGAAGACCCGCAACAAAACGCCGATCTGTGGAGCCGCCAAACCCGCCCCTGGTGCATCTTGCATGGTGTCGGTGAGGTCGGCGACAAGTTTGCGTAACTCCTTGTCATATGTCTCAACAGCGGCCGCCGGGGTACGCAACACTGGGTCACCGAAGAGTCGAATGGGTTGAACGGCCATGAGCGGATTCTACGTCCTGGGATTTCATGGAGCCGGCACTGGTGCGGACTCCTTAGAGATTGGCTCACGTGGATCACACACCACGTTTACCGGTTTACCAGTGCTCTTGGCCGCACGCATTGCTGAAATGACACGCAGCTGCCCGGACAACTGCGCACCCAAGTCACGCCGCACAACCACTATGCAACTTTCGTTGGCGGGACCAAGAACTTTATGCTCAACCGTCAACAGTGACAGCACGTCATTGATATCGGCAAGTGCACCGTGCAGCACCGCCATTTTAGTATTGGGCGGTAAACCTGCCGCCGCTCGGTCAGCAAGTTCACGTTGCGCGAACCCTGGAGCATCCCATCGAAGCAACGCTTGTACGACCGGCTCAGAGTTTTCGGCGGTGATCGCTAACGGGGCCCGTGGACGAGCTAGAAGTGCCGCACCGAACCATCGCCGCGCAGCTTCTTGAGTGACTTGGAGTTGGGGACGCAGCAATTGCCCGCGAGCGTCCAAAATTATGACAGCCGCATAACCACCATCGGCAATTGGCTCAGCTCCTGGGGTAGCGATCACCAGCGCTGGCGAAGCACCGATGCTACGTCGCATTGCCGAACCCTGTGACCAAATTACCGGGGTCGATGGGAATGCTCGACCGAATTCCTCAGCTGTGCGTTCGACCCCGATGGCAACCGCACGTAAGTTGTTATCACCGCATAGACGACAACTCCAGCCCACCGCAGGTACTCCGCACCAGATGCAGGTAGGAGTCATTTGGCCCGCTGCTAGCCCAAGGGCGCCCCCGCACGAACACCGCGCCGGGGCGCGACACTGTTGACAGCAAAGGGTTGGCAGATAGCCTCGTCTGGGTACTTGCACTAGAACCGGGCCTACTTTCAAACCCTCTTTCGCGACCGACCAAGCCATATGCGGGAGCCGGGCCGAAGCCGCTGCTACATCGCGCGCTAAATCCTCTTGCTCAAGTGCTCTAACAAGTGGTGCATTTGCCAAAATTATCTCGCGCGTGGGTGCCAATGATTGCGCCCAGCCTTGCTCACACCAAAGTTGAGTCTCGACACTTCTTGCAGGTGAGCCCACCAGCAGCGCGCAGCCCCCAGCCGATGACCGGATTGCCGCTACATCTCGGGCATTCCAATATGGCGCATGTGACTCCCAGAGCGAATCATCTTGGTCATCCCACACCACCATCAGTTGTAGGTTCGAAACTGGTGCAAAGACCGCCGCCCTAGTCCCGATCACCAACCGCGCCGAGCCGCGCAGGGCCCGAAGGAACTCACGGTAGCGCCGCTCCGGGCCTTGATCTGCGGTCAAGATCGCCGTGGTGTCGCGAAGTTCAGCAAGCTCCTGCGCAAGTAGATCCACATCGTGCGCATCAGGCAGCACCACAATCGCGCTACCAATCGAATTCTCCAGTGCAGCTCGCACTAATGACGCGATGTCTTGGTAGCACGGCTGCGCCGGCGCTGAACTCCAAACCCCCCTGGTATTCAACGACTTACCGATACGAAGGCGACTAAACAGCACCGGACCATTCACATAACTGCTCCAGCGAGTCGCATCGAGGTCATGAACCTGAACATCAACTTCAGGTACGCGATATTGCAATGACTCCGCCCGTGCATGCCTCGGGGGCACCGCACTGCGAACCACATCCGAGAACGTGCCGGCATAGTGCTCAGCAACCGCCGAAACCAAGTCGCAAACTTCAGCGGTGAGGACACGCTCACCAGATACCACCCGCTCAATTGGGCGAAGTGCTTTCCCCGCATCACTGGCTTGCACCCTGCCGACTACAAACCCGTTAACCAAGCGCCCGGAAAAGCGCACTCGAACCCGAACCCCAGGTTGCACCAAATCATCAAGCTGCTGCGAAATGGTGTAGTCAAAGATTCGGTCAAGTTGGGGAAGCGGTGAGTCGATTCGAACTTGTGCGATCGGCAACTTTTCAGCGAGGTCGATAGACAAAGACGGCCCCTTGCGGGGCCGTCTTGCGCCTGATTTGCCGGCTGCTGGCAGCAGCGCCAGCTGATTTGTCTCGGGATCGATCGCGGGGCTCACACCCCGGCAACCGTCCGCAAGTTTTCGGCGCGGTCGGTGTTTTCCCAGGTGAATGTCGGGCCTACCCGCGAGCGCTGTGCCGGCTGATCCGCATCGAGTAACTCGTTGGTGCCCTGCGGGCGGCCAAAGTGCCCATAGGCGCTGGTGACCCTAAAGATTGGCCGCAGCAGATCAAGATCGCGAATAATTGCCGCTGGGCGCAGATCAAATACCCGAAGTACCGCATCTTGGATGGCTTCGTCCCCGATGACGCCGGTGCCGAATGTCTCGACGAAGACACCGACCGGGTGGGCTTTCCCGATCGCATAAGCAACCTGCACCTCACACCGAGTGGCTAAGCCTGCGGCAACAACGTTCTTGGCCACCCAACGCACCGCATAAGCTGCGGAGCGATCGACTTTGGATGGATCCTTTCCTGAAAATGCCCCACCACCGTGTCGGGCCATGCCACCGTAGGTGTCGACGATGATTTTGCGGCCGGTAAGGCCAGCATCGCCCATTGGGCCACCGACCTCGAAACGGCCGGTTGGGTTAACCAAAAGTCGATAATCACGGGAATCAAGATCCAAGGTTTCCAGGATCGGATCAACCACATGCTTGCGGATGTCAGGGGTGAGCATGGTGTCAAGATTGATATCGCGCGAGTGCTGGCTCGAAACCACAATGGTGTCGATTCGGGTGGGACGATCATCCTCGTCGTATTCGATGGTGACCTGGGTCTTACCATCGGGGCGCAGATATGGCACGCGACCGTCCTTGCGCACTTCGGTCAATTGCTCAGCCAGGCGATGTGCCAATGAAATTGGCAGCGGCATGAGCTCAAGGGTGTCGGTGCAGGCGTATCCGAACATCAACCCTTGGTCACCGGCTCCTTGGCGATCGAGGGGGTCGCCACTACCGCCTTCACGCTCTTCGATTGCATCGTCGACACCTTGGGCGATGTCAGGTGATTGCTTGCCGATAGATACCGAAATGCCACAGGACTCACCGTCAAAACCTTTTGTCGAGGAGTCGTATCCAATACCGAGCACGGTGTCGCGTACCAAACGAATAACATCAGCGAAACCTTCGGTGGTAACCTCACCGGCCACGTGCACCTGACCGGTCGTCAACATTGTCTCGACAGCCACGCGGCTGCGCGGATCCTGCCGAAGCAAATCATCGAGAATCGCGTCGCTGATTTGATCAGCCATTTTATCCGGATGACCCTCGGTAACCGATTCTGACGTGAACAAGCGCTTAGACACGTGATATCCCCTTACAGATGTGGTAGCACCAACAATTGGTTGTCAAGGTTGAGACCTCAGTCTAATGGCAAGGCGTGTTTCCACTCCTGCACCACGGCGTCCCAGACGGCATCGGAAATTGCCGCTTTTGAAGCCCTCGCTACCTGCACGTGGGTGCCCTCATGGCCCAAGATCGTCACTTCATTTTCTTCTGCCCCAAACACCACTTGGCGCCCAACCTCATTAACAACCAGGAGGTCGCAGCCCTTGCGGGCCAACTTACGCCGGCCCAACTCAGCCAATTCATCTCCGTCAACAGCAGTCTCGGCCGCGAAACCCACAATTACCGGCAGGACGCCATCACGCCGGCGCACCAATTCTGCCAAAACATCAACAGTTTGCGTAAGTCTCAGGCTCATATCGCTTGACTCATCGGGTTTCTTAATCTTGCTCGTTGCTACCACTTCGGGGCGAAAATCTGCCACCGCGGCGGCCATCACCACGGCATCGGCGCCACTTGCCGCGGCTAACATTTCCTGTAGTAACTCGGCCGCCGAACTCACCGGGCGCAAGGTGACCCCGGCCGGTGCTGGGACGCTGAGGTGCGCGGCCACCAAAGTCACGAGCGCGCCGCGGGAAACAGCGGTTCGAGCTAACTCTACCCCTTGCCGACCACTGCTGATATTGCCGATAAAACGGACGGGATCCCATGATTCACGGGTACCCCCGGCGCTGATCACCACGCGGCGGCCAACCAAATCACTCGTTGGCGTTCGGCGTAGTACATCTTGCACCGCAGCCACGATCGCCGCGGGATCTGGTAGGCGCCCGGCGCCGACATCAGGGCCGGTAAGTCGCCCTGAAGCGGGCTCAAGCACGATAATCCCGCGAGCCCTAAGCGTTGACACATTGTGCTGGGTAGCGGGGTGCTGCCACATTTCGGTATGCATCGCCGGAGCCAGCACAACTGGGCAGCGTGCGGTCAACAACACATTTGTCAAGAGATCATTTCCGATGCCATGCGTTGCTCTTGCTAACAGATCGGCGGTGGCCGGTGCCACCACCACACAATCGGCCTGCTGACCTAATTTAACGTGTGAGACCTCATGGGAATTTTCCCAGACGGATGAAGCAACCGGGTGCGCCGACAAAGCCGCCCAAGTAGGTTCACCAACAAAGTTCAAAGCCGCGGCAGTTGGAACCACCGTGACGTCATGGCCGGACTCGGTCAAGCCCCGGAGTACTTCGACTCCTTTATAAGCCGCGATACCGCCAGCAACCCCCAGTACGACACGAGGCCGGTCACCCACCTGGGGTAAACCGGCCTGAACGCCATTTGACGGCGACATCGAAGTCAGGCCGTAGCCTCGACTACCTCGATCGCCTCTGCGGAAAGTAGCCCGGCGTCGATTTCGCGAAGCGCAATCGACAGTGACTTCTCTTGCACATGGGTCTCAACGAGGGGGCCAACGTACTCCAGCAAGCCTTCGCCGAGCTGCGAGTAGTAAGCATTAATTTGCCGAGCCCGCTTGGATGCGTAAATAACCAAAGAGAACTTGGAGTCGGTTTTTTCCAAAAGGGCGTCTATCGAGGGATGGGTAATGCCCTCAGGTCTGGGGTTGGTCATGAAGGCATGCTACCAATGCGCCCGCGCAGTGCCCGACGTCGGTATTCACAATGACCCGATCGAACTCCGGTGCCGCTGCCAATTCCTGCTCAGCGGCCGCCAAACGCTTGGCCACCGACTCGGCACTCTCGGTGCCCCGGCCGATCAACCTGGCCTCCAATTCGGGCCAAGAAGGTGGCGCTAAAAATACTAACTGGGCTTCGGGCACCCGGGCTCGCACCTGCCTGGCCCCGGCCACCTCAATCTCCAAGATTACCGGGGTGCCACTGGCCCGATGCTCAAGAACTGGGCCACGCGGCGTGCCGTACCGATTGCCTGCGAATTCGGCCCACTCGAGTAGTTCGTCGTGCTCAATTAACCGAGAGAACTCAGAATTGTCAACGAAAAAATATTCCCTGCCATTTACTTCACCGGCTCGCGGCGGCCGTGTCGTGGCTGACACTGAAAGCCAAACATCTGGAGCTAGATCAAGTACCGCATCGACCACGGTGCTCTTACCTACTCCAGATGGACCGGAGACAACGACTAGAGGTGCGAGCTTGGCCCCCATTAATTCACGCTAGCGATGCTGCGAGCAATATCACGCGCCGCATGCGCGATATCAGGAGCACCAGTAATCGGCCGGCCAATTACCAATAAGTCAGCACCGTCAGCAATTGCTTGCTCTGGTGTTGCTACCCGCTTTTGGTCACCTGCGGCACTGCCCACCGGCCGCACCCCCGGAGTGATCAAAGTTACATCCGCTCCAACCGCTGCACGGATTGCGGCCACCTCACGCGGTGAACACACCACCGCACGAGCGCCAGCATTTGTCGCCAAGACAGCAAGGCGCACCGCTGCCTCAATTGATGGCCCAGCCATGCCAATGCTGGTCAACGTCTCTTCATCAATCGAGGTTAGAACTGTGACCGCCGCAATGCGCGTATTCGGCAGCGCCAGTGCAGCGGCCTCAACCATGGCGGCCCCACCTGCCGCATGCACCGTCAAAATTGCCGGCTCCAGATGCGCTACCGCCCCTGCCGCACCCGCGACAGTCGCGGGGATGTCATGGAGTTTTAGATCAAGGAATAGTTCAATATCTTCGACGCCGCCAGCCCGCGCAGCTTCCTGCGCGGCAATAACCGCTAAGACTCCATCGCGGCAAAAGACTTCGAGGCCCACTTTCAAGGTTGATACCACGGGGGCCACCGCCTGCGCCCAACTCCGAAGGATGTGGAGATCGGGCGCATCGAGCGCGACTGCGATTGGTGCGCGATTAGCCATCATTCGGGTTCTATTTCGCCTGCACCGTCGGCTTCAAATATGTCTGCACCGCGGTGCCCGTACGAGATCGCCTCGCTGACACTACTGAAACCTCGTTCCGAAAGTGCCAATGCCAATTCATTGTGCACGCGCATCGGGGCAGAAGGGTCATTGAAAGTCATGGTGCCTACCGATACCGCATTAGCTCCGGCCAGGATGAATTGCAGTGCATCAAGGCCCGTGCGGATACCCCCAACCCCAAGAATTGGGATATCTGGAAGTGCCTGGCGAATCTGCCAAACGCAGCGAAGCGCGATCGGTCGAATTGCAGGCCCGCTCAGGCCACCGGTAACCCCAGCGAGTGCTGGTCGCATCGTCTCGACATCTATCACCATGCCAAGCGCCGTATTAATTACCGTTAAACCATCCACTCCCGCGCGCACCACCGACCGGGCGATCTCGGCGATATCGGTAACGTCGGGAGATAACTTGGCGAAAATCGGCGTCTGCGAGTCACTCTGCCGGCGGACCGTTTGAATTACGTTGGCTGCCATTTCGGGGTCGCAGGCAAAAACTTGATTTCGATCAGCGACATTTGGGCACGAAATATTGACCTCAATGGCGTCAACTCCCCCTGCGGTGCGCAACTTTTGTGCAAGTTTTCCGTACTCGTCAACCGACTCCCCCGCGATGGAAACCACGGTTCGAGCACCGCGCGCTTCCAGCCACGCTAAGTCCACTTCGATGAATTCATCGATGCCCGGGCCCTGCAAACCGATCGAATTGAGCATTCCGCTCGGAGTCTCACACATGCGCGGAGTTGGGCGCCCGGAGCGCGCTCGCAGCATCACACTCTTAGTTACGATCGCTCCGATCTTGGTGATATCGAAGAATTGATCAAGTTCACGCCCAGAGGCAGCGCAGCCAGAGGCCGTTAAGACCGGACTTGGCATTGAGAGTGATGCGAGTTCCGCCGACATATCCGTGTTCGGAATGGGTTCGGCGGCTGATCCAATCCCGCGCCCAAACATGGCCCGGGTCATGACATATCCAAGGCCGGAGCACCGAGCGCATCGGCCGGAATAGTGCCGATTTCGTCCCAGCGAACCAAATCACCGCGGAAAATTGGACCCTCGACGCAGGACCGAACCATGCGGGTAATTCCATCATCACCGATCACCGGCAAAACACATGTCATGCAGATGCCGATCCCGCAGGCCATGGATTCTTCCACCGAGCACTGGCTATACGCGCGATATTCCGCGGCGATGGCGGCAACAGCGGCGAGCATGCCCATTGGGCCACAGGCGTAGACCACCGCAGAGTTGTTCCGTTCCATAATGTCTGGCAGCACATCGGTAACCCGGCCTTTGGTGCCAGACGAGCCGTCCTCGGTAGTTATCGTGAGCATCGAAGAGACCCGCTTGATATCGAGGACACCATAGAGTTTTTCTTCGGTTGATGCACCAAGCACTACATCGACTCGACAACCACGTTCACGAAGTTGTTCGGCCAACATAAATAGCGGTGCTGACCCGTAGCCGCCTCCTACGAGCACACATGGCACCCCCTCTTTCGGCAAAATGAAAGGCTTGCCGAGCGGACCAACGATGTCAAGGGTGTCATGGCGACCACGCTCACTTAGCCAGCGAGTGCCTTTACCTTGTACCCCAACTACAACATCGAGGGTGCCACCGTAAACACCACGGGATTGAACTTGATGAATTGCAAATGCGCGCCGCAAGATTAGGCCAGACTCTTCGCCACCGATACCTACGGTTACGAAGTGGCCGGGCCGATACTGCTCCGGGATACCTGGGGCCGTGATTGAGAGCACGTAGTAACCGCCGGCGCGCCGGACGTCAAGTACTTCACCCCTCACCTGTACTGGCACCTAGTTCACGCACCTTTTGTAGTCATGGCCCCGGTTCATCGTGGCTCCGAAGGGCTGAGGCTACCGCTCGCACTCTCACGAAGCTTTAGCAGATCGCGTGCATGCTCCTGAAGGGAGCGCACCGTGGCCTCACCGTTGCGCAGGGAATCAATACCCTGTACGGCGGCCGCCAACCCTTGAACCGTAGTGATGCAGGGTACAGATTTGATCACCGCGGCGGTTCGGATTTCGTAGCCATCAACGCGCGGTCCCACCCCGTACGGAGTATTTACGATTAGGTCGATCTCACCGGCCATGATCAAATCAATTGTCGTCGGTTCACCGGCCGGGCCCCTGCCTTCATGATGCTTGCGCAATACCCTCGCGGTGACGCCATGGCGGCCCAAAACATCAGCGGTGCCGGCCGTGGCCGCAATCTCAAAACCTAGATCCGCCAACCGCATGATCGGGAAGATCGCCGCCCGCTTGTCCCGATTCGCTAGTGAAACAAAAGCGGTACCAGAGGTTGGCAATCCGCCAGAGTAAGCTGCCTCCTGAGACTTCGCGAACGCTAAGCCGAAACTCTCGGCAATCCCCATTACCTCGCCGGTCGAACGCATTTCGGGGCCGAGCAAGGTATCTACGCCGTGGAAACGGCCAAATGGAAGTACAGCTTCCTTTACTGAAACAGCGGCACCCGCCGGTATCGTGCCCCCATCACCGAACGCTGGCAATAAGCCGTCAATCCGGAGTTGCGCAATGCTCTGACCAACCATGACTCTCGCAGCCGCCTTCGCGATGGGGACGGCGGTTGCCTTCGAGACAAATGGCACGGTACGAGATGCCCGAGGATTAGCTTCAAGCACGTAGAGAACATCAGATACCAAGGCATATTGCACATTTAGTAGCCCGAGAACGCCCACACCTTTTGCAATGCGCAGCGTAGATTCACGAATCCGCTCGATCTCCGACGCCCCGAGGGTGATCGGGGGTAGGGCGCACGCTGAGTCTCCAGAATGAATACCGGCTTCCTCGATGTGCTCCATCACGCCGGCCAAGAACAACTCCGTGCCGTCGAATAGTGCATCGACGTCTATCTCAATAGCGTCGTCCAAGAAACGATCGACTAATACCGGGTGCTCAGGGTTAATTTTAGTCGCCCGCCCCAAATAATCAGCAAGCATCACATCGTCGTAGACGATTTCCATGCCGCGCCCACCGAGAACATAACTTGGCCGGACAAGTACTGGATAGCCCACATCAGCAGCAATCGCCTGCGCCTGCGGAAATGACATCGCGGTGCCGTGCTTTGGTGCCGGTAAATCCGCCTTCGCTAGCACCCGGCCAAATGCGCCCCTATCCTCCGCGAGGTGAATGGACTCAGGGCTAGTACCGATAATCGTCACGCCGGCATCCTTGAGCCGCTGCGCCAAGGCAAGTGGGGTTTGCCCACCCAATTGCACGATCACGCCGATTACCGTGCCCGCCTGCTCCTCCGCGTGCACAATCTCCAAAACATCTTCGAATGTAAGCGGCTCGAAATACAAGCGGTCAGAAGTGTCGTAGTCGGTGGAGACGGTCTCGGGATTGCAGTTGACCATGATGGTTTCATAACCTGCATCACGCAAAGTTAGTGCCGCGTGTACACATGAGTAATCGAACTCGATGCCCTGGCCGATACGATTTGGTCCGGAGCCCAAAATGATGACTTTCTCGCGATCACTTGGCAGTGCCTCGTTTTCTTCACCGTAAGTTGAATAGTGGTAAGGGGTCTGAGCCGCGAACTCGGCCGCGCAAGTGTCAACGGTCTTATAAACCGGGCGCACTCCTAGGCTGTGTCTCAACTCCCGTATTTCATCCTCGCTACTGCCTCGCAGTTGGCCGATTTGCTTATCCGAAAAGCCGCTGCGCTTAACCCGCAGCAGGAGTTGCTCATCAAGACCCGGCGCTGATCGAATTTCATCTGCGGTTTCATTCAGCTGGCAGATTTGGTCGAGAAACCAAGGGTCAATTCGAGTGGACTCGTGTACCTGATCAATTGTGGCCCCCGCCCATAAGGCCTGCTGCACCAATGAGAGGCGGCCGTCGTGGGGTCGGTGCATACGTTCTAGCAGATCGGGAACATCAACGTCGGTGGTGTTGGTCGGCCACCAGAAAATCGATTCAGGTTTTTCCAATGAGCGCAATGCTTTTTGCAATGCCTCACCAAAGTTTCGCCCGATGGACATCGCCTCGCCCACACTCTTCATGGTGGTGGTTAGCACCGGATCGGCATTAGGGAACTTCTCGAATGCGAAGCGCGGGACTTTAACAACCACATAATCAAGGCTGGGCTCAAATGACGCCGGGGTTTGCTTCGTGATGTCATTGGGAATCTCATCGAGGGTGTAGCCAATCGCCAACCGAGCTGCGATCTTGGCGATCGGGAACCCGGTCGCCTTGGAAGCAAGTGCCGAGGAGCGAGACACTCGCGGGTTCATCTCGATTACTAGCATGCGCCCATCTGCGGGATCGATTGCAAATTGAATATTGCAACCACCGGTATCAACGCCAACGGCTCGAATAATTTCGATGCCGACATCGCGCATGTGCTGATACTCGCGATCGGTCAATGTAAGTGCCGGCGCCACTGTTATTGAATCACCGGTGTGGACACCCATTGGGTCGAGGTTTTCAATTGAGCAAATAACCACCACGTTGTCAGCGCGGTCGCGCATGAGCTCCAGTTCGTACTCTTTCCAGCCAATGATCGATTCTTCGAGAAGCACCTCGGTTGTTGGGCTCGCCTGCAGCCCGGCACCCGCAATTCGCAGGAGGTCACTATCGTCATAAGCAATACCTGATCCGGCACCACCCATGGTGAAAGACGGTCTAATGACCACTGGAAACCCAAGTTGCTCTGCAGCAAATTGGCACTCCGACATCGAGTGGCAGACAACTGATTGGGCGCTCTCAGCACCGATAGATGCCACGATTGCGCGAAACAGCTCGCGGTTTTCACCGCGCTCAATAGCATCCACATCGGCGCCAATCATTTCAACTCCGTAGCGTTCGAGCACACCGCCCTTATGCAGTGCCATTGCGATATTCAGCGCCGTTTGACCCCCAAGAGTTGGGAGAACGGCATCGGGGCGCTCCTTGGCGATGATGCGCTCGACGAACTCAGGGGTAATAGGCTCAATGTAGGTAGCGTCTGAAAACTCAGGGTCGGTCATGATCGTTGCCGGATTTGAATTCACCAGCACGACGCGCAAACCTTCGTCCTTGAGTACCCTGCAGGCCTGAGTACCCGAATAATCAAACTCGCAACCTTGTCCGATGACAATTGGACCTGATCCAATAACCAAGATCGACTTAATATCTTCGCGCCTTGGCATTAACGACCAGCTCTCATCAAGTCAACAAACTCATCGAATAAGCCTGCCGCATCATGCGGACCGGCAGCAGCCTCAGGGTGGTACTGCACGCTGAAAGCCGGTACGTCAAGGCAACGTAGGCCCTCTATGACATCATCGTTTAGGCATACGTGACTTACTTCAGCTGCGCCAAACGGGGTCTGGAATGGTCCGCCACGTGGGGCCTCAACAGCGAACCCATGATTGTGAGCGGTCACGCTCACGCGTCCGGTGCGCAGATCCTGAACGGGTGAATTGATGCCGCGATGTCCGTATCGCAACTTGTACGTCTCCAGCCCTAGCGCCCGACCGAGAATTTGATTGCCGAAACAAATACCAAAAACTGGTACGCGAGCGGTAAGTACCTCCGACATCAACTTAATGGTGGCATCAGCGGTAGCTGGATCACCGGGGCCATTTGAGAAAAACACCCCGTCTGGATTCATTGCCATGATTTCGGCTGTGGTAACCAGTGATGGGACCACCTGCACCTCAACCCCACGCTCGGAAAGGCGATGCGGGGTCATGGTCTTAATACCGAGATCAACCGCCACCACATTGAATTCACGGGTGCCGATAGAAGGTACCGTGTACTCCTTGGTGGTGGTCACCGCATCGGTGAGATTCGCGCCAGCCATTGAAGGACTCGATTGCACTTGAGCCAATAAGCCCGCGACCGGCCGGCTGGCTTGCTCACCAGTGAAAATCCCAACACGCATAGCACCGCATTCGCGCAGGTGCCGGGTCAAGGCCCGGGTATCAACCCCGCATATCCCGACAATCCCCTGATCTCGCAGCTCGTCTTCTAGGCCACGGGTGGCCCGCCAATTTGATGAAACCCGCGAAGGGTCGCGGATGACATAACCGGCCACCCAAATACGTTCGGACTCACCGTCTTCGTCATTTACCCCGGTGTTGCCAATATGCGGGGCGGTCATGATTACCACCTGGCGGTGATACGACGGATCTGTCAGAGTCTCTTGGTAGCCGGTCATCCCGGTGTTAAAGACCGCCTCACCAAAGGTGGCACCTAACGCGCCATAACTTTGGCCCCGGGCAACTCGACCGTCCTCGAGCACCAAAATTGCCGGCTCGCGGTGGATTGGCTGGGTCACGTAACTATTCAACATGCGAGGTCTCCGCCCTCGACAGTCGGCTTACCCGCCTTCAGCACGTGGATTATTTTCCCCGGCAATGTCATCCCGGCATACGGGCTGTTTCTGCTCTTCGAAGCGAAAGTCGCAGGTTCAACGACCCAGGACGCCCTCGGGTCAACCACACAGATATTGGCCGGTGCGCCGACTTTCAAATCGTGCCCATGCCCGAGCGCCCGACCTATCCGGGCCGGCCGAACCGACATTCGGTCGGCGAGGGCGCGCCAATCCAGAAGCCCGGAATCGATCATCGTCAGCACCGCGATACTAAATGCAGTCTGCAGACCCAGCATGCCAAATGCCGCAGCAGCCCATTCACAATCCTTATCTTCATGGGGATGCGGTGCGTGATCTGTTGCAATTGCATCGATGGTGCCTTCTGCCAGAGCTGCTCTAAGTGCCGTTACATCAGTACTCGTGCGAAGGGGTGGATTAACTTTGTAGACCGGGTCATAACTTGCAACAAGGTCTTCGGTAAGTAGCAGGTGATGGGGTGTGACCTCGGCCGTTACTTTGATACCACGACTCTTGGCCCACTTAACAACTTCGACTGATCCGGCTGTTGACACATGGCAAACATGCAGCCGCGAATCAACATGCTCCGCAAGCAGCACATCGCGCGCAATTATTGACTCCTCGGCTACCCCGGGCCAACCGGTTAGACCAAGTTGCCCCGACAGCACGCCTTCATTCATCTGCGCATCAACGGTCAACCGCGGCTCTTGGGCATGCTGGGCGATGACCCCGTCAAAGGCCTTCACATATTCAAGTGCCCTGCGCATGATGGCAGCATCGTGAACACACTTGCCATCATCGCTGAACATCCGAACCTGCGCCGCCGACGTCGCCATTGCACCGAGTTCGGCCAATTGCTCCCCGCCCAGACCTATCGTCACCGCTCCTACTGGAAAAACATCCACCAGGCCGGTTGCTTTCCCGAGATGCCACACCTGCTCGACAACACCCGCGGTGTCGGCAACCGGTGAGGTATTCGCCATAGCGAAAACGGCAGTGAACCCGCCCAGTGCCGCCGCCCGCGAACCGGTCTCGACGGTCTCTGCATCCTCGCGCCCGGGCTCACGCAGGTGCGTATGTATATCAACAAATCCGGGGAGGGCAATCAAACCGGAAGCCTCAATTACCCGGCCCGCACCGCTACCTGCCGTGGCGATCTCAGCGATAACACCTGCCGCCACCACAATGTCAACCGGATCTTCACCATATGGGCGCACTCCACGTAAGACCGTCTTGTCATGCGGCATTAAATTTCCTTCTTTCCGTCATCAGTGATGCCGCCAAGAAGTAGGTAAAGGACGGCCATTCGGATACTTACACCGTTCGCGACTTGCTCAACCATGACCGCGCGTTCACCATCGGCGACATCGGCGGAAATCTCCATCCCCCTATTCATTGGGCCAGGGTGCAGCACAATCGCATGCGGGGGTAGCAACCCCATTCGGCGAATATCTAGCCCATACCTGCGGCTGTACTCATTCACTGATGGAAAGTACGCCGCGTGCATACGCTCTGACTGCACCCTTAACATCATGACGGCGTCAACATGGGGTAGGACTTCGTCAAGGTCGTAACTAACCGCGCAGGGCCACTGGCTAACTCCGTAAGGCAGTAAGGTCGGCGGCGCAACCACAGTTACGTGCGCGCCCAGGGTTCTAAGCAGTAACACATTCGACCTAGCGACACGACTATGCAAGATATCTCCGACGATTGCCACGCGCACGCCTGCTAAATCCCCCATGCCGTCGCGTAAATGGTGTCGGATTGTAAATGCATCAAGCAGCGCCTGCGTTGGATGTTCATGGGTTCCATCACCGGCGTTGACGACACTTCCCTGAATCCAGCCAGCCGTTGCAAGTCGATGCGGAGCTCCGGATGAACCATGACGAATCACCACCGCGTCTGCGCCCATGGCTTCCAAGGTGAGTGCGGTGTCTTTAAGGCTCTCACCTTTAGAAACGCTCGAACCCTTAGCCGCAAAGTTAATGACATCGGCGGAAAGTCGCTTGGCGGCAATCTCAAATGAAATTCGGGTACGCGTGGAATCCTCGAAGAACAAATTCACCACGGTGCGACCCCGAAGTGTTGGAAATTTCTTGACAGTTCGATCAGTAACCGATGCCAACTGTGCAGCAGTATCTAGGATCAGGCACGCAGAAACAACATCAAGATCACCAGCTGAAAGTAGGTGCCGCATCTATCTCGCACCACCTTCGATGGTGACTTCATCGAAATCGTCGTACTCGACAAGCCGCACCCGAACCTGCTCGGCTAGTGCAGTCGGTAGGTTTTTGCCAACATAATCCGCACGAATCGGCAATTCTCGGTGCCCTCTGTCAACAAGAGCAGCTAGTTGAACGGCCCGTGGACGCCCGATGTCATTCAGTGCATCAAGTGCAGAACGAACGGTACGCCCAGAAAAAAGTACGTCATCAATCAGGACTACAACTTTGTCATCAATGCCACCCGTCGGGATCGCAGTCGGTTCTAGTGCGCGAGCTGGGCGTAGCCGTAAGTCATCGCGGTACAAGGTGACATCAAGGGCACCTACCGAGACCGTGTCACCCTCAATGCTTTCAATTGCAGCCGCGATGCGCCGCGCCAAGAACACGCCACGGGTAGGAATACCTAACAAGATGAGATCGGCTGCGCCCTTATTGCGCTCAACAACCTCATGGGCGATGCGCCTAATAGCTCGACCAATATCGCCAGCATCTAGCACCACTGACCGTGCAGAATCCATAAAAATGGACCCCCTTCCCCGTCTCACTGAACGGGCTTAAAGGACGTCTAACAGTCGTACCTTAGCGCAATTAGCCGATAATTTGCTCAGCCACTCGGGCTGGACCCTATTGTATGCACCCGCATACCGTTGGTGGTGCCGGGTATACCCGGTGGTACTCCAGCGACTATGACAACACGCTCACCAGCGCTAGACCGGCCGATCTCCAGCAATGCCCGGTCAACCTGCGCCACCATGTCGTCGGTGTGCATGACGCCAGCCACCAAGAAAGTCTCGACTCCCCACACTAAAGAAAGTTGACTGCGCACCCGAGCATTCGGGGTGAAGGCAAGTAGCGGAGTCTTATTGCGCCAGCGCGCAATTAGGCGCGCCGATAGCCCGGTCTCGGTGAATGCGATTAGGTGGCTCGCCTTGATCTCATCGGCGACATTGACGGCAGCATGGGTAAGTGCCCGCGCCGTTGACCCTTGGCGCTCACCACCTAATTCGGGCAGCGAGTCTAGAGCCTCTAATTCAACGTGCTCAATGATTCGCGCCATGGTCTCGACAACCAAACTTGGGTGTTCACCGATGCTGGTCTCGCCCGAGAGCATTAAGGCATCGGCGCCATCTAGCACCGCATTTGCGACGTCGCTCACCTCCGCGCGAGTGGGCCGGGTAGCGGAAATCATCGAATCAAGCATCTGGGTTGCGACAATTACCGGCTTAGAGAGTTCGCGGCATAATTGAATCGCACGCTTTTGTACCAGGGGCACCGCCTCCAGCGGTAGTTCAACACCGAGATCACCTCGGGCCACCATAATGCCATCAAAAGCCTCAACGATTTCGACAAGGTTGTCGACCGCCTGCGGCTTTTCGATCTTAGCGAGCACGGGCAGGCGCACGCCTTCTTCGTCCATAATGCGATGTACATCTTCGATATCTGCCGCTGAGCGCACAAAGGAAAGCGCGATCATGTCGGCTCCGATGCGAAGGGCCCACCGCAAATCCGCGATATCCTTCTCTGACATCGCCGGCACGCTCACCGCAACACCTGGTAAATTAAAACCCTTGTTATCCGATACCCGGCCACCTTCGATAACCCGCGTTACTACGCGCGGACCATCAACTGCAGTTACTTCCAGGGTGATCCGGCCATCATCAACCAGCACCCGATCCCCTGGGTGCACATC
>WLLZ01000059.1 GCA_009700485.1 Actinomycetota bacterium | reverse complement strand
TCACCGACAGCACCCATGTAACCAAACCCGAGCGCGAAGCGCTCACCAAGTTGCGTTCAGTTGGGTTAGTCGAAGTTATGCCCCGCTCATTAAAGGGCTACCCGTATACCTTCTGGGATTACCGTCAGGCCGCTTTTGGTCGCGGCTGGGGTATGCGAATAGATCTCGTGTACGCCAACGAACCATTCGCCTCCCTCGTAACTGACGCATATATCGATCGCGAAGAACGTAAAGGAAAAGGCGCATCAGATCACGCGCCGGTTGTTGTCGATCTGGATCTTGGTTAATTAATGACACTTACTGTCCGCACAATAACCTCGAATCAACATCGAGAGTGGGTTGCGTCAAGACCGTCAGTTTCATTTCTGCAACTTCCCGAATGGGGTGCGATAAAAGTTGGCTGGAATTCAGAATCCCTTGGTTGGTTCGATGGGGCGAGACTTGTTGGCGCAGGCTTAGTTTTATATCGCTCGGTACCGAAAATTAAGGCACGTAGTCTGGCTTATATTCCTGAAGGTCCCGACATTGATTGGCTGCGCGAAAGACTGCCAGGGGCCACCTTGGATGACTGGCTTAATCCGTTGCTCGCGCACTGCAAGGCACGTGGTGCCTTTCAATTAAAGATGGGGCCGGCCCTTGCAACGAGGCGCTGGGAAACTGACACCATCAAGGCGGCAATTGCCGACCGTGTTGATGGTGCAATCAACCCCCCGGATCGAATTAGTGAGCTGGTTGCCGACTGGCATTCCACCAAGGCCATGCAAGTTGTTGAACGACTGCAATCACGGGGTTGGGTGCAAGAAGGTGGCGACGAAGCTGGGTTCGGTGACGTGCAACCCCGTTACGTATTCCAACTCAACCTAGCCAACCGTTCGATCGGAGATATTTTCGGCGACTTCAATCAACTATGGCGACGTAATATCCGCAAGTCTGAGAAGGCCGGTGTAGAGGTAACTCAGGGTGGTTTCGCAGATCTCGCCGCATTCCACTCCATCTACGTCGAAACCGCTCAGCGTGATCAGTTCACACCACGCTCGCTTGCCTACTTCGAAAGGATGTGGCAGCAGCTAAACGACGTTGAGCCTGGCCGCCTATCTCTGTACCTAGCAAGCCACGCGGGCCACGTCGCGGCTGCCACTTTGATGATTCGTGTAGGTAACCATGCTTGGTATTCATATGGCGCTTCAACAACAGCTGACCGTGAGGTGCGCCCATCAAATGCGCTGCAGTGGCGCATGATCACCGACGCACACAGAGCCGGCTGCGAGGTATTTGATCTACGAGGGATTTCCGACACTTTGAATCCAGAGAATCATCTATTTGGCCTGGTGCAATTCAAGTTGGGCACCGGCGGCTTTGCTCAGGAGTATGTTGGTGAATGGGATTACGTCCTGCGCACCGCTTGGGCCAAGGGTTATCGCGCATATCAAAGCCGGCGCGGGTAAGGGGAACACGTGTCTTACACCCTCACCGTTGACGCATTTAAGTGGCGCGGGCATCTCGCCGCAATAAACGAGGCCATGAAGCGCACTACCGGAGCGAGTGTCGTCGGTGTGATCAAAGGCAATGGCTACGGCTTTGGTCAATCCCTCCTCGCCCGCGAATCCGACCGCTTAGGTCTTGACACTGTTGCGGTGGGCACGGTTTTTGAAATCGACGACGTACTCACTTCATTCCACGGCGACGTCGTCGTGCTTGAGCCCTTCGAACCACGCGATGCCGCAGCAGCGACCGCTTGGGTGATGGCTAGGCAGCGCCACGATGCTTCACGACTTGTTTGCACAGTGGCAAGTGAGCCAGCGCTAAGAGCTTTAATTGAAGGCCCTGGCTCAGCGCGGGTGCTGCTGGAGGCGCAGACCTCAATGCATCGGTTCGGTTTCAGTGAATCAGATTTGCTACGCCTACTTGCTGACCCCGCGGTTCGCGGTTCACTTTCTAGTGGTCACGTTCAGGTTCTTGGTTTGTCACTTCACCTACCAATTTCACAACCAGCCGATGAAGTCAGTATCCAAGGCGTAGCTAGCGGCACCGCGCGGGTCCGTGAAGTCACCCGATGGGCTGGGCTATGGCAAGCCGAGACCGCGGTCTGGAGTGGATCCCACGCCCCGGCCAGCACCGTCTGGGTTTCTCACCTTGATGACTCAGAACTTGCGGCGGTCGCGCGCACAGCCGACGAACTTGTTATTCGCGCACGAATCGGCACTCGGCTTTGGCTCGGCCAGCGGTCCACGCTCACCGCTGCTGGCACCGTATTGGCAGTTCACCCCCTACCCAATGGCAGCCACGTTGGTTACCGTCAGCGCACCGGCCCAAAAGACAGCACCCTCGTCGTCGTGTCGGGGGGCACCGCGCACGGTATTGGCTTAAATGCACCAACACCCGCGACATCACTTAAGCAACGCGCCGTTACTGCCGGCACGGGCGTCCTTGACGCAGCCGGACGAGCTCTTTCCCCATTTACCTGGGCCGGTAAGCAACGATGGTTTGCTGAGCCACCGCATCAAAATCACTCAATGCTTTGGTTGCCGCGCGGATGTGTTATCCCTGCTGTCGGAGATTTCGTAACGGCTGAAGTGCGCTTTACCACTTCTAGATTTGATGCGGTGCTCGGACTCGACTAATTAACTCGCGCGGCTAAAAGTGAAGACGTCCGCGGCACGGTCATATGGGCCACCACCTGGATCATCAGTGTCCTCAGCAAAGCCATCGCATCTAATCGGATCATTTTCAGGTTTAACAATATCTCGAATCACCATTACCGCGAAGAAAACCGTGGCCGCAATATGCACGATGATCGCGACCGAATACCACTGCTGCGTTAGACCTTTCAAATCTTCGTTACCGTACCCAACCAAGAACCACCAGACCGCAACGAAGTAAATGAGTTCACCGACTTGCCAAACAATAAAGTCTCGCCACCTCGGCCTAGCCATCACAGCGAGTGGTATCAACCAGAGCACGTATTGCGGCGAATAGACCTTATTAGTTAAAGCAAATGCTGCAATAATCAAGAAGAGCAGTTGAGCCAATCTCGGCCGCTGCTTGGCTCGCAGGGCAAGTATGGCAATTGCGATGCACAAAACTAGGAAGCAACCGGTGGCCACCGTGTTGAGCATGTCAGTTGGCACCGTTGGCATTCCAAATCCAGCGAGTGCGAACCATAGGGAGCCAAAATCTTGACCTCGATTTTGGCTGAAGGTGTAGAAGAATGCCCATCCGTCGAAGTTCCCGACCATAAATGGCAGATTCACCATTAACCAGGTGATCACCGTGCCACCAACTAGTGCAGCCAATGGTCGCCATTTACCCGAGCGAATTGTCAAAACTAAGAAGGCGCCGAGAAACAACACGGGATAAAACTTTGCAGCGACTGCAAGGCCAAGTAGCAGGCCCGCGGCAAATGGTCGATTGCGCGACCAGAGCAACAAGGCAACTCCAGCGAATGCGAGCGGCAGTAGATCCCAATTTATCGTTGCCGCAACTAGCACCCCAGGGGCCAGAGCGAACATGGCGGCATCCCAAGGGCGCCGCCGCACAGTAAGTGCAGTCGCAATTAACGCAATTACTAGCGGGATGAAAAGAAGTATGACGTTGACGTCGAAGAAGACCGTGCTGGCCGGTGCTTGCGGCATGATCCCGGTTATAACGCGGGTTATCATCGCCGCGATCTGCATGAATACCCCGGTTAGTACCGGGTACTCAAGTGGCGTTTGACCCGGTGCGGTTTGCAGGTAGGGCAGGAAGCCGTCGGCAAACCCTCGGAATGAAAACAGGGGTGGGATATCCGAGTAACACAGATGTTCGTAGTTCTCTGGGGATACCCAACCCGTACTGCGGCACGATAAGTCAAGGAAGTACCCGAATGCGTAGACAAGGGCCGAGAGCGCTACTAAAACGCGCAGCGGATTCCACCAAGTTCTTCCACTCTTAAAGCCCCCGATTGGGCCGCCTATTGCACTACTACCGCCGGTCGCAATCGAGTCGGCATGTGAGGGCTCGACAACTTGCTTCGTCATCCGGGCACCGCCTCATCAGTTGGCGGTGGTGGAACAGCAGTAGGTGCCGGTGCCCCCCCGGGCTCCGGTGCACTCTGGTCACCTGGCTGCAGCGGCTCAGGGGCCACACCACTTGGCATGGGTGCGCCACTTGGCACCGGTGCACCACTGGCCGACGCGTCGACGCTGGGCTCGGGGCCGAATTCAATAACACTCGGTGTTGGGCAACCAACGGGTATTTTGGTTCCGTCGACCGGCATGATCAATGGGCAATCAGGAGCCACGGTGAGATCACCGGTCGGCGGGGTGAAGTCAACGACCGGTTCATTTGCTAGCGCAGCTGTCATGAATGCGGTCCAAATAGCCGCCGGATAAGACCCGCCGGTAACCGTTCCGAGCCCACCGGTACCAGAAAGTGAAACAGGCAGGCCGCTGGCGTCCTCCTTGGCCATTAGTACCGCCGTAGCTAGTTGCGGGGTGTACCCAACAAACCACGCACTTTTATTACCGTCGGTGGTACCGGTCTTTGCCGCCGCTGGCCGGTCAAGTTTCTGTGCCGCAAAAGCGGTGCCGTCGGTGACTACTTTATTCAAGGTGTAACTAACGCTATTAGCAATATTGGGATCGAATGCAACCATCGTTTTAGGATCATATTCAAACAACAACCCGCCGTTTAGACCCATCACCGACTTGATGTAAGTCATCTCAGATCGGATACCTCCTGAGGCGAAAGTTGCGTAAGCATTTGCCATGCTCAATCCTGACGGTGAAGCCGTCCCGAGCACGAAAGTTAGATCGAGGTTGTCGAGGTTTAGGCCCGGTGTGGTGTCAGGAACACCTGCCCGAATCGCTGATTCGGCTACGGCGTCAACACCTACTTCAGACTCCAACTGCACATAGGCCGAGTTGATACTGAACTCGGTTGCTTGGAGCAATGAAACTGGACCATATGACTTATCGCCGTAGTTTGAGAACGTGTAACCATTGACGGTAGAAGGTGAATCTCCATTTAGTTCAGTGCCAAGGGGTACACCCTGTTCAAATGCTGCGGCCAACGCGAACGGCTTGAATGTTGATCCTGCCTGCGCAAACTCTCGGGTCGCATTGTTGATTTGATCATCGATGAAGTTTTTGCCCGCGTACATGGCAACAACTTCGCCGGTGCCCGGGCGTACCGCGGCTAATCCAATCCGCAGGCCCTCGGTGTTGGCATCAGGGCCCACCTTGCGCACCGCTGCGGTCGCACCTTTTTGGGCGCCCTTTTCGAATGTAGACGTTATGCGCAAACCACCGCGTTGAATCTCGGTTTCGTCAAAACCCAAAGTAATTAACTGGTCGGTCACCGCCTGCAGCAAGAAACCAGTTTGACCACCCAAGCGGTTTCCGGCTTTTTGTTTATTAATATCCGGGAACTTCGCGCTGTTGCGCTGCTGTGGTGTCAGCCAGCCCTGCTCAATCATTGAGTCAAGGACATACGCCCAGCGAGCCTTAAGTGCTGGCAGGTTTTCTTCCGGAGCTAGGCCATTTGGCGACTTGATAACTGAGGCGAGTACCGCCGCCTGTGCTGCGTCAAGGTTTTCAACCGATGTACCGAAGTACGCGATCGAAGCAGCCTCAATTCCGTAGGCCCCCCGGCCAAAGTAGATGGTGTTGAGATAGTCCTCCAGGATTTGATCCTTCGAGACGACGGTTTCTAATTTAAACGCTAGTAACAACTCTTTAGCCTTTCGGCTCCAAGAGCGATCCTGCGTTAAGTATGCATTCTTGGCGTACTGCTGCGTGATTGTTGAACCACCTTGTGTCGAACCGCCCTTTAAATTGTTTATGACTGCGCGTCCAATACCAAGTGGTGAAACACCACCGTGTTCATAGAAGGTTCGGTCTTCGGCAGCAAGCACCGCATGCTGGGCATCGAGTGGTACATCAGCCAGTGCCACGCTTCGGCGGGTGGCCTCGCCCAGTCTTCCGAGTTCAGTCTTGCCGTCAGCCCAATAGACGATGGTGGCCTCACTCGTTGACACTTCGTTGGGTGATGGCACATCGGTAAGTGAAACCGCCAGTGCGAATCCCCCTACCCCCAGCGCGGCTAACACCACGAAAAGTATGACTAGCCCGCGCACCCAATGTCGTTTCGGTTTCGATTTGCGCGCACTTGATCCGGCAGCCGCGGCCGGCTTCGCGGCGCGTTTTGCTGGCTTACGTGGGGTGCTCACCATGACCTCACTGACGGGGAAGGCTCAAGTCTGCCAAATGAGGGCTGACCTAGGCCTCCATGAGATCACGGGAGGCGGGTAAAGCGCGCCTCGGCACACCGTCACCGAGGACATAGGACTTGGTGAGGTAGTTCCAGTGGCACCGTTGGCAGACCTCGACCACATAAACCTTGAAGCGGCCAAACTGCGTGGCCATGGCACCCAATTCGTCACTTTGCCGGACCCGACCGGAGTAGGGCCCGAGTTCATCGCCGTAAACGTAGGTAACGGTGACAAAGCCCAGATCCCCGCATACCGGGCAGGGCGATGGGGCTGGCTCACCGTGGAATTTGGCGGCCCGGAGCAGGTAGGTGTCGGCATCGCAGAACTCACTGCTCAGCGCACCACCGTTGAAAAAGGTATGCAAGGCGCTACGGCGCTGCAGTGCGAAGTCGACGACCGAACGAGGTAGCGCCGGGTCAGCTACATCTTCGGGCTCTGCGAGCGGCTCAGGCCTGCTCGATTTAGTGCCCTTACCGGATTCGCCCCGGACGACACTGCCCCGCACACCGGAGCGTCGGGGCACGGCCATAGGCCAAATCCTATGTGAAGTTCCCGCAACTAGCAGCGTCCCGCCGATTCACGCTCCCATACTTGCCGGCAAATGCGAGTGGACTCCGCGGGGGTGAAACGAATTGAATGTTCCTGGGCATTTTCAGCCTCTTGCCTCTATTTTCAGCCTCGCTGTGTTCTCATGGGCGGGCAGGAATTACACCTCAACTTTTTTGGGAGCACCTGATGACAAACTTCAATATTGCCTTACCGGTTATTTCGGCGCCAACCGATCGGCTAGTACTTGGCGTTGGTTGGGTTCGCCCGGGTTTGGGCAGTATCGGTAACACCGCAAACCCCGCCATTTCGCATTGGGCATGTAACGGGGCACTCGTGCTTTGCCCTGTGTGTTTTGAAGGTAATGAAGAGTAGGAGTCCTCTCCGCAAAAAGGTGGGGCGTTTGAACCCTGTTGGGGGTCGGTTGTTTGCGGAACTGCGGTGGAAAGTTATGTGAAACCCTCGGTGAATGATGGCTTGCGGCGTGCCGTGGAAGTAGGTGCCCGTTTGGGTATTGACCCGTGAAACGATTGGTACACAACATGCCAAGTATTGACGTTAACTCACCAATTAGGTTCCGCGCCGTGTGATCGGCTCGTAGTCTCGACGCGGGGTTGACTTTTTGCCGACGCGGTTGTGCGCGATCTCCTGGGTTGAACGTGAATGCGCACGTTATTGTCGTGAAAAGTAGATAATCGGCCGGTTTCACGACCAAAACGTGCGCACTCAGGGGTATGGGCTCACGACAGGTGGTGTCCTGCAGTTGCTGTTCAAGGGGATCCCATCCAGCAGGGCCACCCTCATGTTGTCTTGGGCAACCAGGTTCGGGCCCCGCCAGCTCCCCCCATCAGCACCCCAAGCCACCAACCGAACCCGTCGATTGGCAGTCGCAGGGATTCTTTGACCGGGGCCCTGCCTTGCCACCCCACCCCTGTACACATTCATGGGGGGCTGGGGAGAAAGATCTAGCAATCCCTAGGTGTTTGACGGTTTGTGACGTACCGTGCAAGTAGGTGCCCGTTTGGGTATTGGCCCTTTGACCTGTTGGAGCATGAGATGCCAAATAGTGATGTCGCTACCCCAGCAAGTTCCGCGCCAACCGATCGGCTCGCACTCGGTGTTGGTTGGGTACGCCCCGGTGTGGCCGGTATCGGCGGCACCCTAAACCCCTCCCATGTGCTTTCTCTGTGCCCGGTGTGCTTTTGCTTTGAGGGTAATGAAGAGTAGTAATCCTCCCCGCCAATAAGTGGGGTGTTTCACCCCTGTTGCTGGCCCCTGGCCGCTTTGGGTTGGGGGCCATTAACTTGCGAACTGTCGAAGTCGCTACACATGCAGGTTCAGCGGCCGGTATTTGACTTGATATATCGCAGCGATATATCGTAGCGCCGTGGCCGCCCGCACCGACCTTCTGGATTTCGCCTCGTTAGGCGTGCTATCTGAGGGCCCCCTACATGGATACGCGCTGCGTAAGGCGTTAGCCGAGATCCTTGGTCCATTTCGTGCGCTTTCCTACGGCTCGCTGTACCCATGTTTACGGCGACTGCAGGCACATGGCTGGATAGAGCAACTCGGTGCAGTTGATGGCCCCACCACTAAGCGTGCCCGGGTGGTTTATGCCCTGACAGGTGATGGCAAGGACGTCTTCGTCGAATGGGCAAACCAGCCAGGCTCTGATGCTTGGGATGACGAAAGTTTCGCTACACGGCTGGCGTTCTTCTCGCGCACTGAAGCCAGCGTGCGGCTGCGCATACTTGAAGGTCGCCGATCGCGAATGGAAGAGCGCCTTGCCCTCATGCGCGAATCCATGAAGCGTGGCCGAGATCGAATGGACACCTTTCTACTGCAAATGCAAGAGCACGGAGTTGAAGGTGCAGAACGTGAAGTCAGTTGGCTTAATAGTTTGATTCTTGCTGAAAGAAACGTGCCGAAAACAGAACTATCAAATCCCCCACAGGTAAAGAGGAGTAGGAAATGAGTTCAATTCGCGTCGCAGTTGTCGGTGTCGGTAACTGCGCCTCATCGCTCGTACAAGGCGTGGTTTTCTACAAGGACGCCGACCCTGCCGAGGTGGTCCCGGGTTTGATGCATGTGCAGTTTGGGCCGTATCACGTTCGCGATGTTGAATTTGTTGCTGCCTTCGACGTTGACTCCAAGAAGGTCGGGCTTGATCTGGCTGATGCGATTGGCGCATCCGAGAACAACACAATCAAGATTTGCGACGTACCACCATCAGGTGTGACAGTGCAGCGCGGTCACACTCTGGACGGTCTTGGCAAGTACTACCGCGAAATGATCACCGAGTCAGATGCTGAGCCGGTAGATGTTGTTGCGGAGTTGAAGGCAGCGCGTGTTGACATCGTCGTGTGCTACCTGCCCGTCGGTTCTGATGCAGCCGCGAAGTACTACGCGCAGTGTGCAATCGATGCAGGTTGCGGTTTCGTTAATGCACTCCCAGTGTTTATTGCCGGCACCCCAGAGTGGGCTAAGAAGTTTGAAGATGCTGGGCTACCCATTGTTGGTGATGACATTAAGAGTCAGGTCGGTGCCACCATCACGCACCGCGTCATGGCGAAGTTATTTGAAGATCGCGGCGTAGTTCTTGATCGCACTTACCAGCTAAATGTCGGCGGCAATATGGACTTCATGAACATGCTAGAACGCGACCGTCTTGAGTCGAAGAAGATTTCCAAGACCCAGTCCGTGACTTCACAGGTCGGCCACGACCTCGGGGCGCGAAATGTACACATCGGCCCATCTGATTACATCGCTTGGCTGGATGACCGCAAGTGGGCATTCGTCCGGCTTGAGGGACGGGCCTTTGGCAATGTGCCGCTGAACTTGGAGTACAAGCTTGAGGTCTGGGATTCGCCAAACAGTGCTGGCGTGATCATCGATGCCGTGCGCGCCGCCAAGATCGCCATGGACCGCGGAATCGGTGGCCCTATCCTGTCCGCCTCCTCGTACTTCATGAAGTCCCCGCCGATTCAGTACAACGACAGCGAGGCCAAGCAAGCCGTTGAGGACTTCATTTCCGGGGCTATTGAGCGGTAGTACTGGCGGTTACGAGGTCAAGATTCTTTTTCCTCGTCAAATGGCTACGCAAGCGTAAGTTACGGTAGCGTAGGTTTCCTTCGAGCCACTCGTGGAGGAACTTATGCTCACCGCCGCCGATTTGCCAGCCATCATTCAAGGCGGCATGGGGGTCTCGGTCTCTTCCTGGCAATTGGCGCGCTCGGTTGCCCAACATGGCCACTTAGGGGTCGTCTCAGGTACCGCACTTGACCTAGTGCTCGCGCGGCGCCTCCAAGATGGTGATGAAGGTGGCCATGCACGCCGCGCCTTGGCCGCTTTCCCCGAGCCCGACATGGCGGGGCGGGTACTTAAGCGCTATTTCATTTCCGGTGGACGAGAGGCCGGCACCCCCTACAGCCCAATTCCTCGACTGGCGATTCGGCAGCGCCGAGCTTTACAGGAGTTGGCGATCACCGGCAGCTTCGTTGATGTGTGGTTGGCCAAAGAGGGGCACACCGGCTTGGTAGGGATTAACTGCCTTGAAAAAATTCAAATGGCAACCCCGGCGACTCTTTATGGTGCGATGCTCGCCGGCGTTGACGCCGTTTTGATGGGAGCCGGAGTACCGCGCACGATCCCAAATTTGTTGAATATGTTGGCCCGGAACGAACCAATAAATTT
>WLLZ01000058.1 GCA_009700485.1 Actinomycetota bacterium | reverse complement strand
AGGCAATTTCTGACCGGTGCCTGCGCCCTCGTAGGTGCCGGACTCGGTGCCGCACTACTCGCCGACTCGGCAAATGCGGCCACCGGCATCAAGCGCAAAAAGAACGGCCAAGTAGAAGTAACGGTCGCACAAATCCCTGGCTTGCAGCAAGTAGATGGCGTGGTGAACCTCGGCACCGTCAAGGGCATTCCAACAGCAGTGGTGAGTACCGGGCCTTCGACATACACCGCTCTGAACCTACGCTGCCCCCATGCGGGAGTCACCGTGCGCGACACCGGCAGTGAATGGCTCTGCCCGGCACACGGATCCCAGTTCGAGATAGACGGCGCCTTCATCAGTGGGCCCGCCGGTCGCGCCTTGGCACCGGTGCGCTCTCGATTAAGGAATGGGATCTTGACGGTCGGTTAGGCCGCGATCGGTGACCCAAAGACGTGGCCCCGTTGACATAAGCCATCGGGGCCTGGGTGGCGGAGGCGGGGAGATTTGAACTCCCGATGGGTGTTAAAACCCAAACCGCATTAGCAGTGCGGCGCCATAGACCGGACTAGGCGACGCCTCCATGCTGGGAACCATAGATTTCTGACCTGTTGGGTCGACAGATAGGTCGGGCAATCTGTGGCGCAGCCAGATAAGGGTATCGGGTGCGGTCACGCGCCTCGGCAGGCGTTGGGTGCGGTCACGCGCCTCGGCAGGCGTCGGGTGCGGTCACGCGCCTCGGCAGGCGTCGGGTGCGGTCACGCGCCTCGGCAGGCGTCGGGCACACTTGGGTCTCGTGACAACCACATTGGCGATTGACTGCGGGGGCGGCGGAATCAAGGGCTCGGTCCTTGATGAGTCGGGCACCATGCGGGCCCAACCGATCCGTGTGCAAACCCCCTATCCCTTGCCAACGGCACTCTTTGTAAAGACTTTGGTTGATCTTGCTGCAGCCTTGCCCACGGCCGATCGGGCCACGGTCGGCCTGCCCGGCATGATCCGCCACGGCGTGGTCGTCACCACGCCCCACTACGTCACGCGCTCAGGCCCGCGCACTCGGGTACTGCCAGAGCTAGTTTTGGAGTGGGAGGGCTTTGACGCCAAAGCGGCGTTGACCGAGGCTTTCGGTTGCCCCACCATCGTCTTGAACGACGCAGAGGTGCACGGCGCGGGCGTGGTCGCAGGCCAAGGGCTCGAGGTGGTGCTGACATTGGGCACCGGTTTGGGTTCAGCTGTTTATGACGGAGGCCGCCTCGCGCCACACCTTGAGTTGTCACAAGCTCCAGTGCGTTGGGGTTTGTCATACGACACCTACATCGGTGAGCATGAGCGCCGTCGACTTGGTGATGCACTTTGGTCGCGGCGCATCGGGCGCATGATCGAAGGGCTGCGCCCGGTGTTCATGTGGGATCGGCTCTATCTCGGCGGCGGCAACAGCCGGCATATAACGCCGGTGATTCTCAACCGTATCGGCGATGACGTTGTGATCGTGCCGAACGCCGCAGCCCTGGTTGGCGGCGCACGTGCTTGGCTCCTAAAAACCGAATCATGACGACTAGCTTGGCGCCCCAAGCACGTAACGTCGATGCTATTGGTATCGGCATGTATTTACTCGCAGCTTTTTTGTTTGCTTTAAATGGATCTATTTCTAAACTTGCCATGAATGCCGGTCTCGACCCAGCGCACCTGACGCAGCTTCGAAACAGTGGCTCCATGGTTGTGCTGGTGATTTTCGTGCTGCTGACAAATCGCGGTGGATTTCGCATTAAGCAGGGTGAGCTCCCGTTCTTGTTGGCGTACGGCGTCATTGCATTTGCGCTTGTGCAATTCCTTTATTTCTTCACCGTGTCTCGGCTCCCACTTGGGCTCGGCACGCTGCTCGCGTCCTTGGCTCCGGTGGTAGTTGCACTCTGGGTGCGATTCGGTACGAAGCAGCCGGTAAGTAACAGGCTTTGGCTAGCGATTGTGCTCATCCTGATCGGGCTAGGGCTGGTCTCGCAAGTCTGGCTAGGCCTTCGTTTCGACATTCTCGGCGTGCTCGCCGGTTTCGCACTGGCCTTGGCTCTCGCGCTCTACTGGCTACTCGGTGAGGCCGGTCAAGAACGACGCGATGGGGTCTCATTAACCATGTGGGGATTTATTTTTGCCTCGGCAACGTGGGCCATCTTGCAACCTTGGTGGAGTTTCCCATTTTCAGTTCTCACTGAAATGTCAGTGCCCGAAACAACCGATTTCCCGGCACTGCCCATCTGGGGCATCATGCTTTGGGGAGTACTGCTCGGCACCGTTGTCCCATTCCTCTTGGTCCTGGGTTCACTGCGCCGGATCGGTGCGCAACGGGCCGGCATCGTCGCAACTACTGAACCACTTTGGGCTGGATTGATCGCGATTTTCGTACTCGGTGAAATGCTCAACTGGGTGCAGGCCCTTGGTGGCTGCGTGGTTGTCGCCGGGGTCGTACTAGCTGAAACCTCGCGGCGAGTAAGCGCTAGGGAGGAGGCGGGATCTCTCCCGAGCCCCGTGAAATAACTGCTGACGGCACGACTGTCGTAAAGGGCTGACGTGTTGGATCAGCAAGGCGCGCAAAGAGCGCTTCGGCGGCTAATCGACCAATACGCCGCGGATCTTGTGCAACCACGGTGACGCCTGGATTTAGGACATCAGCAAGTTCGAAATCGTCAAAGCCAATTTGTGCTGTTGATTTTTCGACACTTAAGGCACGAAGTGCGCGGACCGCTCCCATGCTGATCAGGTTCTGAGCGGTAAATAGCGCTGTCGGTGGTTGGGCACTTGTTAAGAGTTCGGTAACACTTTTTTCGGCCTGCGCCATCGTTCTGATATCGCGCACTACATAATCTCCGGGCACCCTGGCAGGTGCGGCCATCATGGCGTCGAGGTAGCCGTTATAGCGATCTTCAGCGGTAGGAAGTGCTGATACTCCGCCGATAAATGCGATGCGTTGATGGCCAAATTCAATTAGTTGCTGCACCGCATCTCGAGTGGCAGCACGGTTATTGGTAACTATGACATCACCTTCAACACCGCGCGGTGCACGATCCACGAAAGCCATCGCCAGGCCTGAGCGCATTTCATTAGCCAAGTAGCCCTGTTCAACTGCGGTCGGCGCGAGTATCAAGCCATCAACGCGCCTTGATGAGAAAGCTTCAACTATTTGCTGCTCTTGACTTTGATCTTCATCAAGGCTCGCAGCGAAAACCGCAACCCCGCGTTGCGCAGCTACTTCTTCGACACCTCGCAAAATCGACGCAAAGAAGGGGTTCGAGACATCTTCAAAGACCAGTCCGATGGTGGCGGTGCGCTGCCCGGATCGCCGCAGGTTTGCCGCAGTTAGATTTGGGCGAAAGTCCAGTTGCGCCGCGGCCCGCTCCACCCGGATGACCAACTCCGCCGACACCCCTGGCTCGCGATTAACCACCCGGGAGACGGTCTTTAGGCTGACCCCTGCCAGCGCGGCGACCTCGCGCATGGTGGACCGGGGCCGGTGGCCACTTGGGCCCTCAAGCGGTGGCTGGGGGCTAGATAACGTTGTCATTACGAAAACGGAGTATTGCATATTTCGAGTTGACAAGGAAGAGGAGGGGCATTAGAACTAGCAGACAACGTTGTCACCTAAATTGGTGGCGACTTGATAAGAGGCACTTGAAAACGGCCCGGTTTAGGGATTTACCGGTCACTAACCTTCGGTGAAGATGCCATAACGGTTAGGCACCAGTACGGTTCCACTACCTAGCGGAAGCCAAATTTGACCGCTAAAAAAGGGACGTGGCTAAGTGTCACATCCACCTCCATCCCCCTTCGAAGGGAAAAAAATGACTAACCGCATAACACGCGGACGAACGTTTGCGGCAATCGCTGCCGTAGGAACCCTCTCGGTGATCTTGGCCGCCTGCAGTTCGGGAACCACGGCAACCACAGAGCCAGCTGCACCAGCAGCAACCGAAGCCGCAGCACCAGCTGCGACTGAAGCAGCAGCACCAGCAGCAACCGTCGCTGTCTCGCTCATCACCAAGGACTCAACCAACCCGTTCTTCGTCGCCATGCAAGAAGGCGCCAAGACCGCGGCTGCAGCATCCGGTGTTGACCTGACGGTCGGTTCGGGCAAGGAAGAGGGCGACGATGCGGGCCAGATCGCCCTTATCGAAAACGCCATCGCCCAGGGCCAAGCCGGTATCCTCATCACGCCGATGTCGGTCAACGTCAACGAAGCCATCAAGAAGGCCCGCGACGCCGGGCTATATGTGATTGCTCTTGACACCCCAACCGATCCACCGGACGTCGTTGACATCACTTTCGCAACGGACAACTGCCTCGCAGGTGAGGCAATTGGCCAGTGGACCGCAGGCAAGCTCAATGGCGCAAAAGCCATCATCGCTCGCCTCGTGATCTTCAACGATCGCATGGTGTCGGTTGACTACTGCCGCGACAATGGCTTCCTCAAGGGCCTTGGCGTCGACATCGTTGACCCGACGATCATGGGTGACGAGCCCACCTCGGGCAAGTACACCACCGGTGCCGGTGGCGACTACGAAATCGTCTGCCTCGAAGCAACGGGCGCCAATGAAGAAGGCGGCCGTAAGGGCATGGAGACCTGCCTGTCGAAGAACCCAGACATCAACGTCGTCTACACGATCAACGAGCCAACAGCATTTGGTGCCGATGCGGCACTTAAGGCAGCTGGCAAGACGGTCGGCAAGGATGTCTTCGTCGTCTCGGTTGACGGTGGTCTCGCAGGTGTTGAGGCTGTCAAGGCCGGAAGCATCCAGGCCACCTCGCAGCAGTACCCGCTGCGGATGGCATCCCTAGGTGTCGAAGCCATCAAGGCAATCGCCGATGGTGGAGCACCCCCGGCGAACACGTCAGCAAATGGCGAGTTCTTCGACACCGGTGTGACCCTTTGCACCGAAGATCCTCAGGACACCGTTACCGCGGCTCCTCAGGAGAACGCGCAGTACTGCATCGACAACGCCTGGGGCTAAACCCCCTCGTCCGTGCAAGCGGATAAGCGTTGACGCGGGGGGCCGCAATCTTCGGGTTGCTGCCCCCCGTTACGCAAATTGCCGATAATCTCTCGCCTAAGACCAGATCCCCCTGAGCACCTTCAGGTAGCTACATTGGAGGCCCCGCGTTGAGTGATCCCGCAAGCGGCACCATGGACCTAGCCGGGGAGTTCCTCGGCCGCCGCACGCCGATGCAACGCATTCAGGTCACACTGCACCGCTACCCATACCTAAGCCCGCTGATCGTGCTTGTCGTCGCCCTAGTAATTTTCGCGTTGATCAATCCTAAGTTCATTCTGCCGGGCAACCTATCCTTCATCACCCAACAGACCGTCGTCATTGGGACCTTGGCCATTGCTCAAACCCTGATCATCTTGACGGCCGGGATCGACCTGTCTATCGGGGCCATCATGGTCTTCGGTCAGATGGTGATGGCAAACCTCGCGCTCACTGCCGCATCCAATGCGACCAACTTCGGGCTCCCCCCGTGGCTGGCGATCACAATAGGTATCTGTGCCTCTATTTTGGCGGGGGCGATAAATGGCTTCTTAATTGTGAAATTAAGTCTGCCGCCATTCATTGTCACCTTGGGCACCTTAAGTGTGTTCACCGCGTTAACGCTCATCTTGTTCAAGGCCCGCACCATCCAGGGGCCGGAAATGCCCGATCTGCTCAAGGTCATGGGTGTTGCAATCAAGATCGGGTCCTTCCAACTCATGGTCGGCGTCATCGTGATGCTCGTGCTGTTCGCGGTGTTCACTTATGTATTGCGCATGACCTCCTGGGGCACACATATCTATGCGGTTGGTGATGACCCACAGGCCGCCGAGCTCTCTGGCATCTCGACCAAGCGGGTGCTTTTCAGCGTCTACGTGGTTGCCGGGTTCATCACCGGTATCGGTGCTTGGATCTATATCGGACGCACCGGTGCTGCCAGCCCAAATGCCGACCCCAGTATCAACCTTGACACCATCACCGCCGTAGTCATCGGCGGCACCTCGCTATTTGGCGGCAGGGGCACCTTGATCGGGTCCTTACTTGGTGCGTTCATCGTCGTCGTAGTTGAAAATGGTTTGGCCCTCGCCGGGCTAGACCAGGCCTACCGAGTTCTCGCAATTGGCATTCTTGTCATCGCCGCCGTAGCCCTTGATCAATGGATTCGAAAGGTGCGCGCATGAGCACTCCCACCCTGGCCCTTGAACCTCTTCTGAGTTGCCGTGGCCTCGTAAAGTCCTTCGGTCACGTGATCGGCCTCAATGGCGCTGATCTAGATCTTTATCCTGGCGAAGTGCTCGCGGTAGTGGGCGATAACGGTGCCGGCAAGAGCACGTTGATTAAGTGCGTCGCTGGGGCTTTGATTCCAGATACCGGTGAAATCACGCTAAATGGTGAGCGTCGCGAGTTCAAGCGCACTCAAGACGCCCGCCTGCAGGGGATCGAGACCGTGTTCCAGACCCTCGCGGTTTCACCGGCACTTGATATCGCAAGTAATTTGTACCTCGGCCGCGAACTTCGTAAGCCCGGGGTAATCGGGAAGGTATTTCGCATGCTCGACAAGAAGCGCATGCGCACTGAAGCCAGCCAGCACCTTCAAGACCTCGGCATCGGCACCGTCCAGAGCATCACCCAAACCGTGGAGACTTTATCCGGCGGGCAGCGCCAAGCGGTCGCCGTGGCCCGTGCGGCCGTATTCGGCAGCAAGCTGATAATTCTCGATGAGCCCACCGCAGCGCTCGGGGTTCGCGAATCAGCCCGCGTTTTGCAATTGATCAAGGATCTGCGCGATCGCGGCATGCCGGTCATCTTGATCAGCCACAACATGCCTCAGGTGTTCGAGGTTGCCGACCGAATCCACGTACAACGCCTCGGAAGGCGCGCAGCAGTCGTCACTCCGCAAACTCACACCATGAACGATGTAGTGGCCATCATGACCGGCGCGATGTCGGTCGACGAAAAGGATCAAGCCCTCGGCCCGGTGCGGTCAGCTAACTAGCCTCTGCCCTTGGGGCTGTTGACCGCCCGGTTAATTCTGTGCCTACTTGTGTACATGTCTAAGTACATGGCGCTGGCCCTTGTTCGGCAGGACCTATCTGGGATCGTGGAGGAAGTTGCAAGCACACATGAACGTGTAGTTGTTACCCGGCATGGAGAACCGGCAGCGGTTCTCCTGTCTATCGATGATCTCGAGGCCCTTGAAGAGACTCTAGAAATTCTTGCGGATGCCGCGCTGGTTGCAGCGATTCAGAAGTCATTAAAGTCGACGAAGCGTTACACCATGGCACAGGCGCGTGCACGTCTATCCAAACGTTCATCAGCGTGAAATATGAGGTAAAATTCACCGGTGGTGCGCTGCGAGATCTAGACGCACTTCCCTCGGCAATCGCGTGGGCCGTCCTTGCTTTCTGCGATGGTCCACTTGCCGAAAATTCCAAACGCGTTGGCAAAGCGCTACGCAATCAACTTAACGGCCTGCACTCAGCCCGACGCGGCGAGTCCCGCATAATTTATCGAGTCGACGAGACTGTGGTAACCGTTGATGTAGTTCGCATTCGACACCGCGCGCAGGCTTATCAAGGTAAGGCGTAATGACTTGCACCTTCACGAGATTTGCTGCACGTCCGCACCGCATCCGCTGCTCAGCGAGGCTTGCGCTGCCTCAACGGCCGCTAGGGAGCGCACCCCATCCCAGCCGGTGACTAGCGGAGTGGCACCCTCGTGCACCGCTCGGTCAAATGCGCGCACCGTCGTGACATAAAGATCATCGCGGGGGCTGACTTCAATGTCGGTTACCTGATGGTCTTTGAAGAGTTGAACTTGACCAATCGGGTCGCCGGTCATACAACCGGTAGAGCGGATTGCCCCTTGCGTCCCAAGGATTTCTAGCCAGGTGGGCAGGTGGTAGTTGTCATATGAATCATGGGTCTGGACGATGACATCGTCGGCCCAGTTCACCACAGTCATGAGCGACTGCGGGACGGCCGCACCGGTGCGCTCGGCCGCATAGACCCGAAGTGCTTGGCCCCCGATCAAGGCACGGACCGCGGCCATGTCGTGGACGAATACGTCATAGGCCACGCCGCCGCCGATGGGGTCATCCACCCGCCAGCCCTGCAGATGCTGGGGTAGGCCCACCGAGTGATTAACGTGGATGGCGCGTACCTGCCCGATTGCCCCGGCAGCCACCAGCGTTTTCATGGCCCGGTGGGTAGGTGATGCCGGTAAGTGATGGTTGGTGGCCATCACTACACCTGCTCGCTCGCATGCCTCCACCATCGCTCTCGCGTCGGCCACCGTCAACGCTAAGGGTTTCTCGGCAAGTACATGTTTACCGGCCGCGGCAGCGGCCACCACCTGGTCGTGGTGCTTCTCATTGGTCGAACTCACGTAAACCGCATCGACATCCACACGGCTTAGTAGTTCATCAACGCTGGTCGTCCAAAAATCAATGGTGTGGGTCGCCGCGTACGCAGCAGCCCAATCCGGGGACCCAGATTGCACGGCCGTGATGGTGTCGCCGACGCCATTGATCGCTGGGATCAAGCGGGTAGCGGCTATATCGCTGGCACCGATGAGTGCCCAGCGCAGGGGTGGTGTCATGTGAACATTCTGGCACGGAACAATCAACCTGCCCGCCCTTTAGATTATTTGTCCGCACTACCTAATGAGGTCAACAATGGATGTCACCGCCTACGCCACCCCAGCGCCGAATGCGCCATTGGCGCCATTTGTATTTAGCCAGCGCGAGGTCGGTGCCCACGACATCTTGATTGATATCAAGTTCGCTGGCATCTGCCACTCCGATATCCATCAGGCCAGTGAAGATTGGGGCTCAGCTATCTTTCCGATGGTGCCCGGGCATGAAATCGCGGGTGTCGTGACCCAAGTAGGCAGCGCAGTGACAAAGTTCAAGGTCGGCGATCACGCCGGGGTCGGCTGCTTCGTTGATACCTGTCGCGTTTGCGCGAATTGCCTGGCTGGGTTGGAGCAGTACTGCCTAGGTCACATGGTGTTGACCTATAACGGTGTTGAGGCTGACATGCAGACACCCACCTATGGCGGCTACTCCACCCACATCGTCATCGATGAGGGCTACGCCCTGACCATCCCGCCCAATTTGCCATTGGATGTCGCAGCTCCGCTGCTATGCGCCGGCATCACCTTGTATTCACCACTTCGCTATTGGCAGGCCGGGCCCGGTACCCGGGTAGGCATCATGGGGCTGGGTGGCCTCGGGCACATGGGGGTGAAGATCGCACATGCAATGGGCGCTGAAGTCACGTTGATTAGTCACTCGCCGGGCAAGGAGGAAGACGCTAGGCGCCTTGGAGCAGACAATTTCATCCTGTCGAGCGACACAAAAGCGATGAAGGCCGCCCGCAATTCCCTCGATTTGGTTATCAATACCGTTTCGGCAGATATCGAGCTCGACCACTACCTCGCCCTGATCAAGTTGCAGGGCACCATGTGTGTTGTCGGGCTCCCGGAGAAACCGCTGTCGATCGGCGCATTCGCCCTAACCGGCCAACGCAGATCCCTTGCCGGGTCAAATATCGGCGGTATAGCTGAAAACCAGGAGATGCTGAATTTCTGCGCCGAACACGGTTTTGGTAGCGATATCGAAGTCATTGCGATTCAACAGGTCAATGAAGCCTGGGAGCGAGTGCTAAAGAGTGATGTGCGCTACCGGTTCGTGATTGACACCGAGTCGCTCAACGCTTGATCGGTCATGCCTGCCTGCTTTCTAAGATTCCGGTGAGCCGAAGCCGATTGTGGCGCAAGATGGCGATATAGATGGTGTTACCTGTGATGACGATAAATGCAAATAACAAGGTCAACCACCATGGGTCGAAGAAGATGAGCGGCAGCCAGACCAACAGGGTTAGCCAGTGCACCCATTCGGCCCTGCGCACCTCAACGAGGTAAGCAACCAGATCCTCGATCGTCAAGCCAGGCAGTGCTTTCTTGCTTTGCCCGCCGAATACTGCTCCCAGTTCGGGCAGGGTTCGGGCTAATTTGGTGATTCCAATCTTGCGATACCTACTTCGCGTATCGAATCGATTGAAGTGAAGCGGGCCAACATCTCGTTGCAGCCAGGTTTTCGGCCAGCGTGGGGCCGAGGCGCCGATGCAAATAGCGAGTGCAATCACCACCACGACGGAGGCGGCGATATGCAGCAGCAGATCCTGGACACTCACACGCGTTTGCCCAACGCAGCGGTTAGTCGTGCCAGAGCCGGGCTTATCGATCCCTTCGGAACCTTCACATGCACTATCGCTAGCTCATCATGGGCGAATGCCTCGGCTAGTGCGGCTGAAAGTTCATCCTCGGTTGACGCGAGCCAGCCCTTGCCAACACCGAAAACATCAACCAGTTTTTCAGCAGCGAGTGGTGCAATGTCATTAAATGGGCCATCGCGCATAGGACGCTGAGTGCCGAATCCAGAGTTGTCCATCACGATGATGATCGGGTGAACACCATTGAATGCGCACCATCCGGACTCAATGCCGCTCATTGCAAATGCTCCGTCACCAACAAGTACTACCGGCCGGTGCTCAGCGTCGGCCTTACCGGCACCCAAAGCAGCCGGTACTGCATAGCCCATAGTCGCGTAGTAGGCACTCGATATCGACCATGCGGGTACCGGCAACTCAACTGACGCGAATAGGCAATCGCCCGGGTCGACGATTAGCCCGTGACTCGCATT
>WLLZ01000057.1 GCA_009700485.1 Actinomycetota bacterium | reverse complement strand
CTGCGAGCAGCAACCCCGACGTGGCGAGTACCGCAACAATGCGGCGAGACATTTTGATTTTCATTGGTGTCCTCATCTACGGAAGCAACTTGGAGGTGGGTGCGCCGGGCTTGAACGTGGTCTTCTTAGCGGTGCCAGAAGTCGCGCTCGTCGCCGTCATGATGTAGCTGGTCAGGCGCTCTACTTGGCCCGTTGCGTTGTACTGGCCCATGTAGTAGCCGTTTAGCCCCTGATGTGACTTCGCACTGATCAGCATGGGTGCTATAGCCGCTGACCTAAAGGTGCTGGCCTTGGTCTGGAGCGCATTGATCAAACTCGCCCTCGTCAAGTCGGTGCCCGCAGCCTTGATGGCCTGCGCCAAGACATAAGCGGTGTTCAAGCCGTAGTAGGTGTAGAAGTTCCACGGCAGAGCGTTCTTATCCGCGATCACCTTCATCTGGCTAACATATGGGTTCGTGGAGTCTTGGATAGGCACCAAGAAGCTGGGCGTATAGACACCCTTGAGCAGCGTGTTGCCCGCGGCACCGAGAGCGGCGCCAACAACCGATGGGTCAGAGCCGACCGAAGTGATCATCCAGGTCGGTGCGAATGCTGACTTGGCGGCGGTGCCGAGCAACTGAGCAGTTGCCGAAGTAACTCCGAAGAAGACAACCAACTCGCAGCCGGCTGCCTTCAACTTTGCGACCTGCGAAGTAAATGGCGCAACCTGCTGGCCGGAGTAGTAGGACGTCTCTGCAGCGAAAGTAGTACCGGCGGCGGCGAAGCCAACCTTGGCGTTATCGCCGAATTCACCGTCCTGATAGAACAGGCACTTTTTCTTGGCATTAAGCGTGGCGTCATTGGCCATGTAGTAACCCATGACTTTGGCTTCCACCACATACGACGGGAAGAATGGGAAAGTCATTGGGTACTTCGATGGATTATCGAAGTTCGATGAGCCCGTGTTGACGAATACGTCTGGGATTCCGCGACGATTCAGGTCAGCGACGACCGCAGAGTGCGACGGGGTACCGAGAGCACCGAACATCGCAAAAATTTTGTTACTAAGAATCAACTGGTTCGTCTGCTTCTTGGTCAGCGCTGGGTTGTACTGATCATCAAGGTAGACATAATTTATTTTTCGTCCGTTGATGCCGCCATTTGAATTGACGTAATCGAAGTACGCCTTCGCGGCCGGAGCTACATACATATAGCCAGGGGAGGCCGGGCCGGTTAGCGGTGTGGTCGTGCCGATCACGATCTCGGTTTTTGAGACACCGGGATCAGTTGCCTGAATCCTTGCTGCTTGGGCTGGAACAGCTGCGGCAAGCGCAAGTGCTGCCACGGCTCCAGCGGCGACCACGCGGGCCGCATAGGTGGTTCTCACGTAATTTCCTCCCGTTTAACTTTCCCCCCTGAATTAGGGGAGAGGCTCGGCTGCGGACACGCATGGTGCGTGCTCGGTATATCTCTACGCTACTAGCCAGTAACCTTTGGTTCAGGTGGTATTCGTAAAAGGTAAGGGCAATTTGGCCGGTTGTCCCGATGAAAAATTCACAAAAAGGACAAATAGGAAAGTTATTTGGCAGAGCGGGACTTTGCCAGCAAGCGTCGGGTGCCATCCTTCAGGCTTCCCAAGATGCCACCGGGTGCAATCAATACCACCAGCACGACCAGTAGGCCGTAAACCAGGTTTGGCGCATTGTCGGTGACATTGGCCGGCCAGCCGCGATCGCCGGCAATATTGAATACCAACTGGGGTAGGGCGACCAGTAGTACGCCACCGATGATCGCGCCACCAAGGGAAGCGCGGCCACCGAGCACCACACCGACCAGTAGCGATAGGGAGAGCCCGAGCCCAAAAGCCCCTGGCCCGACATAACTGAGAATCTGGGCGAATACGGCGCCGGCAATGGCGGCAAAGAAGCTGCTGACCACAAATGCCGAGATCTTTGAACCGGCCGGGGAAATCCCAGAAACGGCAGCGGCGACTTCATCGTCGCGAACCGCACGCCATATCCGACCCTGGCGCCCGCGCACCAAGTTAAGTGCGAAGAAACCGATAATGCAGGCTGCGGTAACTGCGAGTGAGGCTTGCCAGCGCTCGAGGACAAAGGCGCTACCTGCAAGTAGTGCATCGCCTGCTGCCGTCGGATCAATGTCATTTGGGAGCGCGGATTCTGATGGCAGCGCCAAAGCACTTGGCGAACTTTCGGCACTGGGGAAGTTGTCGGCGGTCAGCATGTCACCAGCAGCAGGCGAACTTTCGGCACTGGGGAAGTTGTCTGCGGTCAGCATGTCTCCAGCGCCGGCTGTTTCAGTATCGAGTGGTGCTTGCTCCAGTGGGGCTTGCTCCAGTGGCACCTCGTCAAGTGGTGCCTGCTCCAGTGGCACCTCAGCTAAGGGCGCCTCATCAATCGTCACCGTTTCCGCGGCAGGGGCGTAACCACCTGCGGGATAAGGCACGGTGAGCATCAGCCCGGTCTCGCCACCGAAGATTTCAGGGAACCGGGTCGCGATGGCTGGGATTCCCACGGCGATGCCAAGAGTCAAGCCGGCAAGGTAAGGCCCGCGCAGTCGAGCACCTATCCAGCCGATGAGGAGACCGACCGCGATACCCCCGAAGCCGGCAAAGATCATCGACCAGATTGGATTCCATTGCCATCCAAGAATTGGCACGGTCTGCCAGTTAAGGCTCGTGAGCGCGAATACATAGCCGCCGATTGCCATCAGCGCACCATTACCCAAGGACACCTGTCCGGATAAGCCGACAAGTATCACCATGCCGAACATTGCTGTCGCATACATCGCCGCGAGTGCGAGGTAGTAGCTCATTAGTGGATCGATGCCATCGTTGATTCGCATCAACGCGGCCCAAATCACAAAAACTATGGCTAGATGACTTAAGAAACGGGCGCCCGGAAGACGCAGCAAGTTCACCATGCTCGCCCCTAGACCGATCGAGCTTTATGGTGGCTGAAGATGCCTTCAGGCTTGAGAATCAAATTCAGGGCCAGCAACAACAACGCCACCACCGGTGCATTCCCAGAGTCGCTGTAGCCCGAGACAAGTGAAATAACTAACCCGGTGAAGACACCAATTGAAATGGCTCCTATCAAAGAGTCTAGGCCGCCAATAACGGCGGCGACAAAAGCGAAAACTAGGAGGATGTCGAAGCTATTCGGTGAAATTGTTGAAACAGGGGCAACCAACACGCCGGCAACCGCGCCAACTGACCCAGCCAACGCCCAGCCGAAAGTCAAGACACGCGATACCCGCACGCCAGATAGCCTGGCTACCTCAGGATTAAATGCGGCTGCGCGCATTGACAGTCCAAGTGAGGTCTTGGTGAAGAGCAGGGTTAGGCCAAGAACAAGCAATGCGGTGATCCCGATGACCACGAAATCATAGATCGAGATCGGCCAGACTCGGCCGGCAAACTCGATACCGGAGTTGTTAAATGGTTGCGGGAATGCCTGGCTGCCACCTGGCCAAATCATGCCTGCCGCAGCCTGTAGTGCGATGAGCACACCAAACGTTGCGATGATTGCACCGGATGTGTCACTTCTTTTTACCGGGCGAAGTACTAGGTATTGAACAATCACCCCAAGTACCGCGCCGGCGGCCAAAGCCCCGATCAGGGCGACATACCAAGAGCCGGTCCAGGTCTGAATAGAAAGTGCGATGAAGGTTGTGAACATCGCCTGCCCGACTTGCGCAAAGTTGACCACACGAGTTGAACGCCAAATAAGGACTAAGGCGAGTGCCATCAGCGCAATAATCGCGCCCGATCCAAGGCCACCTAGAAGGTAGTCAATGAATGTTGTCATGTGTCACCTCCTAATAGCCCAAGTAGGCTTGTCGAAGTTGTTCATCTGAAGCGATTTCTGCGCCACTGCCGACCATCACTACTTTGCCGAGGTTTAGTACGACGCCGGTAGTGGCAACGCGTAAGGCGGTTACGGCGTTTTGCTCAACTAGCAGTACAGCTAGGTCTGATTCGCGGGCGAGTCGACTCACGAGTTCGAGAATCTGCGTGACGATGAGTGGTGCTAGGCCAAGTGAGGGTTCATCAAGTAGTAGCACCCGTGGGTCCGACATCAGGGCCCGGCCAATTGCAAGTTGCTGACGTTCACCGCCACTTAGTGTGTCGGCTCGCATCTTGCGTCGTTGCGCAAGCACCGGGAATAAGTCAAAAACTTGCGCATGCGTTGAGTTGCGCTCTGCTTTGTCGCGCCAGAGACCGCCAAGGCGTAGATTTTCTTCGACGGTTAACTCCGGGATGGTGGATCGGCCTTCGGGCACGAGAGAGACGCCAAGGCGGACAATATCTTCGGGTTTGCGGCCGGTGATTGTTACTCCGCCAACAGTTGCACCGCCGGATCCTGGCTTAACTAATCCGGACAAAGTGCGCATGAGCGTTGACTTGCCGGCCCCATTGGCTCCGATGACCGCGGTCACCTCGCCTTTTGGCACTTCGATGGAGACGCTGGAAAGGGCTTGGACGGCGCCGTAGTTTACTGACAGGTCGGTAATTGTGAGCATCAGGTTGCTCCATCTTCACCGAGATAAGCAGCCAGCACGGCGGGGTTTCGGCGGACTTCATCGGGAGTTCCGGCGGCAATTACCTTGCCGGCATCAAGAACCCAAATTAGGTCGCAGACTTCCATGACTAATTCCATGTGGTGTTCTACGAGTAGGACTGTGCGCTTAGGTACCCAACTTCGAATCAGGTCTGCCAACTCAGAAATATCTGCCGCGCTAATGCCACCTGCTGGCTCGTCTAGGAGTAGTACCTGTGGGTCACTAACTAGGGCTCGCGCGAGTGCGACGCGTTTTTGGATGGGGTAGGGAAGTTCACCGGGCAACCTATTAGCCGCGTCGGCGATATTGAGCTCACCGAGTACTGCCATGGATTGCGCACGCAATCGGTTCTGCTCCACATCTGTCCAAGGCATGGCTAGTGCCTGCGCGATGATCCCGCTACGCACCTGCGATGAGCCGCCGATCATGACATTTTCGAGGGCGCTCATGGTTGGGAAGAGTCCGACTCCCTGCAAAGTTCGGGCGATACCCTTCTTCGTCAGGTGATGGGGTTGCACATGCTTTTGCTTCTTACCATCAACCTTGAGATATCCGGAGTCGGCGGTGATGAATCCACTAATGACGTTGAAGACGGTCGTCTTGCCCGCGCCGTTGGGCCCGATGAGTCCAGTAACCGTGCCTTGGGGCACCCCGATGCTCACGCTATCGAGGATTTGCAGCCCGCTTAACTTGACGCTGATATCGACCATTTCCAAAATGGGATCGGTCAGCGGAAGAAAGTACTTCACCGGACCTCCCCCAATGAGACGAATCGCGTCACTTTACTCGTGAAGTCCGGGACCACGCACCTTATTCTCGAAGGCCTGACTAAATTGCTGATGGTTGACTAACTCGGTAGGCGCAGCACGCTTACGGCGAAATCTGCGTCAATGCGCCAGGGGCGTAGATCCCAGGTGGCGAAGCGGTGTTCAAGCGCGAATCCGGCACCGGCTAGGTGCTTATCGAATTCGTCCATGTCGTACCTATCAGTATGGAACCCAACAACAGCAAAGCCATCCGGCTTCAAATGCTGGGCAATGCGGGTGAGTACCCGCTGCTCGGTGCCCGAGGCGACAAAGGCGAGCACATTGCCGGCAATTACCGCGGCATCAAATGGCTCAATTTGCCCCTGGTTTGCAAGGTCCAGTTCACTAAGGTCAGAAATTAGCCAAGTTGGGCCGACGTGATCGGCAATGGCAGCGGCAATCAACTCAGGATCGACGTCGACGCCGACAACCTCGTGCCCGCATGCATGCAGCACGGCACCCACCCGACCGGGGCCACAGCCCGCATCCAAAATGCGCGAACCGCGCTCCACCATGGCATCGATCAGGCGGGCTTCGCCACCTAGGTCGGTACCTTCGGCGGCCAGCGCGCGCATGCGGTCGATGTATGACTGAGAGTGGTCAGCGTCAGTTTCGGTGAACCAGCGAGGCTCCTGTGTGGCTGCGCCCATGAACTTCGTTAATTCTTACGCGTGGCATAGGTGAATGCGGCCAGTCCGATTACGAGCGCTCCGGCCCCGGCCCCGATGTAGAGGATCTCACTCGGATCATTAACGTCAACCAAATAACCAAGAAAAACCACCGCGATGATCGCGACTACAACACCAATTAGTTTGCTTTTCAAGTCATCGAGGGAACGGATTTCTAGCCAAGCAGGTAGCTGAACTGCACTGTCGACGAACAGCTCGTACAGCCCATACCCAATCACCAACAGCACTGTTGCTAGAAGCAAGGTATCCACGGCGGTCAAGATCCCAACTACGGATTGCTTGACAGTGACCGAGTGGTTGACGAGGTTGACAATCGAAACCCCAATTTCCCAGACCCCGAGGACCATCAAGACAAATGATCCGATGATGGTCCCAATTGCGGGCACCGCGACCACGTATCGGGACAGTTCAATGAGTCGGCGCATGGGCCAACGTTAGCCGTTGAGGCCCCGGGCGCCTGACCGGACTAGCATCATTGTCAGTTGCCGAATTTCGGTCCTACCTTGGAGCTGTGCGATATGTCAACGATCACTTCACCCGCCCTGGCTACCCACTGGCCGCCACATGACCCAGCCACCTGGCGAAGTGTGCCAACTAGTGCATCTTTGCCGGTCGACCCGGCTCGGGTGCAAGCGTTGCTTGATAGTGAGTGGGAGCGATTCGCCGCGACCACCGGTGGCTCAGCGGCTCACCATGCCCGCGCAACCGGGTCGTTGCCACTCGGGGTGCCGTCCTCATTCCAACACTGGGATCCGTATCCGATCGCTATCGAATCAGGCAAAGGTGCCTGGTTAAAGGATGTTGACGGACGACCACTACTCGACCTTTCAATGGGTTTTGGCGCCATGTTGGTTGGCCACCTAAACCCTGGCGTTGTTGCCGCCGTAACCCAGGCACTTGAAACAGGTACGTTGTTTGTTACCCCTTCACCTTCTGCCACCGAGGTTGCTGAGCGGTTCCAACGCCGGTTCGGCCTTGGCCTAGTGCGCTTCGCCAACTCAGGCACCGAGGCCACCATGTATGCCGTTCGCACTGCACGGGCCTACACCCACCGCCATGCAATTGTGAAGATCGAGGGCGGGTATCACGGCGGGTATGACGGGCTGGCTGTTTCCGTCAAACCTGCTGTTGCCGAAGCTGGCCCGGAAGGCTTCCCAACCCCGGTCGTGCCATTTGATGTTGAGGCCGGCACGGTTCACGTAGTGCCTTACAACAATCTTGAGCGACTTGTTGAAATCTTGAGCGCCCACGGTGACGAGATTGCAGCGGTGGTGATGGAGCCGGTGCTCGAAAATATTTCTATTGTGGTTCCAGACGCTGGGTATCTTGCCGGGGTTCGTGCGGCCTGTGACGCGCACGGTGTCCTGTTGGTTTTCGACGAGGTGAAGACCGGGCTCACCGCCGGTTACGGTGGGGCTTCGCAGCGTCTCGGAGTCACACCAGATTTAGTCTGCCTCGCAAAGAGCATTGGCGGCGGGTTACCGCTGGCGGCTTTTGGCGGTCGGGCGGAGGTGATGGCGGCGGTAACCGATGGCCGGATGCCGCACTTCGGCACTTATAACGGTAACCCGCTCGTAATGGCCGCTGCCGCTGCCGTAGATGATATTTGCACCGCGGAGGCCCTCGCTGCCGCCGAATTCGTGAATGAAGGTGCGCTGCGCGCCGTAGACGAAATTATTTTGCGCCACGAACTGCCGGCACATACCGTGGGCTTCGGCGTTAAGGGTGCGATCACTTGGTCAACGACCCCGGTACGCACCTACCGTGACTACAAGCGCACCGATTTTGGGGCCGCTGAACTGAGCTGGCTGTGGGGGGTCAACCGCGGTATTTTGACGCCTCCCGGCCTTGACGAGCAGTGGTTGGTTTCGCTCGCACATACCGCTGCAGACATGCAATTGATGGTTGATGGCTTTGACGAACTAGCGCAGGCTCTGCGGGCTTAAGAGCTGAAGGTGCATCGTGGTCAACCGTTTAAGTGATTCGACGAGTCCCTATCTCCTTCAGCATGCCGACAACCCGGTTGACTGGTGGGAGTGGTCCGAAGCGGCATTCGACGAGGCGCGTCGTCGTGATGTACCGATTTTCCTGTCGATTGGCTATTCCGCTTGCCACTGGTGTCATGTCATGGCCCACGAATCATTTGAGGATCAGGCCATCGCGGACTACTTGAATGCGAACTTCGTGTCGATCAAGGTTGATCGCGAGGAGCGCCCGGATATCGATTCGGTTTATATGGGCGTCACGGTGGCGATGACCGGCCATGGAGGCTGGCCGATGACGGTGATACTGGACCATGAAGCCCACCCGTTCTATGCGGGCACCTATTTTCCACCGACTCCACGGCATGGCTTGCCCTCGTTCCCTCAGTTACTTTCGGCGATTACTGATTCTTGGACACAGCGCCGCGAAGAGGTATTGGCGGCGGGACAGCGGATCATCACCGCGATTAATGAACGAACTATGCCAATGCAAGACGACGGGCCACCCGATGCTGCAGACCTCCGTGCGGCAGTGGCAGCCACCGAGCGCGAATTCGATTCGGCGCAGGGAGGTTTTGGTGGCGCACCGAAGTTTCCGCCGTCCATGCTCCTTGAGTTTCTCCTGCGTGAGGCGGCACGAACCGATGATGCATTCGCCTTAGCGATGGCCGAAAGAACGCTATCGGCGATGGCGCGCGGTGGGCTTTTTGATCAACTAGGTGGTGGGTTTGCTCGTTACTCGGTGGACGCGAACTGGGTGGTGCCACATTTTGAAAAGATGCTTTATGACAATGCCCTCTTGCTGCGTGTTTATGCGCATTGGTGGCGCTTGACTGGATCGGCGCTGGCTGAGCGCGTGGTGCACCAGACTGCAGAGTTTCTGCTGCGTGAAATGACAACCCCGGAAGGTGCCTTCGCTTCGGCACTAGATGCCGATAGTGAAGGTGTTGAAGGTTTGTTCTACGCCTGGTCGCCCCAACAGCTAATTGACGTGCTGGGCGTTGAAGATGGCGAATGGGCCGCGGGGTTACTTGTGGTAACCGAGCCGGGCACCTTTGAGCATGGGCTTTCAACCCTGCAGCTGCCAGATGAGCCCGAGGATTTACCCCGGTGGGAGCAAGTGCGCTCGGCTCTGCTTGCGGCCAGGGCCGAACGGGTGCGCCCGGGTCGCGATGACAAAGTGGTGGCGGCCTGGAATGGGCTCGCGATTGCCGCCCTGGCTGAAGCAGGTGCGCTGTTCGCTGAACCGGAGTGGATTGAAGCCGCCTTGGGGGCTGCCGACCTATTGCTCGCGGTGCATTTGGGTGCACATGATGATGACCGGCTGTGCCGAACCTCCCGTGATGGTCGAGCCGGCACCAATAATGGTGTGCTGGATGACTACGGCAGTGTGGCCGAAGGTTTTCTAATGCTTTATCAAGTTACGGGCGCTGATGAGTGGCTAGTTTTAGCCGGCATGCTGCTTGATATTGCAATTCAGCATTTCGCTGACGGTGACGGTGGTTTCTTTGATACGGCCGACGACGCCCCGGCGCTGGTGCGTCGTCCGCGTGACGCGTCAGACAATGCGGAGCCGTCCGGTTGGTTTGCCACCGCCAATGCGTGCATTACCTTTGCCGCGCTAACCGGGCTCGTGGAGTATCGAGCGATAGCAGAGCGCGCATTAGGTGCGGCAAAAGTTCTGGCATTGCGCTCGCCAAGGGCAGCCGGTTGGGGTTTAGCGGGGGCGTCTGCATTACTCGCCGGCCCGTTGGAGATTGCGATAATCGGGGCGCCATCAGACCCCACCGCCACCACCTTGCATCATGTCGCGCTGATGTCAGTTTCGCCGGGAGCGGTTACCGCGCTGGGTGTTGCCGGTGAACTTTCCAGTGTGCCGCTACTGCGCGAAAGACCGGCTCTGGACGAATTGCCCACCGCCTATGTGTGTACGGGGTTCACCTGCCAGCGCCCGACGACCTCAGCGGTCGAGTTAGCGAAACAGGTCGCGTCAATTACGGAATGAAATACCTCGGGTTTACGGGCTTTCTGCGACATATTGCCCCGTGCCGCGGTAGCAACGTGCAGCCCGCTGTAGCGATAAGTCGCACTTCTCGAGATCGAGCGGAGTAACCTGCCCTCGTGGGTCTACGAAATCTTCTATATGGCGTCTATGAACGCAATCTCCTGGGGCAGATTCCGGCGGCTGATCGCCCGCGGCATATTGGGGTAATTCTCGACGGCAACCGGCGCTGGGCAACCGCGCAGGGCTCATCATCCTCGGCCGGCCACCGCGCTGGGGCCGCGAAGATCGTCGATTTTCTGGGTTGGTGCGATCAGGTAGACGTCGAAGTGGTTACTTTGTGGCTGCTATCTACCGACAACCTAGGCCGCCCCGAGCCGGAGCTCGGTGCACTCCTTGAGATCATCGAAGAGACCGTGACGGGCCTTGTTACCCAAGGCCGGTGGCGGCTCCACCCGGTCGGTTCCTTGGATTTATTGCCAGACCGCACCGCTCGGATGCTGAAAGAGGCACAGGAGGCAACGGCCGATGTCGCTGGGTCACTTGTCAATATCGCGGTGGGTTACGGCGGGCGCCGTGAAGTCGTCGATGCCGTACGCGCGCTACTTCAGGAGCAAGCCAGCCAGGGCACGAGTATTGATGAGCTCGCCCAAATAATTGACGTCGAGCACATCACTGAGCATCTCTATACAAAAGGCCAGCCAGATCCCGATCTTGTTATCCGAACATCGGGTGAACAAAGGCTG
>WLLZ01000056.1 GCA_009700485.1 Actinomycetota bacterium | reverse complement strand
GTGCGACCTCCACCCACGCCGACGTCATAGCCGGAGGCATCCGTGTCTGCCTGCATCACCACTACCAATTCAGGGGCGATACCCAAAGTGTCAGCAACGATTTGTGGGATTGCCTGCACTGTAGATCCCGATCCGATTTCTACTCCCGCCGCCACCAGCGTGGCGCTGCCGTCGGCATTTAGATTAATTGTTGCCGCGGACGGACCCACGAAGACGAACCAAGTCCCCACGGCTAGTCCGCGTCCTAGTGCCCACCCTGCGGGGGCGGCAGGAGGTGTACTAGGTCGCATCGCAATGATTGTTTCCAAGAGTTCGTTGTGGATGCTCCCCTCGAAGACCTGACCGGTAGAGCCGAGGCTGCCGTCGCGTAGCACGTTCCTGGCGCGGAACTCATCTGGATCGATAGCGAGTTCGGTACAAATCTCATCGGTGTGTCTTTCGAGCGCGAAAGTGCAGTACGTCCCGCTGCACGCCCTGAAAGCTCCCGTAGGCGCAGTATTAGTGTAAACGGCCTGTGACACCAGCCGCGCATTTTCAAGTTCGTAGTTTCCGAATAGGGTGTGCGCAATCATCGTTGTGAGGAATGGCTGCTCACCGCTGTACGCACCGCAGTCCATCAGAACGATACCCTCGCGAGCGGCAATCCGGCCCTCAGGTGTGATGGCTGAACGTAACCGAATTTCAGCATTCTCGCGGCATAGGGCCGTTGCCATCTCATCCGCCCGTGAATTGACCAAGCGAACGGGTCGTCCCGTGGCACGAGCTAAGGCGGCCGCGTACGGCTCTAAACCAACCTCGAATTTCATCCCAAATCCGCCGCCCACCGGCGGAACGATCACACGCACCTGTGAGGGGTCGACTCCAAGAATTGTCGCGGTCCAATTCCGCACTGCCCATGGCACCTGAGTCGATGTCTCGACTATGAAGCGATTGTCCTGGAAAGTCACCACGCACGCCCGCGGCTCCAGAGATGCTTGGTTCTGTCTGCCCACTCGAATGTGGGTCTCAACAATCCGAACATCCGGTCGAGCGAACTCCGCGTCCACATCGCCGCGCAGGACAGTTGCCTGCCAGGCGATGTTTTTCCCGCGTTCAACCTCCACATCGACGAGTACTTTGTAGTCATTCCAATTCGGGTGCAGAAGTGGGGCATCGGGGCGTAATGCTTGCGCCATCGTCACCACCGGTGGTTCTGGCGCAAATTCGATTGAGATTGCGGCGATGGCGGCCTCGACGATCTCTGGCGAATCCGCGGCGATGGCGACTATGGGCTCGCCGACGTAGCGAACTTCGCCATCGGCCATCCACCGATGGTCAGCGACGCCTACCCCGTAGAGCCCCGGGAAGTCCGCGGCTGTCAGGATCGCTCTAACACCTTGGATAGCACGGGCTTGCGACACATCGATTTTGGTTATGCGGCCACGGGCGATCGGAGAGCGCAAAAGGCCCGCTGCGAGCATCCGGGGCTTCACGATGTCGGAAGCGTAGATAGTTCGGCCGGCTGCCTTGTCTTCGGCATCGCGGCGACGCATATTCATACCGACGGCAGTCATCGGGAATCACCCTCTTGCATTACCTGGGCAATCGCATTGATGATTCGGGTGTAGCCCGAGCACCTACAGATACTGCCCACGAGAGCCGCTGGGATATCGCTCACCGCATTTAGCTCACCTTGGTCAATTAATGTTGACATCAGCATGACTATGCCTGGTATGCACATGCCACACTGAACAGCATCGCTACCGCACAAAGCGCGCTGCAGTCTGACCTCGAGGTCGCTGAAATCAGTGGACTCGCCCAAAGTCTCAACGCTGCGGCCTGCACACATCACGGCCGGCATCAGGCAGGATACGACTGGTTCACCGTCAACTCGCACCACGCATGAGCCGCAGTAACCTTCCCCGCATCCGATTTTAATGCTGGTCAAATTCACTTGATCGCGCAAAACTTCAGCAAGGGAGGTTAGTCCAACACACCGCACCGAGCAGGCATCGGAATTCACAGTGAGCTCGATCACCTTGGAATTCACAAGAGCCTTCTCACGGCGCGTTCCATGACTGTGGGGAGCACCTCGAGTCGGTAGGAACCGGGAATCCCCGGGGATGTCACGGGCTCGAGTTCTGCGAGATGTGCACGGACAACCGCCGCTGCGGTATGAGGGGTTAACGACTCCGCCATCATTGCCTGTTCCACCGACGTCCAGCGCCGAGGTGTCGACTCGATGGATCCGAGGGCTACCCGCACTCTTCCGGTGGGCGGATCATAGCTAAGGGATATCGAAGCCACTGAGTATTCACCCCCACTTCGCCAAGTGAGTCGTTCATGACAACTCACCCATTGCGAGCGGGGTAGGCGGATCTCGGTAATCACGCTTTCTTCGCTAATTATTTCCGCATCTAGGCAAAGCAGGGCTGGAACAATGTCGGAAGCGTGGAAGTCCGCTGCGGCGACACTTCCCCCTAATGTGATCATGCGCCGCAGGGGTGGAGTGGCAGCATGCACGCAAGCCTCACGCAGAGCAGCAAGATCACTGAGCCCCTTCAATATCCGAGCGGCGCTTTCAAGGGTAACCATCGATCCGAACGTGATTGGATCTGAAATCTTAATCTCGTCGAGGCCAGCGACACCAGACAACGCGATCACGTCCGCTGGAATAGGCGCTCCCCGAAGAGGTGCTCGCATGATCCATGTCGCACCACCAATAACAGCAGCATGGGGCATGGCACGCTGCAACTCATTTACTTCTGTCAGCGTACGGGGAGTGTGCACTCGCGACTGGCGGGGACCGCTGGTGAAATTTTGGTGCATGAGTGCATTCACGTTGTGGGCGCCTCATTCTCGTATTCGTAATGATCAATGAATAGGCGGCCGTTTCGTCCCCAATTCTCCCGAGACACTTCGGTGAAAATCACCGTAATGGTCTCGGGGAGACAGTTGCCGATGCGACTGAGTTCAGAAGTCAGGACTTCAATAACTTCACGCTTTTGATCCACGGTGCGTCCGGGAAACCATTCGATATGCACAAGGGGCATGGCTACATCCTCTCGCTCGGATGCCACCATGTTAGTGGGTTAGGCTGCTTGCGATCCTCCTCGCCGGTGCGAAGCCAACTGTTTCGCAGCAGTGCGAATAAGTTGATCAGACCGACGGAGGATGGGCCGGGTATGATCGCACCTTCTATTAGCGCCAGTCTGCGAAAGATCTTTGATCTTGACCGCTTTTGCTGGGCGCGCACGTTTTAGTCGTCAAATCGATGAAAATCGATGGTTTAACGACAAAAACGTGCGCATTCAGGTGAACTTCAGGTTTCGCTGAGGCCCTCGCCTGACCACCGAATTGGCGATCTTCTCAGCATTTTTTACTGTTGTTCGGCCACAGCAGGCAGTGCGCAACCGCGCTGGCCGAGCGGTACCCGGTCGAGACTTAGTCGGAAGGCATCTGAATAGCAAGAGGCCCAGTGCGTGTGCACTGGGCCTCTTGTCAAGTTCGAATTCGTATTAGACGATGCGAACCTTGTCTGCCTGTGGGCCTTTGGGGCCCTGGGTGATGTCGAACTCGACGGCCTGGTTCTCGTCTAGCGAGCGGTAGCCATCTGATTCGATTGCTGAGTAGTGGACGAACACGTCAGGTCCGCCGTCTGCCTGCTCGATGAAACCGAAGCCCTTTTCTGCGTTGAACCATTTTACGGTGCCTTTTGCCATGGTGCTAAATCTCCTTAATGAGAGCCGTGATAGACGACCTGTCTGTCACGCGGTGAAGCCGTATCGTGCCTGTGTCCTCATTGGGATTTAGCGCTGACATGCCTGACCTAGGCTTAAGTGTTGCCTATGGAGGGTCAGAAACCTAACGCCGGGGTCGCTGCTAGCTTCTGGCGGCCCCTGATCCGGGGCCCGTGGCCCCCAAAATCGTTGCTATCACTGGACGTCGCGCCAATTATGACTCGACCGCAGCCACCTAAGATCTCACGCACCGGCCAGGGCGAAACTGCCGTTATCGCAGTCGGGTAGGGCAGATCTGGAGGTCGGCCCTTTTGGTCGATGATGAGCCCATAGGCTGCGGAGCCCGGCTTAATTGCTGATAACAGGTGGGGAGAAAGCCCTTGAGGGGAGAACGCACCTCAACTGCGCGCCCTACCTGGTGGATTGGTCCTCCTCTTCTTGGCTGGTTGATGGTCGGCGCCGCCTTGGTTCCTGCCGTGGGCAATGCCTACCTTGTCGATGCCATCTGCAGTGACTTGAACTTAACCACGGATGACTTCACTAATGTGCAGACGCTCAAGTCATTGTCCGCCTTGGTAATGGTATTCATTGCAGGTCAGATTCCATCATGGCTTGGCTATCGCAAGTCCGTTCTGATTGTGGCAATTTGTTTCACGCTTGGTTCACTTGCAATCGCTGCCGCGGTGAACATTGTGGTGCTATCGATCGGATATGCCCTCTTGGGTGCCGCGCTTGGCTCTATGGCCGTGATCGGCGTCAGCGCGATTAACGCCTATGTCGTGGACAAGGGGCAACGGGCATCTGCATTCGCGATCTTGGGCGCGGTTGGTCCATGCGTTTTCATCATCTTCCCCCTGCTGACTGGTTTCGTGGTTGACAACGGAAACTGGCGAATCGTGCCTTTGCTTTGGGCTGCCATTGGGTTTGCACTACTCCTTTGCCTGAGACTGGCACCAGCCCTTTCTACGGCAGACGAACTTGGTAGGCCCGAACTTGCCACAGGATTCTTGGCCGGGATCATGCTCGCACTAGCGCTGGGGGCCCTCGGCTCAATTAATTGGAGTGATCTCCTTAGCCCCAAAATGACCGTTCAAGCGCTGGGAGCTGTCGTCGCCGGTCTTGTTCTCGTAATCGTCTACCGTCGGTCAACGTCTCCAGGGCTCTCACTTGCGCCAGTGAAGGACAAAGAGACGAGGCTGCTCCTCGTAGTAGCTGCCCTTGTGGCGATAACCACTTCGTTCTTCTGGATCACGGTGGGCTTCCAGTATGTCTACCAACTCTCACTGACCGAAACCTCAAGGGTGATGGTGCCGGTAAATGCGATGGCCGTGCTCGGCACGGTGGTATTGGCCCGCTATGTCATGCGCCGGTTTTCAGCATACGTTGCTGGCTTAGTTGCATTAGGGCTGCAAGGGGTCGGGTTGTGTTTCCTCTTGTTGGTTCAGCCAGATCAACCGGTGTGGGTGGTGTGTGTACTGGTTGCAGTATTCGGGCTGTGCAATTCGGCTTTTACCGCCACCATTGCGAGTGTGATTATGAGTGGTGCCACCCCGAGTGGCTCCGGAAGCAGGAGCGCATACAAATCGGCTGCGGGTAACTTTGGAGCAATACTCGGGACAATTTTTGTTTCAACGTTCACTTTTCTGGTAATCAAGGTTGACTTACTGCTTGGACTAACTTCTGCCGGTGCGGGTGAGCAGGAAGCTAAGAACATCACGACCGAAATAGTTAGTGCACCGTCAAGCATGGACCAACTAAACGTCTATTCCACGTACTCCAGTTCCTATCCCATAGAAACCTTGCACCAAGAGTCACTCATCGCGGGTTTCAGGGCCAATACGGCGGTGGGCTTGTTTAGCGCAATTGTGTCAGCCCTGATCATCTGGCACCTCTTGCGCCGGCAGGTAAAGATGAAAGCTCTTGTGATGGCAGACACTCACGGAGTGATTGCCGAGCCAGAGAAGTAGATGGCGGTGCTTCTTGGTCCTACCGGCCCAACAGTGTGATGGTCGAGTAGGTGAGTGATGCGAGGGCGGCGACAGCGATCACCGTTCGTGACAACCGGAGGGCCTGCTGCTGCGAAAGTCGCCCGCGCAAAAGTGATCCGGCTCGGGTGCCAAGCATTAGGCAACCGACGCCGACGGCATAAAACCACCACGGCAGGGAGGGCAACCCGAGGATGGGCAGGCTCACGATATCGATGCCGATGAAAACCAATTGCAAGGTGCGCAAGAAATCACCATGCGACCAGCCTTGGTTGATGAGGTAGGAGGCGACGGGCGGGCCACCAACGCCCGCGTAGGTGTTGATCGCACCGCTCCAGACACCGGCGACAACACCGGAGACCGGGCCAGAACCAGATCGCCAGACTGCGAGGGTGATGAGTGAGGCCAGGGCTGACAGTGCAATGAGAATCGGCATCACTGCATCGGGTATGAGCTTGACCATCGCAAATCCAATGAGGACCCCAAATGTCAGGCTCGGCCCGAGGATTCGAAAACTGTCCCAGTGGATGCGACCGCGCTCTTTGGTGAGGAGCCAACTGTTCTGAAGCAGTGCAAACAAGTTGATAAGGCCGACCGATGAGGGCCCTGGCATTATGGAGTTGACGATGGGGGCGGCAGTGAGATTGAAGCCGAGCCCACTGGAACCCTGCACGACCGCGCCAAGGAAAATTGCACCCTCGATGATGGCGATGCCGGCTAACTCCACGCTCGGATGCTAGGCCCTCCGGGTTTCATGCCGCGACCCCGACCTCGGTCACAGTAAGTTAGTGGCCGTGGCCAGCAGCAATCCCGACCGGGCGTCCTACTTCCCGGCCATTGTGAAGAAACACGGTCTGCCAATGTCCTATTGGTTTGACCAGATGAAGGAAATAGCTGATTGGAAGTATGCGGAACAGATCGCCTACCTATTGGACTTACTTCTGCAGGCGCGGGTGAGCAGGAAGCTAAGAACATCACGACCGAAATCGTCAGTGCGCCGTCATGCATGGACAAACTAAACGTCTATTCCACGTACTCCAGTTCCTATCCCGTCGAAACCTTGCACGAGGAATCATTAATTGCAGGTTTCAGAGCCAATACGGCGGTATGCTTAGTGGGCACCAATGTCGACATCGAAATGGCCATTGACAAGAGGACTAGCGTTAGGTACGTCCAGATTTTAAGCCCCCCAATAGTACCCTTGAACATGACCGAGGAGCCTCATGAGAAACGCTAAGAGAAGTTATTTCACTAGATCGTTAGTAAGTTTGGGTGCATTAGCTGCTGGAGGGGTGTTATGCATTGCACCGGCCAACGCGGCGACGCCATCTGGGAGCGTGCCCTCAGAGGTTCGCGACTACCCTTATTGCGAGATCATCCCGGACACAGTGGCCAATGGCGTTACTACAGAGCACGTATTCAACACTCTTGGCTTCAACACCTGCCCGAGTGACGCTTGGTCGACAATCACTGAGCAGAACATCGTCGATGCCTATAACGCGGCGTATGGGGGCGCAACTTCCGCCACAATCAATGGCCGACGCCATTGGGTGATGGACTCCATCCAGTCGAACGGTGGAACAACTTCCTCGACTGACACGTTAACGGTCAACGGGGTTGAATTCGGGCTTAAAGCGTTGCTCGTCATCCCGGCCGGGCAGTCTGCCATCGGAACAGATACCTACACAGTTAGCACAGTTCAGCGAAATACGACTTACGTCTTCAAGGCTGGTCGCAAGGTTTATGAACTTAGTGACCCTCAGGGCAACGTATACGTAATGCAGTCCTATTCCACACAGTTCGGGCCAAAGATAACGCTAAAAAATCTTTCAAAGATCGGTCCTCTGGATAACCTTCCCAAAGGCTGGCACTACCGGGCTCGGACCCTAAAAAAGGATCTGACTCTTACGGCGGCCGGGACAACCCAGATTGTTAATGACTCTTTCCGAAATACGTTTCAGATAAATCCAGCGGCACATCGCAAGTCCAACTAGCCGTAGCATTTCTTCACCTCAAGGCCCCACCCATTTATGGGTGGGGCCTTGAGGTTGCCACGTAAATTCACTCGTAGATAAGTGACCTACTTGCAACTCCAGTATGTTAAGCCTCGTGGCTAGTACCAATCCCGATCGCGTGTCCTACTTCCCGGCCATTGTGAAGAAACACGGTCTGCCAATGACCTATTGGTTTGACCAGATGAAGGAGATCGCTGACTGGAAGTATCCAGAACAGATCGCATACCTAAGAGAGAATCACGGATTCAGTCAAGCCCATGCCAATGCGCTCGTGCTGTATTCACGCGGCTCAAAGAGTGCTCGTAGATGTAACTCAATCGAGGAGTACTTGGCGCCATTTGATGCCACCAAGTGCGCGACGGTGACGAGTATCTTCAAGGCGATCACCACCAAGTACCCGAAAATGGAACTAGTGATCGCCTGGAATCAACCTATGTTGAAGTTCGATGGCCAGTACATATTTGGATTATCTGTTCACACGAAACATATTCTGCTGGCCCCAATTAGTAGTGAGGTGCTGCAGCAGTTTTTGCCGCGGTTGGCCTCCTATGACACCAATAAGAAAACTTTTAAAGTCCCGGTGGATTGGAAAGCTGACGTGAAACTGCTGCGCGATATGGCGGCGGCCAGACTCGCTGAATTACCAGGTAAATAGGTTGCGATTCCGAAGTTAAGATTGCTTGGCTCTGGGGTTATTGCTCCTTACGAATCATTGACACCACCAGGGTCTGTTAGCCCAATGGTGGGATGGTGGGGCAGGCGCCCGGTGAGTCCCCTGCGCTCAGGGGCAAAGGATGCTAGTTTGCTGAGATGTGGATTTCGCGCCCCGTCGCCGTAGTGGTTGCTTCCCTAGCAGCACTTTTCGTTGTTATGCCCGCGCAGGCTGCACCCTCTGCCCGGGTGACAGTCGTCAAGGTTTATCACCAAGCGGTTACACCAATTGCGGTGAGTGGCTCGGGTATCGGTACGGTGCGCACTTTCTTCATTCCGATTGCGGTGAATGGCAAAGCGGCTGATGGTCAGTACCTAACTGGCACCCTCACGACATTTAGCGCCGCGATGGCTGATGGCCAAGAGCTACGCGCTTCCAACTTAACTTTCGTATTCGGTACTGAAGATAATCAAATGGTGGTGGGGGGTATCTCCCTTTACCCACCGGCAGGAGCGACCATCGCGCCAGGTGCCAAGACCATCCGACCGGTAATCGGCGGATCCGGAATCTATGACGGTGCCCGCGGCCAGGTGGTGTCAACGAATCTCGGGGCTAATGGTTGGACGCACGTGTTCAAAGTCCGCCTCGGCTAGGTAGCACGGTTGCATATTTTGCAATATTCGAGTGGCACTTAATAGGTGTTTGGATTCCGTCCAGCGCCTTCGCCAAAGGCCAGCTTCACATATCGAATCAAGACTTCCGGGCCGGGTAAACGTCAAGGTGAAAGCAATTAAGCCCGATTGAGGTATCAAGCACTTTCTCCGGCTGTTGCAATTCCAGATTCCTGCGCGCACTTCGTTTCATTTCCAGATGGATCCACCAACCCACTTAGGTCAGCTGCATCCGAGCCAAAAAAAAATCATAACCACGCACCCAACGTAACAAATTTTAGGCACCTGGGCGGTAAATAAATTGCGCACCTAACTTCCACGGTTAGAGTGAAAGTTAGGTGCGCAACGGTAAACGTTTGCGACGCTAGGATTCAGGCGAGATCAAAACGTCCAAGATGCATGACCTTGGACCATGCAGCCGCGAAATCTTGCACGAACTTCTCCTTAGCGTCCGCACTCGCGTAGACCTCCGAGAGCGCACGTAGTTGCGAGTTGGAGCCGAAGACCAGATCAACGCGCGAGCCGGTCCACTTGAGTTCACCGGTTTTGCGATCGCGGCCTTCGAAAGTCTCCTCATCCTTTGAGGTTGGCTCCCAGGTGGTTTCCATGTCCAATAGGTTGACGAAGAAGTCATTAGTCAATGACTCGGGTGTCTTTGTTAGTACCCCAAGTTGTGACTGCTTGTAGTTGGCGTTCAGTACCCGCATTCCGCCAACTAGAACCGTCATTTCCGGGGCACTGAGGGTTAAGAGATTCGCCCGGTCAACCAGCAGTTTCTCGGCCGGTATCTTTTGGCCCTTGCCAAGGTAATTGCGGAATCCGTCGTAGGTCGGCTCCAGCACCGCGAAAGACTCCACGTCTGTCTGCTCTTGACTTGCATCGCTGAATCCTGGAATGAAAGGAATTTCGATGTTGACGCCAGCCTTCTTTGCCGCTTGCTCAACGGCTGCGCAGCCAGCGATCACGATCAGGCCCGCGAGGTAAAGGCGCTTGGCTCCGCTACCTTGCTCTGCATTGAATTCCTGTTGAATTGCTTCGAGAGTTTTCAATACTTGGGCGAGCTCATCGGGGTTGTTTACTTCCCAGCCCTTTTGTGGCTCCAAGCGAATTCGGGCTCCATTTGCCCCACCACGCTTATCGGTACCCCGATACGTAGCAGCGGAGGCCCACGCGGTGGAAACCAACTGTGAGATTGAAAGGCCTGAAGCTAGTACCTTCGCTTTGATGTTTGCTACATCTTCCTTGCTGAGTAGCTCATGGGTTAGCTGGGGGATGCGGTCCTGCCAGATGAGTTCCTCTGTCGGAACGAGTGGGCCGAGGTAGCGTTGGATCGGACCCATGTCGCGGTGGGTGAGCTTGAACCAAGCGCGAGCGAAGGCATCAGCCAACTCCGCCGGGTTCTCCAAGAAGCGCCTGGAAATTGGCTCGTAGATCGGGTCCATCCGGAGCGCGATATCAGTAGTGAACATCACCGGAGCATGCTTCTTGGCAGGGTCATGGGCGTCGGGAACCGCACTTCCTGCAGCGGCATCGGTGGGAATCCACTGGGTAGCACCGGCTGGGCTCGTCGTTTTCACCCATTCGTAGCCGAACAGGGTTTCGAAGTAACTGTTATCCCATTTGGTCGGTGTTGGGGTCCAGGCACCTTCGAGCCCACTGGAGATGGTGTCAGCACCGCTACCGGTACCGAAGCTGTTCTTCCAGCCGAGCCCTTGTTCTTGTAGTGGGGCGCCTTCTGGTTCGGGGCCTACATACTTATCAGGGTCAGCGGCTCCGTGGGCCTTGCCGAACGTGTGGCCGCCAGCAATCAATGCGACCGTTTCTACGTCATTCATGGCCATCCGACCAAAAGTCTCGCGAATATC
>WLLZ01000055.1 GCA_009700485.1 Actinomycetota bacterium | reverse complement strand
TCAACTGCAGTTACCTCCAAGGTGATCCGTCCATCGTCAACCAGCACCCGATCCCCCGGGTGCACATCACCGGGTAGCCCCAAGTACGTGGTAGAAACCATGGAAGCATCACCGGGCACGACTTCGGTCGTGACGGTAAATTCGGCCCCGACCTCAAGTAGCACCGGCCCGGATGCAAAGCGGCCCAGCCGGATCTTCGGCCCTTGCAGATCGACCAGAACCCCAACCCCCCGGCCCGCCTCATCGGCGCCCTGCCGCACTGCTGCGTAGACCTCGGTGTGCTCCGCATGCTCCCCGTGCGAGAGGTTTAGGCGCGCAACATCCATGCCGGCGGCAATCAGAGCGCGAATACTCTCCAAGGATGAAGTTGCGGGGCCTAAAGTGACAACAATTTTCGCTCGACGCATGCTTTAGATCCTAGCCCAATGCCCTGTAAGCGCTGTCATACCACAAGCGGCCGCGCCGTTGCCGCTATCGGAGCCGGCAGATTAGTGGTGCCTGTTAGGTATTTATCTACCGATGCGGCACCGGCCCGCCCTTCGGCTATCGCCCAAACAATTAGTGACTGTCCGCGCCCAGCATCACCGCAGACATAGACCCCGTCGACGTTGGTGCGGTAATCCGGATAGCGCTTTACGAGGCCGCCGTCGTCAAGGTCCAAGCCCAACTGTTCTATTACCGAACCCGGCTCTGGGCCGGTAAAACCCATCGCCAGGAGTACGACATCTGCCGGTAGTTCACGGGTTGATCCAGCAACCGGCTGGAATGCCCCGTCGAATGATTCGACATCCACGATTCGAAGTGCTGCCAACTGCCCGGTGCCGTCATCGAGGAAAGCCTCGGTCGACACGGCAAATAGCCGTTCGCCTCCTTCTTCGTGGGCACTCGTAGTGCGGTAAGTCATCGGATAGGTGGGCCATGGCTGGGTGCCCGGTCGAGCGGTTGGCGGCACCGGCAAGATTTCCAACTGGGTTACAGAGGCAGCGCCTTGACGGTGCGCGGTACCAAGGCAATCTGCACCGGTGTCGCCGCCGCCGATGATCACCACGTGCTTACCACTCATATCCAAGGGTGAAAGAGTCAAATCACCCTCTTGTACCCGGTTCGCTAACGGCAGTACTTCCATCGCCTGGTACACCCCGCGAAGTTCACGTCCGGCAATCGGCAGCTCACGCCACTTAGTTGCCCCTATCGCCAAGACCACCGCGTCATAGCGTCGCCGCAGATCCTCGCCGGTGATATCGATGCCGACATCAACTCCGGCGCGGAATTTAACCCCTTCGTTAATAAGTTGATCCAGCCTCTTATCAAGGTGACTTTTTTCCATCTTGAACTCTGGGATGCCATAACGCAGGAGACCGCCGATGCGATCTGCTCGCTCGTATACCGCAACCGTATGCCCGGCTCTGGCTAATTGCTGGGCCGCTGCTAAACCTGCGGGACCAGAACCGATCACGGCGACCGTCTTACCCGATAGTCGCTCCGGTGGCTGTGGAGTAACCCAGCCCTGCTCCCAGGCTTTATTAATAATCGAGACTTCAACCTGCTTGATAGTGACCGCATCGGAATTGATGCCGAGAACGCAAGAGGTCTCACACGGCGCTGGGCAAAGGCGGCCGGTGAATTCCGGGAAATTATTAGTCGCATGTAACCGCTCACTGGCTGCCCGCCAATCCCCGCGCCAAACCAGTTCATTCCACTCGGGAATCAAATTTCCCAGTGGGCACCCGTTATGACAGAACGGAATACCACAGTCCATGCATCGGCCGGCTTGTTTCTCCAACCGATCCGTGCCGAACTCCTGATATACCTCCCGCCAATCCTGTAAACGAATATCTACAGGGCGCCGGGTCGGGAGTTCACGATCCGATGTCAAAAACCCTCTTGGATCAGCCACGATTTCCTCCCACTACCAGCACTTCTGGGTTAAGCCCCTCTGCTAACGCCTGCTCACTTAGCGCTAATACGCGCTTCAAATCCTTCGGCATGATCTTGGTGAATCGGTCACCACTTGCCGACCAATCCTCAAGTAGCAATCGTGCCACCTCGGATTGCGTTGCCTCAAAATGATCGCGAATCATCAATTGCAACTCGGTTAAATCTGATGCCGAGAGTGGATCAAGATCGACCATTTCGGGGTTGACCATCCCCGGGAGTAGATCCAAGACATACCCGATACCACCGGACATCCCAGCACCCAGGTTGCGTCCGGTGCTCCCCAAAATCACTACGCGGCCACCCGTCATGTATTCGCAGGCATGATCGCCAACACCTTCGACAACCCCGGTTACCCCCGAGTTACGGACACAAAAACGTTCACCGACTCGGCCGCGTAGAAAGATCTCACCGCTGGTGGCGCCATATCCAATTACGTTTCCGGCGACGATGTTCGACTCGGCCAAAAATGTGGCTTTGGGGTCCGGATGCACCACAATCCGGCCACCTGAAAGCCCCTTGCCAACATAGTCATTAGCGTCACCGACCAGGCGAAGAGTGACCCCTGCCGGGACAAATGCCCCGAAGGACTGCCCGGCGGAACCCACAAACGTCAAGTCGATTGTCCCATCGGGTAACCCCGCACCACCGTGTCGACGTGTCACCTCCGACCCCAACATCGTGCCGACCGTGCGATTAACATTGCGTATTGCCAAGTGAGCCCGCACCGGCTCAGCACGCTCCAATGCTGGTGCGCAAAGTGAGATCAATTCAATATCCAGGGCCCGGTCTAATCCGTGGTCCTGTAAAACCTGCTGGTGGCGCGGTGCACTTGGATCGCCATCAGGCACATACAAAATAGGCTCGAGATCAAGGCCAGCCGTCTTCCAATGCTCGACTGCATTTTCGATATCCAAGAACTCAGCGTGACCGACCGCTTCTATTAATGTGCGAAAACCCAGTTCAGCTAAATATTCGCGCACCTCTTCGGCGATGTACTCGAAGAATGTCTCTACGAACTCCGGCTTACCCGTGAAGCGCTCACGGAGAATTGGATTCTGGGTCGCAACGCCGACCGGGCAGGTGTCGAGGTGACAAACCCGCATCATCACACACCCCATTACGACAAGTGGAGCAGTCGCAAATCCAAATTCCTCGGCACCCAGTAGTGCAGCGATAACAACATCGCGCCCGGTCTTCAACTGCCCATCTGTTTGGACAACAATCCGGTCTCTGAGCCCGTTCAGCATCAGAGTTTGTTGCACCTCTGCCAAACCCAACTCCCACGGTGCACCCGCGTGCTTGAGTGCGGTGAGAGGCGACGCACCGGTGCCCCCATCATGACCAGAAATCAGCACAACATCAGCGTGCGCTTTAGCAACCCCAGCAGCAACGGTGCCCACGCCAATTTCGGACACCAACTTCACGTGAATGCGTGCCAGTGGGTTCGCGTTCTTCAAATCATGGATCAATTGCGCGAGATCTTCAATTGAATAGATGTCATGGTGCGGTGGCGGTGAAATTAGGCCCACCCCAGGGGTAGAATGCCGAGTCTTAGCGATCCAAGGGTAAACCTTGTAACCCGGCAACTGACCACCTTCGCCAGGCTTTGCTCCCTGGGCCATTTTGATTTGAATGTCATCGCTGTTCACTAAATAATCACTCGTTACCCCAAAACGACCAGATGCAACCTGCTTAATGGCAGAGCGCTTCGAATCCCCATTTGGCATAACTTCATAGCGTTCGGGGTCTTCTCCTCCCTCGCCAGTATTGGATTTTGCACCCATGCGGTTCATCGCTATTGCCAAAGTCTCGTGGGCTTCAGAGGAGATCGATCCGTATGACATGGCTCCGGTGGAGAACCGCTTAATGATTGAGGCGGCCGACTCCACTTCATCAAGTGGCACCGCGGGTCTTAATCCAGCTCGCATCGTGAACAGCCCACGTAATGTCATCAGGCGCTCTGATTGGTCATTTACTCCGGCCGTGTACTGCCGGAAAATATCGAACCGCTTATTGCGAGTGGCATGCTGAAGTCGAAATACCGTTTCAGGATCGAATAGATGCGGTTCACCCTCACGTCGCCACTGGTACTCACCACCAACATTCAAGGTTCGGTGCGCTGGTGAAATGCCTGAAGGCGGGTATGCCACCGCATGACGCGCCGAGACTTCTTCGGCGAGCATATCTAGGCCCACTCCACCAAGTCGAGAAGAAGTTCCGGTGAAGTAGGCATCGACCACCGCCTGAGAAAGCCCGATTGCTTCAAATATCTGCGCGCCACGATAAGAAGCCACGGTAGAAACTCCCATTTTACTCATCACCTTTAGCAAGCCCTTGCCAAGTGACTTCACGAGGTTGCGCATTGCGCGCTCTGGACTAATACCATCGATTAATCCACGTCTCGCTAAATCTTCAACCGACTCAACAGCCAGATATGGGTTCACCGCCGCCGCGCCATAACCGATCAGCAGTGCTACGTGGTGCACCTCACGCACATCCCCAGCTTCGAGGAGCATGCTCGCCATGGTTCGCGTTTTGGTGCGCACTAGATGGTGATGTACTGCAGCGCACAGCAGGAGCGATGGAATAGGCGCCTTGACGGCATCGCTGTCGCGGTCTGAGAGCACAATGAATCTCTTGCCCTGCCGGATTACGGCATCAACTTCATTGAAAATCTCACTTAGCCGCCGCTCTAGCGCCTCACCCCCACCCGCCACCTGATACAGCCCGGAGATGCGCACACCAGCGAAACTAGGCATGGTGCCATCGGCATTGATATGTAAAATTTTCGCTAATTCATCGTTATCGATCACCGGGAACGGAAGTACTACCTGCCTGCAGTGCCCAGCGGTTGCTTCAAGCAAGTTGCCATCGGGACCAATGTGGCTTGAAAGCGATGTGACAATCTCTTCACGAATCGCATCAAGTGGCGGGTTAGTCACCTGCGCGAATAGCTGCTGAAAATAGTCGAACAGCAATCTCGGGCGATTCGAAAGTACCGCTATTGGGGTATCTGTGCCCATCGACCCAATCGGTTCGCTACCCACTCGAGCCATCGGCTCTAGAATCATTCTGAGTTCTTCATCGGTATAGCCAAATGTTTGCTGGCGCCGAGCCACTGAATCGTGAGTATGCACGATGTGCTCGCGCTCCGGTAACTCCTCAAGGTGCACTAAACCGGCGGCGAGCCAATCAGCATAAGGCTCGACAGCAGCTAGTTCGGATTTGATTTCTTCATCATCAATGATGCGCCCGGCGGCGGTGTCTACGAGGAACATTCGACCAGGCTGCAAGCGACCTTTACGCACGATCGTGGCGGGATCAAAATCGAGCACCCCGGATTCAGAGGCCAGCACTACTAGCCCATCTTCAGTGACCCAATACCTACCCGGACGTAAACCGTTTCGATCCAGTACGGCGCCGATGATCGTGCCGTCGGTGAAGCACACATTCGCCGGACCGTCCCAAGGCTCCATCAACGTCGAATGGAACTCATAGAAAGCACGTCGAGCCGGATCGATATCGGGGTGATTCTCCCAAGCTTCTGGAATCATCATCAACACAGCATGAGGGAGCGAACGGCCGCCTAAATGAATCAACTCAAGTACTTCATCAAATGACGCCGAGTCACTGCCTCCCCTAGTGCAGATCGGAAATAGCCGGGTCATATCACCGGCGATAATTGATGACGTGAGCATGGACTCACGAGCCTGCATCCAGTTTCGGTTACCTTGAACCGTGTTAATTTCACCATTGTGCGAGATAAACCGATACGGGTGCGCAAGTGGCCACGAAGGGAAAGTATTGGTCGAAAACCGTGAATGAACGAGGGCTAATGTCGACGTCATTTTCTCATCAGAAAGATCTGGGTAGAACGGCTCTAGCTGACCAGTGGTCAACATTCCCTTGTAAACAATTGTGCGCGAGGAAAGCGAAGAGAAATAGATATCGGTTTCACGCTCAGCACGCTTTCGAACCGCATACACCTGACGATCAAGAGCCAGGCCACTTAGCCCCTGAGGTGAACTCAAGAAGAGTTGCTCGAAGTTTGGCATCACGCTCTGAGCGGTCATGCCGACCAACGTTGGATCCGTTGGTACCGTGCGCCAGCCCAGAACCAGTAGCCCTTCATCGCGCGCGATTCGCTCCACCGTGCTTTTGCTCGCGGCAACCTCTTCGTCAGTCTGCGGTAAGAACGCAATGCCTACCGCATACTGCCCCGCTGGTGGCAGTTCAAAGGCCACGTTTGCGCGCAGGAAGGTATCGGGCACCTGCAGTAAAATCCCGGCTCCATCACCACTATCAGGCTCACTCCCTGAGGCGCCACGATGATCAAGGTTTCTAAGCGCCGTCAAAGCTTTGGCAATCACCCCATGGGAACCGGCCCCGGTGAGCGTTGCGACGAAAGCGACACCGCATGCATCATGTTCGCGCGTTGGGTCATAAAGACCCTGCGCGAAAGGTAAGTTGGTAAGCACAGACATCTAAGCCCTTTCGCCGTCGCGCCACCCTTGGGACAAACTCAAAGGGTGGATTCGACAGGACGACGTTGGCCTATCGGGCTAGATACTACCCGATCGCATTTAGGTGTCGCTCTCTACTGCCGATGTGGAGTGAAAATCACCTGACGCAGTGGTGGACACCGCCGGGTCGGCCGCGACGCTTTCGCGGCCCGGCCGCCGCCGGGCGGAAATAAGCAGGTAGACCAGAGCCCCGATGCCAACAAGTAACGCGGTCCAGATATTTAGCCGAAGGCCCAGTATTGAATTGGCCGTATCAATGCGAAGGGACTCGATCCATAAACGCCCAGCGCAGTACAACGCGACATAAAGGGCAAATACCCGGCCGTGCCCCATGTTGAATCGCCTATCAGCCCAAATGAGAACTACCACGATGCCCAGTAGCCAAATAGACTCATAGAGGAAAGTCGGCTGGAAGGTGGCGAAACTTTCGTAGCCGGTTGGCCGGTGTTCGGGATCAATTTCAAGTGCCCACGGCAAAGTTGTCGGGGCACCAAAGAGTTCTTGGTTAAACCAGTTACCAAAGCGGCCGATCGCTTGCGCTAAGGCAATACCCGGGGCAATCGCATCGGCGATCGGAGGCAGCGCCACTTTCGCGCGCTTGGCCCCGATCCAGGCACCTAGTGCACCCAAGGTTACCGCGCCCCAAATACCGAGCCCACCGTCCCAGATCCGAAATGCTGCGGCTAATCCGCGGCCATCTGGGCCGAAGTAAAGTTGCCCATCACTTATCACGTGGTAGAGGCGGCCGCCCACGATGCCAAATGGCACCGCCCAAATCGCGATATCGGTTATCAACCCGGGCCTACCGCCGCGAGCCAGATAGCGCTTATTGCCGAGCCACACCGCAACCACGATGCCGATGACGATCAAAAGGGCATAAGCCCGGATCGGAATCGGACCAAGCTCCCATACCCCAGTCGGTGGGCTAGGGATAAATGCTGGCACCGAACCACCACCAGCAAGCACGAGAGACCCGATACCTATTTCGCCACCTCAGCAGCAATAGCTGCCTCAAGGGCAACGGGATCGGACAGGACACCGCCGTCGAGCAGAATGCCGTTTAGATACCCAGCCGGGGTGCCGGGCACCTCCTCCTTGAGGAAACTGTCATAGCTATTAGCGGCCCAACCGGTGTAAGTACGATCTGCAACACATTTGTTAAATGTGTCAAGTGCCGGACCGGCGATACCAGCGTCTGCGGCAAAAGTTAGTAATTGCTCGTCGCTGTAACCATCACCTTCGGTCGCCGGCTGATTCTTGTACACCAAATCGTGGTACTCCAGCGCCTTGCCGGCATCAGCGGCACAGCCCCAGGCAGCAACTGCCCGAACTGATGCGTCGTTACCTACTCGCAAGTCCAAGAACGTGGTCGGGCGCCAGATCAGTTGAACCTTGCCTTCGTCAGCGAGCTTGACAATGCCAGCACCGTTTTTCTCTTCCAAAGCCCCACATGATGGGCACTGGAAGTCCTCCCAGATCGTCAGCACCGGGACACCTTCAGCACCGGGGTTATATGGCAGGCCGTACTCATTGGGATCACCGGACGCAATCACCCCTGTCGGAAGGGCCGCAGCCGCATCCGCAGGCACCGTGGCGGGTGTGCCGGTGGTGTCGGTGCTCTTTGCCACCACGGCGATTGCGATGATCCCGACGACTACAACTAGCACCGTGACCGCACCAAAAATGCGGATTGTGCGCTCTCGGCGCTTCTCACCGGACTGCGACGCAGCCCGTGCTGCCGCTGCCTTGTCACGCCGATTCTTGCCGCCCTCGCTCATCTCCAGTACTCCCTCAGGTCAAGAAATTGAGTCAATTGAAAACCACTAAAGGCCAACGGTACGGGACCTAGCCCGCTCGCCGGTTAACCCCCTCGGCCAGTTCGCCGGCAAGGGTGCGAACAGCGGCGAGCGCGGCTGGAAGGTCTACCGCTTGTCGGATACAGCGGACAAAAGCCGAGCCCACGATCACCCCGTCGGAATAGGCCGCCACCTCATGGGCTTGCGCCCCTGTTGACACCCCGAGGCCAACTGCAATAGGTAAGTCGGTGGCCAGCCTGGCTCGGGCTACCAGGCCCTGGGCCCCAGCACCGACTTGGCTTCGCGCCCCGGTCACGCCCATTGTTGACGCGGCGTAGACGAACCCTGAAGTGTTTTTAACTACCGTCACGATTCGATCATCGGTCGATGATGGCGCCACCAGAAAAATCCGGTCAATCTCATTGGCCTTGGTTGCGGCGAGCCATGGGCCGGCCTCCTCCGGGGTTAAGTCCGGGGTAATTACCCCATTGCCGCCGGCTGCTGCCAGTGCGACCGCAAACCGCTCAACACCGTAACGCTCAATTGGGTTCCAGTAGGACATCACCAAGATCGCCGCCCGCTCCCCGTCGAGGCGGCGAACAACATCTAGCACTACATCGGTGGTGGTACCAGCTGATAACGCTGCGTCCACTGCGAATTGGATATCCGCACCATCCATTAATGGATCCGAGTAAGGCAGCCCAACTTCAATCGCATCAACCCCCGCGTCGATCATTGCGTTCATTAGCTCAATGGACGCATCAGGGGTCGGGAACCCAGCTGGAAGATAGCCAATGAGTGCCGCACGATCTGCCGATTTGGTTTGCGCGAAGACTTCCGATAAGCGCCGGCTCATCGACCCTCAGATATCTCGATACCTTCGGGCGCACCGATACCAAACCACCTAGCCGCGGTTGCAACATCCTTATCGCCGCGGCCTGACAAGTTGAGCAGCAATACCGCATCCGACCCTAGCTCACGACCCACTCGCATTGCACCTGCTAATGCATGCGCCGTTTCAATCGCCGGGATAATGCCTTCGGTGCGGCTCAGTAACGCGAAAGCCTCCATCGCCTCAGCATCATTGATTGGTTCATATGTCGCGCGCCCGGTGTCATGGAGCCAAGAATGCTCCGGCCCAACTCCTGGATAATCAAGGCCTGCGCTTATCGAATGCGATGCGATTGTTTGGCCCCACTCATCTTGCATGACGTAGGTGCGGGTGCCGTGCAGCACTCCTGGTGAACCAGCAGCAAAGCGGGCCGCATGGCGACCGGTCTCGACTCCGTCGCCACCGGCCTCATAGCCGCGCAATTGCACAGATGGATCGTCGATGAATCCACTAAACAACCCCATCGCATTTGACCCACCACCAACACATGCGATGACAGCATCCGGTAGCCGGCCTTCGGCCTCTTGGATTTGTTTGCGGGCTTCGCGCCCGACGACCGACTGAAAATAGCGGACGATCTCTGGAAATGGCGCCGGACCGGTGACTGTACCGAGCACATAGTGGGTTCGCTCGACTGTTGACACCCAGTCCCTCATTGCCTCATTGATGGCGTCCTTGAGAGTGCGACTACCAGCGGTAACTGAAAACACCTCAGCACCAAGTAACTGCATTCGAACCACGTTAAGGGCCTGCCGACGGGTATCTTCCTCGCCCATGAATACCGTACATTCCAGCCCGAGGAGCGCCGCCGCGGTTGCGGTAGCCACCCCATGCTGGCCAGCCCCTGTCTCGGCAATCATCCGAGTCTTGCCCATTCGTTGGGTCAATAGAGCTTGCCCAATCGCGTTATTGATTTTATGTGAACCGGTGTGGTTCAGATCTTCACGTTTCAAATAAACACGGGCTCCACCGCAATGCGCGGCAAACCGATCCGCTCGAGTCAGTGGGCTTGGCCTACCGGTGTACGAGCGCTCCAACTCGGTTAGCCGATCGATGAAACTCGGATCAACGATCGCAGAGCGAAATGCGGCATCCAGTTCATCAAGTGCCGCGGTAAGCGCCTCGGGTACGAAGCGACCTCCGTACGGCCCGTAATGACCCGAGACGGCTGCGGTGCTAACTGTTGTCAACTCTTACTCACTTCTACTGTGCCAAAGCGCGGGGTGCGCGCCGGCCGTTACTAGTTCATGGACTGCCGCCCGCGGATCTTTATCTGTTACCAAACTCTCGCCTACGAGGACCGCATCTGCTCCGGCCTCGGCGTAGGCAATTAGATCGCGCGGGTCGCGCACTCCTGACTCAGCAATTCGCACACATGAGTCGGGAATCATTGGGGCCAACCGGTTAAATACCGAGCGGTCGACCTCAAGGGTCTTCAAATCTCGGGCATTGACGCCAATAATGCAAGCACCCGCGTCCAGAGCCCGCTTAACCTCCAGCTCATCGTGAACCTCGACCAGTGCGCTCAGCCCTAGGCTCTTTGCTCGCTCCACCAAACTAACCAAGGCCGCTTGGTCAAGGGCCGCGACGATCAACAACGCCATGTCGGCGCCATAAACTTTTGCCTCCCATAACTGGTAACTGGAGACGATGAAATCCTTGCGCAGGACCGGGACATCCACTGCTGCTCGGACCGCCGCGAGATCTGCCAGGCTGCCGCCGAATCGCCGCTCCTCGGTTAGCACACTGATGCAGTGTGCTCCACCTTCTTCATA
>WLLZ01000054.1 GCA_009700485.1 Actinomycetota bacterium | reverse complement strand
TATTGTCCGATTTTGGATGTCACATGGAGTGCGAATCTTCCGGGTGGATAACCCACATACCAAACCCATCTGGCTTTGGGATCGACTCATAGCGTCAATAAATGCAGATAATTCAGATGTCATATTCCTGGCCGAGGCATTCACGAGCCGCCCAATGATGCAGGCGCTCGCCGAGGTCGGTTTCCAGCAGAGTTACACCTATTTCACCTGGCGCAACAGCAAGCAAGAGCTTGAAGAATACGGTAATGAAATTGCCGGCCCGGCCGCTGCCTACATGCGTCCTAATTTTTTCACGAACACACCAGACATTCTCCACAGCTACCTGCAGCACGGTGGGCCGGGTGCGTTCGCAATTCGCGCCGTCCTAGCTTCAACGCTTTCACCCACCTACGGAATTTATAGTGGTTTCGAGTTATATGAACACGTGGCCCTTCATCCCGGTAGCGAGGAGTATCTCGATACCGAAAAGTTTCAATATCGACCGCGCGATTGGGACGCGGCTATAAACCAGGGTCGTAGTCTGGCTCCCCTATTAACACTCATTAATAAAATTCGCAGGGAACACAAAGCTTTGCAAGACTTACGCTCACTGTATTTCCACCAGTGCGATAACCCAAACATCATTGCTTTTTCAAAACAAGATGGTGACGACACCGTGCTAGTGGTGTGCACTCTTGACCCGCACCACACGCAGGAAGCCACCGTGTGGTGGAACCTAGCCGCCATCGGGCTTGATCCACAATCCTTATTCATCGCCCATGACCTAGTAACAGACACCACATGGACCTGGGGGCAGAGCACCTACGTGCTGTTAACCCCCTGGGAACAAGTCGCCCACATCGTGCATGTGCGGCAATAGTGAAAAAGTCGCCGAAGGTAAACAAAATACCCGTGGCAATTGGAGACCTTGATCGACTTGTCGATGGTTGGCACCCAAACCCGCATGAGATTCTTGGACCACATCAATTCAAAGGCGGGGTTACCGTTCGGGTATTACGCCCGATGGCTGAATCGGTAACTTTGGTTACTGAAAATTCTTCGATCCAACTTGACCATGAATTCCGCGGAGTATGGTGCGGGGTCTTCTCGATGCTGGATGTGCCGAATTACTCAATCGAAGTTCAGTACGGTGACCAAATCGTGCCAGCAGAAGACCCGTACCGATTCTTGCCAACCCTCGGCGAAATTGATTTGCATCTAATCCACGAGGGTCGTCATGAGAAACTCTGGGAAGTGCTCGGCGCAAACACCCGCAGCTACCCAACCCCGCAAGGTGCCGTAAGTGGGGTCTCCTTCGCCGTTTGGGCGCCCAATGCGCGAGGGGTCCGAGTCACGGGTGATTTCAACTACTGGGATGGTGTCGCGCACCCGATGCGCAGCCTTGGGGCCTCTGGCATTTGGGAGTTATTCGTCCCGAAGGTAACTGACGGCGACAGATATAAGTTCCAAATCCTAGGAAGCGATGGGATCTGGCGGCAAAAGGCCGACCCATGCGCCTTCGCAACCGAAATTCCACCTGCCAACAACTCGGTTGTTTTCACGTCTAATTACCAGTGGCAAGATTCAACATGGCTAGACAAACGCGCCAATACCGATGCACTTACCTCTCCGATGAGCATTTATGAAGTTCACCTAGGCTCTTGGCGCATTGGGCTTAATTATCGTCAACTTGCCGACGAGCTAACTGACTATCTCAGCGAAACCGGTTTCACCCATGTTGAGTTCTTACCTGTCTCCGAGCACCCATACGGACCGTCTTGGGGTTACCAAGTTACTTCCTATTTCGCACCCACCTCACGTTTTGGATCACCCGATGACCTTCGCTATCTAATTGACCGCCTCCATCAAGCCGGAATTGGCGTTTTAGTTGATTGGGTCCCGGCCCACTTCCCCAAAGATGAGTGGGCTCTAGCTCGCTTCGATGGCACCACACTTTATGAACACCCAGACCCAAGACGTGGCGAGCACCCTGACTGGGGCACGTATGTCTTTAACTTCGGCCGCGCTGAAGTTCGAAACTTTCTGGTTGCTAATGCCCTTTATTGGTTCGAGGAGTTTCACGTCGATGGCCTGCGAGTTGATGCAGTGGCCTCAATGCTTTATCTCGATTATTCGCGCAAACCCGGGGAGTGGGAGCCCAACCAATTCGGAGGACGGGAGAACCTTGATGCAGTGGCGTTTCTGCAGGAGGTAAATGCGACCGTATACAAACGGTCACCCGGCGCGATCATGATCGCTGAAGAGTCCACTTCCTGGCCGGGAGTCACCCAACCCACCCACTTGGGCGGACTAGGTTTTGGGTTCAAGTGGAATATGGGCTGGATGCATGACGCCCTCGGCTACATTCAACATGAGCCAATACACCGTCAGTACCACCATGAAGAAATGAGTTTCTCCATGGTCTACGCGTACAGCGAGCACTTCGTGCTGCCAATATCCCATGATGAAGTTGTTCACGGAAAAGGTTCCTTAGTGGGGCGCATGCCCGGTGACCGCTGGCAGCAATTGGCGAACTTGCGCGCATTCTTAGCTTTCATGTGGGCGCACCCAGGAAAAAAACTCCTCTTCATGGGTTCGGAGTTTGCGCAGTCAGGCGAGTGGGCGAGCCAGCGCAGCCTTGACTGGTCGCTCTTGCAATTCTCCGAACACGCTGGCATCTTGCGCACAGTTTCGGATCTCAATAACGTCTACCGCGCCACCCCTGCACTTTGGCAACGCGATGACGATCCCGGCGGTTTCGAGTGGATCGACGCCGGTGATGCTCAAGGAAATATTTTCACCTGGCTCCGTTGGGATAAGAATGGCCGACCGCTAGCCTGCGCGGCGAACTTCTCCCCCACCCCTCATGTCAATTACCGCGTTGGGTTGCCAATAAGTGGCAGGTGGACCGAAGTACTCAACACCGATGCTGACGTTTATGGCGGAAGCGGTGTCGGCAATCTTGGCGGGGTAGATGCCGTTGAGGTGCAATGGCAAGGTCGTCCGGCGTCCGCGCAGATAGTTTTGCCACCATTGGCCGCTATCTATCTACGCTTTGACCCAAGCCCCGGTTGAGCCCCGAGTTCATCAGGCTAGAAAAGCGCGTTTGCTAATGCTGTGCGCGCAGCGGGGACCGCGGGGTCCTCACCAGCGAGGACGAACAGTTCGAGCAATCGCGCGCGAACCAGCTCACGATCAGGGCCAATGGATGCCCTGACACAGGCAACGAGCCGATCGAATGCGAGTGTCCAACTCCCAGCGAGTGCATCAAAATCAGCGGTAGCGCACTGCACTCGTACATCAGCGGCTGCATCCGGCTGATCGGCGATCGCCCGCAGTGCTCCCTCATCTTCACCTTCGGTACGGCGATAAAGGCCCACCGTGGCCAGCCCGGCGATGGCATCACGCTCACTCGGATCAGCATCGAGAATGAGTTGATAGGCCGCCGCTGCGCCATCCCAATCACCGGCTTCGATCGCATTGAATGCCGCATCAAATCTTGGATCGGTCGCAGGCTCGGTATCTGCTTCCGCACCCGCCGGCTCTTCTGGAACCTGTCCGTGGTCATCGGTCAAGGTGCCGGTCACCCCCTGCTCGGCGGCAACCTTCAGTAATTCGTCCAAGATCGCTCTGATCTGCGGCTCGGGGTAAGCGCCTTGAAAAAGTGGAACCGGCTGCCCCATGATCACCGCGAAAACCGAGGGAATCGACTGAACCTGGAATGCAGCCGCCACTCGCTTCTCAGCGTCAACATCTACTTTGGCAAGGATCCAGCGACCGGCATACTCAGCGGCCAATTTCTCCAAGATCGGCGACAGCTGCTTGCACGGCCCACACCACTCGGCCCATAGATCAAGTACCACCGGCACGGTCATCGACCGCTCGATCACCGCCGACTGAAAACTGGCCTCCGTGACATCGATTACCACCCCGGCCGGTGCATTAGCCACAGCTGCGGCGGCCTGCTGTTGATTTTGGCGCGCCGAAGCAAGTGCGCCGAGATCGATGGCACCGCGGCCCGAAAATGGAGTTGACGTCACCCCCCTATCTTCCACCATGGGGCTCCTTGCCCTGCCCGACCCCCAGCGAGGACACTAAGCGGGTGCATATTTCAGCCAAAGCAGATTATGGGATGCGCGCACTCCTTGAACTCACCGTGTCATACGCCGAGGATCCTAAGCGACTAGTTAAGGGCGAGACCATCGCCACCGCCCAAGACATCCCGATGAAATTCCTCGAAGGGATTTTGCGGCAACTACGCCAATACGGAATTGTTGGCAGTCAGCGCGGAGCCGATGGCGGCTACCGGCTTGACCGCGACCCGACTCAAGTCACCATCGCCGATGTAGTTCGCGCACTTGACGGGCCCCTGGCCGCCGTTCGAGGCCAACGACCCGAAGATGTTGAGTACGTGGGGGCCGCCGAGCACCTACGTGAAGTCTGGATTGCGGTACGCGCATCAATGCGTCACGTTTTGGAGAACATTACCCTCGCCGATGTGGCGGCCAACAAATTGCCCGCCGAAGTCACAGGGCTGCTTGCCGAGCCTGGTGCCTGGCAGCGTCGCACTAATTAAGTTGCTCCGCGGCCGCATAGGCGTCCATGGCGCCATCAAGCACTGCTTCGCTCAGCGAATCTATCTCGGCAGCGCGAATCGACAGGCGCGACTTAGTCTCGCCAATTACCAGCGCGCAGATTTCATCTTTGATCCGGCGAAGTTTTCGCGCTCTATCTTGCCCACTGCCGACAAGCCAAATGCGATGCTCGTCAATGGCCGCCAGCAGGGATTCAATGCCATCGCCAAGTGATGCGACCGTCTTAAGTACCGGTGGCCGCCAACCCTCGTGTTGGCCTAGTGAAATCATGTGCAGTAATTCTCGAACCGTGGTTTCGGCACCCTCGCGATCGGCCTTATTCACCACAAAGATGTCGCCGATTTCGAGAATGCCGGCTTTCGCCGCTTGGATACTGTCGCCCATACCTGGGGCAATTAACACGACGGAAGTGTCGGCGGTCGCGGCGACCTCTACCTCTGATTGGCCAACACCAACAGTTTCAATAAGCACCGCATCAAAACCTGCGGCGTCAAGTACTCGAATTACTTGCGGGGTGGTCGCCGCTAACCCCCCAAGATGCCCGCGGGAGGCCATTGACCTGATGAAAACGCCCTCGTCGGTTGCATGTTGCTGCATTCGAATTCGATCACCCAAGAGTGCGCCACCCGAAAATGGCGAGGATGGGTCTACCGCCAAAACAGCTACTCGATTACCCCGGGCCCGAAACGCAGAAACCAGTGCGGAGGTGGTGGTGGATTTACCTACCCCGGGTGCCCCTGTGATACCAATTACCTGAGCGCGCCCGACGAATCCAGCCAGTGCTTGCATGGCTTCGCGGGCATCGGCCGAACCGTCTTCAATGCGCGAGATCAATCGAGCAATATCTCGCTGCTCGCCCGCTTGGGCACCAGCGATCAATTCTGCAACACTCACTTGCTGATCATCTCGCAACTTGGGCTATCAGGCCTTAGGCACGCGCACGAGCAAGGCATCACCTTGGCCGCCGCCACCGCAAAGTGCCGCCGCACCGGTGCCACCGCCGCGCCGCTGCAGTTCGAGTGCTAGGTGCAAGACAATTCTGGCACCTGACATCCCAACGGGGTGACCCATGGATATCGCGCCGCCGTTTACGTTGACGATTTCGCCGGACACACCGAGTGCCTTGCTCGATACCACTCCCACCGCAGCGAATGCCTCATTAATCTCGAGTAGATCGAGGTCGCTGACGGCAATGCCCTCGCGCTGGCAGGCCTTGAAGATTGCGTTGGCTGGCTGCTCCTGCAATGACGAGTCGGGGCCGGCCACGACCCCGTGACTGCCAATCTCAGCGAGCCATTTCAGACCAAGTTCTTCGGCCTTCTTCTTACTCATCACCACGACCGCGCAGGCACCGTCGGAGATTTGTGAAGCACTTCCAGCGGTGATCGTGCCGTCTTTGGTAAATGCTGGGCGCAGCCCTGCCAGGGACTCGACCGTGGTGTCGGGGCGCACCCCTTCGTCGGCACTGAATGTGATCGGCTCACCTTTACGCTGCTTGATCTTCACCGGTGTGATTTCGTTGTCGAAAAGATTTTTCTGTTGCGCTGCTGCCGCGCGTTGATGTGAGGCAGCCGAGAATGCGTCCTGCTCCTCGCGAGTTAGGTCATAACGCGCATTGTGCTTCTCGGTGCTCTCACCCATGCCGCATTCATCAAATACACAGGTCAGGGCGTCATAGGCCATTGAATCGACCATGGTCCAGTCGCCGTACTTGGTGCCCTCACGGGAGCCAAGAAGCAGGTGCGGAGCGTTAGTCATTGATTCCATGCCACCGGCCACGATGCATTCAAACTCACCGGCACGAATTAGCTGGTCGGCGAGGGCAATAGCGTCAATGCCGGATAGGCAAACCTTGTTAATCAGAAGTGAGGGCACATTCATGCTGATGCCGCCTTTGACGGCGGCCTGGCGCGCCGGCATCTGGCCGGCGCCGGCTTGCAGCACCTGACCCATGATTACGTAATCAACCTGATCTGGCGCTACGCCGGCGCGTTCAAGTGCCGCTGCAATGGCCATACCGCCGAGATCGGTGCTGCTAAATGACTTCAACGAGCCCAGCAGGCGCCCGATCGGGGTCCGCGCTCCGGCAACAATGACTGAACCACCTGAGAACGACATTTCGGCTCCTTAGCTCGCCTTGGCAACTAGTTGGCATCGTCAATGCGACGATAGGGCTATGAATACACATTCTACGAATCCAGCCACGCCCCGGCACTTGCCCCCGGCGGGCGCCTCCGACGCCTTGCTGACCGAATTGGACCATGTGGGCATCGCTGTCCCGGATCTTGAGGTCGCCAAGGAGTTCTACTCCCGCGTCTTTGGCTTACAGGTCGTGCACGAGGAAGTAAATGAAGCACAAGGTGTTCGCGAAGCGATGCTGGGCGTGGGCGACAGCTGCATCCAGTTGCTTGCCCCGCTGACCCCAGAATCCACCATCGCCAAGTTCATCGACCGCGCCGGGCCCGGTATCCAGCAGGTGGCCTATCGCGTTACCGACGTCAAGGCCGTCGCGGCGACGCTACGCGAACGGGGGGTCAGGGTGCTCTACGACGAGCCAAAGATTGGCACCGCTGGATCATTGGTTAATTTCGCCCATCCGAAGGACTGTGGTGGGGTGCTGATCGAACTCGTCCAACCCACTGGCTAATGGGTTTGGCGAATCTAGAGATCGGCGGCTGGCCTCCTACTCGCGGGCTGGTGGGGCTCCCGTAATGGACTTCTGGCATCCTTCGCTGATGCAATCAATCATTGATGCCATCACCGCTGGCGCCGATAGTGCCGAGTTCGCCGCTCTCCCTTTGCCGGAGTCATATCGCGCGGTCACAGTGCATAAGGACGAAACCACCATGTTTGACGGTATGGCCTCACGTGATAAGGATCCGCGAAGTTCTATCCATCTAGATGAGGTGCCGGTGCCTGAACTCGCACCCGGTGAGGCGCTAATAGCCGTAATGGCATCAAGTATCAACTACAACACGGTGTGGACGTCGATCTTTGAGCCGGTCTCGACTTTTGGATTTCTAGAGCGTTACGGCAAGTTGAACCCTTACGCGAAGCGCCATGATTTGCCGTATCACATCATTGGCTCAGATGCGTCCGGCGTCGTTCTGCGGACCGGCCCGGGAGTCCACATGTGGAAAGCGGGAGACGAAATTGTCGCTCACTGCCTAAGTGTCGAACTCGAATCACCACTCGGCCATAACGACACGATGCTTGATCCCGAACAGCGCATCTGGGGCTTTGAAACCAACTTCGGCGGCCTTGCACAACTTGCAATTGTGAAATCAAATCAGTTGTTGCCAAAACCCGAGCACTTAACTTGGGAGGAAGCCGCAAGTCCGGGCCTCGTTAATTCCACGGCATACCGTCAACTGGTTTCACGCAATGGCGCGGGCATGAAGCAGGGCGACGTTGTTCTCATCTGGGGTGCCTCCGGTGGTCTTGGCTCATATGCGACGCAATACGCACTCAACGGTGGGGCTACCCCGGTCTGCGTGGTCTCAAGTCCGCAAAAGGCAGACATCTGCCGCGGCCTCGGAGCAGAATTGATTATCGACCGCTCGGCTGAGGGTTACCGCTTCTGGAAGGACGAAACCACCCAAGATCCAAAAGAGTGGCAACGCCTTGGAAAAAAGATCCGTGAACTCACCGGCGGCGACGATGTCGATATTGTCTTTGAACACCCAGGGCGCGAAACATTCGGCGCGAGTGTCTACGTGGCGCGCAAGGGTGGCACCATCGTGACCTGCGCCTCAACCTCGGGGTACATGCATGAATATGACAACCGGTACCTGTGGATGAGCTTAAAGCGAATTGTAGGTAGCCATTTCGCGAATTATCGAGAGGCATATGAAGCAAATCGCATGGTCTCACGCGGCATGATTCATCCAACCCTTTCTAAGACCTTCAGCCTTGAAAACGCCGGTGAGGCGGCCTACGAGGTGCACCACAACCTGCATCAGGGCAAAGTTGGGGTACTTTGCCTCGCGCCCGAGGAAGGTCTAGGTGTTCGTGACCATGAACTGCGCGCTAAGCACCTTGCGGAGATTAACCGGTTTCGCATATCCACCTGAGTAGCACTTAACATCAGCACATGAGCGCCACCGTTACTCCAGCCATGCCCTGGCGGGTGGGACGATCTGGCTCACCGATGGGTTATCTGCCGGGGCTAGATGGTGTCCGCGCCTTAGCGGTAATTGGGGTGCTGCTTTATCACGGAGATATTTCATGGCTACGTGGCGGCTTTCTAGGTGTCGACGTTTTCTTCGTGCTCAGCGGATTCTTGATTACCTCAATTATCCTCGAAGAGTTTAATAGGTCAGGTCGAATTGACTTCGCCAACTTCTACTTAGGACGTGCTCGACGTTTACTGCCCGCCTTGCTTTTAATGCTTATCGTTGTCGGAATAGCGACCGCGATCTTCTATCGAGATGCAGCACACCAGTTCGCAAGTGATGCACTCGCCACACTTTTCTACGTAAACAACTGGTGGTACATCTTCGCCGATCAATCGTATTTTGCATTTACCGGAAGGCCGCCATTCCTAAAACACCTGTGGTCGCTATCGGTTGAAGAGCAGTTCTATTTGATTTGGCCGGCGATCGCGTACCTTTGTGTCAGAAGATTTGGCCGGCGCGGGGTCGCATTAATCGCAGCTGTAGTTGCCTTACTTTCCACAGCCTGGATGCTCTACTTAACGATCATCAGTGGCTACCCAGATTTCACTGATCCAAGCCGCGCATATTTTGGTACCGACACCCACATCGCAGGTCTGCTCGTTGGGGCATTACTTGCGACTTTCTGGCGCCCGGCGCGCTTGACCGCAGGAATTTCGAAAAATTATCGCATCCTTGGCACCACACTTGGTGTCTTAGCGGCCCTGGTCATCATCGCTGTTTTCCTTCGGGCCGGTGAGTTCAGCCCCTGGCTCTACCGCGGAGGCTTCTTAGCGATCGCCGCTGTCACCGCCATCCTAATCGCCTGTGCAACCCACCCGGGGTTACCACTTGGACGATGGATCGGCTCGCAACCATGGCGTTACATCGGTCAGCGTTCATACGGTCTTTATCTTTGGCATTGGCCAATCTTCATGGTGACTCGGCCAATGCTTGATATCGAGATGGATGGATTAACCCTACTCATCTTGCGACTGGCCTTGACTTTCGTAATTACCGAAGCAAGTTTTAGGTTGATTGAGTTACCGATCAAGCGAGGCGCAATAGATAGATGGATCAAGTCTTGGCGCGCATCCACCGGCGAAGATCGTAAACGTCAGACTCGAATCGGCGTGCGAGTGGCGGTGTGGTCCAGCATTGGGGTGCTTGCACTTGGCACCGCATTAGCAACCGCCGAAGTAGAAACTGCCCCTGACCTGGTTGCCGCAATCGATGACGGTGTGCCCGGCACCACTGCAGTCACCTTTGACGACCTCCCAATTCCAATCGCCAGCGCAACTTTGTCTCCGACACCGACCTCATCACAGCTGCCGTACGCGGCTCCCACTCCAACATTTGATCCTGGTCCGGTGAGTGCCATCGGTGATTCAGTCTTGCTCGGTGCCCGCAGCGCTGTGAAGGAAGCTATCCCGGGGATTCGCGTTGATGCAGCAGTAGCCCGAATGCCTGGCTCCTTCATCGGCGATATCCGCGAGTTAATTGCATCCGACAAACTCGCCCCCATTGTGGTTGTTCACCCGGGCACCAACGGGGTTCTAACCGAGAGCATGCTACGAAATATGCTAGAGCAGCTCTCCGATTACCCGCGCGTAGTGATCGTCAATTCAGATGTGCCAAGGGTTTGGCAGGACCCAAATAATGAGGTTATTGCCAAGGTGGTGCCCGATTACCCAAATGCTGTCATCGCCGATTGGTACGCGGCCAGCGCAGGTAAGCGTGACTACTTCGTTTCAGATGGAGTGCACCTCACAGCAAAAGGTGCCGCCGCATACGCCAAGGTAATTAAGGACGCCACCGGCCTCTAGCAGTTGCGGAGTTAAACACCCCACCTAGTGGTAGGGAATGGCGCTACTCTTCATTACCCTCAAAGCACGCACCACAGCCGGCCAGCCGGGAGCAGGCAGCAGCCACAGAGGAGGGGCTTAGGGTGCCGCCGATACCGGCCACACCGGGGCGTACCCAACCAACACCGAGTGCGAGCCGATCAAACGGTGCTGAACTTGCGGGGGTAGCAATATCAATACTTGGCATTTAGTGCTCCATCCTTCTCGTTGTGTTCTACTACTTCGTTGGGAGGTGTGAACTTCTTCGTTGAACGGTGAGTTGTTACAAATAAGTTTGAATTTTTCTTGTAAAAACTCACCACTCAACGAAGGCTGCGGAGGTGCTACTCTTCATTACCCTCAAAGCACCATATAAGGGTGCCGGGTGTAGAGTGGTTTAATAGGGTGACGCCGATACCGGCCACACCGGGGCGTACCCAACCAACACCGAGTGCGAGCCGATCAGTTGG
>WLLZ01000053.1 GCA_009700485.1 Actinomycetota bacterium | reverse complement strand
TGCCGGCGCCCTGGTCGGCGCGCAGTACGGCACCGCGGCCGAGAAGTTCCCGAAAGCCGCCATGGGCCGGCGCGGGGTGACCGGCTGGGTCGAGCACCCGGGACTGATCCATGCCGGGGCGTCGATCGAGGTCCGGCTTCCCTAGGCTGGGGCCCATGGCCAAGGGAAAAATCCGCTCAACACTGTCCTCAATCACCCAGAACTGGGCAATGACCCAGAAGGTCTACCGGGCCTTGCCACTTGAAGTCGGCGGGCTGTTCCTGTTGGGGTTCGTCGTGGGATTCGTCCCGACCTTTATCTTCTTGAACCTATTTACCGCCATCCTGGTCGGTATTCCCTTGGGCCTACTCGCGGCAGTTTTCTGGTTTAGCCGCCGCGCGATGAAAGCGGCCTACCGCCAGATCGAGGGGCAGCCAGGGGCGGCGGCGGCCGTAGTGCAATCACTGCGCGGTGGCTGGTTAGTGACACCAGGAATCGCAGTCAACAAGAACCAAGACTTAATCAGCCGAGTTGTCGGCAAACCTGGTGTCATCTTGATATCCGAAGGCCCATCAAGTCGGGTCAGCCACATGCTCGGCAACGAGCGCAAGAAGACCGCACGCTGGCTGCCCGATATCCCGATCTACGAAATTCAGGTCGGCGACGAACCGGGCCAGGTCTCACTAGGCAAACTGCAGCGCTCATTAACCAAGTTGCCTCGCAACCTACGCGGCGGCGAGATCACCGACGTGCGCCGCCGCCTCGATGCTGTTAGTCAGACCGGTGGCTCACTGCCGATCCCGAAGGGGCCGATGCCAACGAGTACCCGATCGGCGCGCCGCCCTCGCTAAATAGCGACTCCGCGCCCGCGCGTTCGAATAACCACACTTCCAACGGCACGATCTTGCAGGCCACGGCCAGTTGAGTCATAGACCAAAGCCGGGATCACGCAGCAGACGAGCACCGTCCGAAGGGCGATACGCCACAGCGATAGCCGCCCGCCGTCCAATCGAACTACTGAAATACCCATGATGCGTTGGCCAAATGACGCCGACATCAGCCAAGTGAACAAGATGACCTCAGCTGCGAAGAGCAAAAGCACGGTGATCGACCCTTCGGCGGAGCCATAGGCCACCTGGCCGAAGAACACTCGGGACAAGAGGATGCAGGCGAGCCAATCCAGGCAAATTGCCACCACCCGGCGACCGAGCCCAGCTGGCTCCTCCGGCTTTGTCTTTGGGTCTGGTGTGGCTGAAGTCACTCCCCCACGTTACCGGGAGAGGAAATTGATGCATCCTTTAACATTGCCGAAACAGTAGGGATACACCCATGACATGGCCTTTGCCTATGGTTTCGGGTATCCGGAGGCACCAGCCACCGTGCGAGGCGAGAACCCCGTGGGATAAACCCACAGGGCATATGCGTAGAAAGGCCAGGGAGGATTTCGTGTTCAAGAATTCAACTGAGGTACTGAGTTTCATCAAGGCCGAAGGCGTGAAGTTCGTAGACGTGCGGTTTATTGATCTGCCCGGCGTGATGCAGCACTTCAATATGCCCGTGGAGTCATTTGACCAGTCGGTGTTCGACGACGGCCTAATGTTTGACGGATCATCCATCCGCGGTTTCCAGGCTATCCATGAATCAGACATGAAGCTGATCCCGGATCCTTCAACCGCTTTCATCGACCCGTTCCGCAATGCCAAGACACTGGTCATGAATTTCTCGATCCTTGACCCATTCACCGACGAGCGTTACAGCCGCGACCCACGCAATGTGGCAGCAAATGCCGAGTCCTACCTCGCCTCAACAGGTATTGCCGACACTGTCTATTTCGGCGCTGAAGCTGAGTTCTACGTCTTTGACGACGTTCGGTTTGAAACCAATCAGCATGAGTCGTACTACCACATCGATTCGGTCGAAGGCGCTTGGAATACCGGACGTGTCGAAGAGGGCGGTAACCGCGGCTACAAGACCCGCTATAAGGGTGGTTACTTCCCCGTCCCGCCGGTTGACCACTTCGCTGACATACGCGACGACATGGTCGAGAAGTTGCTGCAGGTTGGCCTGCATGTTGAGCGCTCACATCATGAGGTTGGTACCGCCGGTCAAGGCGAAATCAACTACCGCTTCAATTCACTGCAAAAAGCTGCCGACGAGCTCATGCTCTTCAAATACATCATCAAAAATGTCGCCTGGGCACACGGGAAGACCGCAACTTTCATGCCCAAGCCACTCTTCGGCGATAACGGCTCGGGGATGCATTGCCACCAGTCGCTCTGGAAGAACGGCGAGCCGTTGTTCTATGACGAGCGCGGCTACGGCGGGCTTTCCGATATGGCCCGTTGGTACATCGGTGGCCTCTTGCACCATGCACCATCGTTGCTGGCATTCACCAACCCGACCGTGAACTCCTACCACCGCTTGGTACCGGGCTACGAAGCCCCGGTGAACCTGGTTTACTCCGCTCGCAACCGCTCGGCCTGCATACGGATCCCAGTGACCGGCAACTCACCAAAGGCCAAGCGCATTGAGTTCCGGGTGCCTGATCCATCGAGTAACCCCTACCTTGCTTTCGCGGCTCAGCTAATGGCGGGCCTTGACGGCATCAAGAACAAGATCGAGCCGCACGCCCCCGTGGATAAGGATCTCTACGAATTGCCTCCGGATGAAATGGCCAGCATCCCCCAGGTACCGGGCTCCCTACCGGCGGTTCTGGAAGCCCTAGAAGCCGATAACGAGTACCTACAGGCCGGCGGGGTCTTCCCGAGCGACTTAATTGAGACCTGGGTAGAATACAAGCGCACGAATGAAATAGATCCAATCCGTATGCGACCGCATCCACACGAGTTTGAGCTTTACTACGACATCTGATCGCACAGGTTCCCTTTCGCGTCGATTCGCCTCGCGTGCTAGGGGAAAGGGACGGGCCACTTCGGTGGCCCGTCCCGCTTTTTTTGGCCTGTCTAAGACATGATTGCTAGGTGAACGAAGATTTACCGGTGAGCGACGGGCCACCAGAAGTTATCGCCCCAGCTCGAAGGCGCCATGCCCGCCAGTACAACCCACTGCCCCGCATACTCGTGCTGGTAACAGCCTCCGTGCTACTTACCGCGGCTTTTTGGGCCGGTTTCACTTTTCAAAGTACCTACGCAAACGCAGGTGGTGAGCCCGCAGAAGTAATCGTGGCCACCTGGATGCGCGACAACAACATGGGACCGTTAGTCGCCAAGTTGGAAGACGTTTACTACACCTATGTCAGCACCCCGGACGTTGGAGGCACGCCAACTGTTTCAGCAGATATCACCGCAGAAGACAACGCCGGCCTTGACCCCGAAGATCTCCAGCCGTCCGATTCGCCCAGTGCTATGTCCAGCGCCGTGCCCGCCGTCGTGCCCAGCGCTATTCCTAGCCCGATTGTTACCCCGGTGGTCGAACACCTAAATCCCCCACCGCCGATTACCTCACCGGTGCCCAACCCTGAACCGCAGGAAGGTCTCTGGCAGCCGGTCGGCAGCCGGGTGGCCGGTCTCCCAGCGATGTATGTCGCCCGGGTGCGCGCCGACAATGTGCACACCAGTTACTACGCCTCGGTGCTTTGGATCGACACCTCACTTACCAAAGCCATGTTTATCCCCGGTTTTGAAGAACCCGGCGGCCCGAATCCATTCAACGGGGCACTGCCAAAAGAGCTCTGGCCAATTGTGCTCGCCAATTTCAACGGCGCTTTCCGACTCGAGGACTCGATGGGTGGCTATTACTACGGTGGCGAAATGGTTAAACCTCTAGTCGATGGCAAGGCGAGCACCGTTGTTTACAAAGACGGTTCGATAAAGGTCGGCAAGTGGGGCCGCGACCTGCAAATGAGCGACGAAATCCAAGCCGTTCGGCAAAATCTCAACCTAATTGTCGACAAAGGCGTATCGAAGGTATCCAGTGCAACCGACAACGTGATTTGGGGAGCGACTACCGACAAGGAGAGTCTGGCGTGGCGCGCCGCCATCGGCCAGCTCGCAGATGGCAGCATTATTTATGTCGGGTCGCCATTTCTTTCTGCCGATGGTCTCGCCAACACGTTGGTGGGCGCCGGCGCACAAGAAGCCATGGTCCTAGACATGAATACTTGGTGGACCGCGGGGTTCTACTTTAGGCACAAGAAGGACGGCACTCCGTTATGCCGAAAACTTGATCCGTCAATAGCTGAAGGTTGCGACCGTTTCCTTTATCCGTACAAGCGCGACAGTTTCCAGTTCTTGGCTAATGCGCCACTGTCACCGTAGTGAATCTTCACCGTAGAAGACCCGGTCAACGACTTGGCGAGCGCGCCTAGTGACCCGCCGGTAATCCTCAATTAGTTGACCCGAGGCTCCCATTGGGTAACCCATTACATAACCCACACCAGTCAGCTCGCGAACATCGGTCGGCACTAAGTCTGAAGCGCGGTCGCGCACCAGCATTACTGCATTTCGAACATTGGTCGCTAATCTCCAAGCTACTCGAAGGGCCTCAGCATCACTTGAGCTAAGCAGCCCCGCGCTTTCAGCAGCGGCAAGTACCGGCAAGGTTTCGGTGGTGCGCAATGAGGGATACGCATAAGCATGCTGCATTTGCAGTAGCTGGGCCACCCACTCAACGTCACTGAGCCCACCTCGACCCAACTTGGTATGTAGAGTCGCATCCGCCCCGCGTGGTAGTCGCTCTGCCTCCATGCGCGCCTTGAGCCGGCGAATCTCGCGAACCTGCGCCTCCGGAACCCCGCCACCGGGGAAGCGGAGTGGATCAATGAGCGCAATGAAGTGTTCACCTAATTCACGGTCACCGGCCACCACCTGCGCCCGCAGGAGCGCCTGCGCCTCCCAAGCCGCTGACCAACGCCCGTAATAAGCCGCATAGGAGGCCAATGAACGAACCAGTGGCCCCTGGCGGCCTTCCGGCCGCAGATCCGTGTCGATATCCAATGGCGGGTCGCTGGTCGGTGCCATTAAGAGCGTACGTAATTCATTTGCCACCGCAAATGCCGCAGAATTCGCCGCGTTCTCATCAGCGCCAGCAATGGGCTCGTAGACAAACATGACATCAACATCACTGCCTAACCCGAGCTCGCGCCCGCCAAAGCGCCCCATCCCAATTACGGTGAATCGCATTGGCAGCTCAGCACCTCCACCCACTACCCGCTCGGCAACTCGAAGGGCGCCGGCTACCGTCGCGGTGGCAACGTCACTAAGTGCAACTTGCGCACCATCGATCTGGGCTACCTGCAGTAGCTCGGCGACTGCAATCCGAAAGAGCTCGCGTCGGCGCAGCGATCGCACCGCCCCGACGGCAGTCACCGGATCGTCATGCCGCTCAGCAGCAGATGCCACCTCGGCGAGAAGTGTCTCCAAAGATCGGGGTTCGAGTTCACTTTGATCCGCGAGCATAGCCACGTTTTCGGGAGCCCGAAGCAGCAATTCAGTGGCGTACTTACTCGAAGCCAGCACCTGCGCCATGCGTTCGGCCGCCGTTGATTCGTCACGAAGTAGCCGCAGGTACCAGTGGGTCGAGCCCAATACATCGCTAACGCGCCGAAAGCCTAGGAGGCCAGCATCTGGGTCAGGGGCATTCGCGAACCAACCCAGCATCACCGGCAACAAGGTGCGCTGAATGGCCGCGCGCCTGCTGACTCCCGAGGTCAATGCCTCAAGATGTCGAAGTGCCCCGGCCGGGTCTTGATAGCCCAGGGCGCGCAGGCGCTGCTCAGCGGCTTCTGGGGTAAGCCTTGCCTCACCAGCATCAAGGCGTGCAACGGCCTGCAGTAGCGGCCGGTAGAACAATTTTTCATGTAGTCGGCGCACCTCGCGGGCGTGCGTACGCCACTTCACATGTAGTTCGCCAACAGGATCACCACGATAGCCAAGTGACCTACCGAGGCGCCGGAGATCACTTTCATTCTCAGGCATTGTGTGAGTGCGACGTAACCGATGCAGCTGCAGCCGGTGCTCAAGTGTGCGAAGAAACCGATAGGCATCAGCCAAAGTTGATGCATCGTCGCGGCCGACATAACCCCAAACCGCGAGCGCCTCAAGGGCATCAAGGGTTGTTGAGCTTCGCAGCATGACGTCACTTCGACCATGCACTAACTGGAGCAATTGCACCGAGAACTCAACATCGCGTAGCCCACCCGGGCCTAGTTTGAGCTCGCGCTCACCGATGCGGGTAGGTACTTGCTCTTCCACCCTGCGGCGCATCGCCTGCACATCTGTCACAAATCCGTCATGATCTGCAGCGCTCCAGACAAACGGCGCTACCGCATCCACATATCTGGCTCCAAGTTCAAGATCACCAGCCGAGGGCCGCGCCTTCAGTAAGGCCTGGAACTCCCATGTCTTTGCCCAGCGCTCGTAATAGTCAAGGTGCGACTCGATAGTGCGCACGAGCGCACCTTGCTTACCCTCAGGGCGCAGTGCCGGATCAACCTCCCAAATCGATCCTTCGGTGGTTACCGAGTTACATGCGCGCATCACGCCGATCGCCAAGTCCGTGGCGGTTTTCAGGGCGCCTACTTCATCACCCCCGCTGGCCTCGGCCACAAAAATTACATCAACATCACTTACATAGTTCAATTCACGCCCACCGCATTTACCCATACCGATAATTGCGAATCGACAACCCGGAGCGCCCTCGGGTAACCCGGCCCGCGCAATCGCCAAAGCCGCCTCAAGAACGCCATCGGCGAGGTCGGAGAGCCACGAAGCCACCGACTCCATCGGCGCCAAGCCCGCAAGGTCTCGGGCCGCAATCCCCAAAAGATGTGAGCGGTAGGTAATGCGCAACCGATTTAACACTTCCGTCGACTGCCCATCAGCCATTGGTTCTGGCGCCTTTGGGTCAGCCCCAACCGCCTGCAACATGGTGGCCCGAACCTGCCTTGCCGCCGGTGCCATCGCAAGTGCTTCAGCGTCGGCCAGTATCGACCAGTGCTCTGGGTGCCGGATGATGAATTCACCAAGTGCCTCTGACATGCCGAGTACTTCAACCAGCCGGCCCAAAGTGTCACGATCGGCAACCAGCGTGGAAGAGATACGACGGCGATGCTTATCACCGCAGGCTTCCATGAACCGAGTCAGCAGTAGCAGCGCTTGATCCGGGTCGGCGGTCGCTGCGATCTGAGCCAAGAATCCACTCGCGTCATCAACGTGGCTCTCACTATCGTCAATACCAATTTCGGCGAGTAACTCGACAAGAACTGGGCTGGCCAACAGCCGGGCAGCAAGATCCAACTCCGTGAACCCTAAGCGGGCTAGCTTCGCACTATCTGTTGTTGACCTGCCACTTTCCATCAGCGTGAACCCGGTGTCGCACATTGCCAAACTAGATCTGCCCAGGCCCGTGTCATGGGCCGCCAAGTTCTAATTAGGTCAGCCTCTGATTTACGAAACTGCTCACACTCCGCATCGAAATCGCAGCCAGACCGGTCGAGGACTTCGTCGGCTAGGCCCGCCCAACTGGCGAATATGTCGGCATCAATTTCCGGATGCAACTGAAGTCCGTAGGCATTGTCACCAACTCGGAAACCTTGCACTCGGCACACCTCATTGGTCAGTAAGAGCACGCCATCATCGGGTAGCGCCACAATATGGTCTTGATGCCATTGACCGGCGGGGATGTCATCGCTGGGTGCTCCAACAGCACCGATCACCGGGTCTACTAAGCCTTCCAGGGTGCGAAAAACACTCACCACGCCGATCTCCGGAACCGGCCCTAACTCCACGCGACCCCCGGTCGCAGCCGCCAACAATTGCGCCCCAAGGCACAGGCCCAAGACAGGGATACCGCGATCGGTCGCATCAGCTAACAGCGCCCGCTCAGCATCCAGCCAAGGCGCTACGCAATCATCACCGGCACCCATCGCGCCGCCGAGGGCCAACACCCCGTGTACTCCCTCGGGTACAGCCGCCGGCACCTGCTCGCCGAAGCAGGCTTCGATGACCCGCACGCTGATGCCCGACTCAGCCAACCACTGCCCAACCAATAGCGGTGGGTCGGTTTGATCATTCTGGATAGCCAGTACCACCGGCGTTGCTCCCGTGCCGATATCAGTGCTCACAATCGTGGAAGGTAGCGGTCCAGCTCCCATTGCGTGACTTGGCGTCGAAAATCCTCCCACTCGGCCTGCTTGTTGCGCAGGAAGAAATCAAAGACATGCTCACCGAGGGTCTCAGCAACCAACTCTGAGCGCTCCATGATCTCGATTGCCTGATCGAGGCTAGCAGGCAGTGGCTTCATGCCCATCGCCTTGCGTTCAGACTCGCTCAAGCCCCAGACATCGTCCTCCGCACCGTCCGGTAGCTCATAGCCTTCCTCAATGCCCTTGAGGCCTGCCGCCAGCAGTAACGCCAACGCCAAATATGGATTACATGCACTATCCATCGATCGAAATTCAATGCGCGTGCTGTTGCCCTTGGCCGGCTTATACATCGGCACCCGGATCAAAGCCGAGCGATTGTTATGCCCCCAGCAGATCCACGATGGCGCCTCTGCTCCTCCGGCAAGTCGCTTATAAGAGTTAACCCACTGATTGGTTACCGCGGTGATCTCCGGCGCATGGGCAAGGAGTCCGGCGATAAATGAACGCGCGACTTTTGAGAGTTGATACTCAGCGCCCGCCTCGAAAAAGGCGTTGCGGTCACCCTCAAAGAGTGAAAGGTGCGTGTGCATCCCTGAACCAGGGTGGTCGCGGAATGGCTTTGGCATAAAGGAAGCAAAGAGGCCTTGCTCTAATGCAACTTCTTGCATGACCAGGCGAAATGTCATCAAGTTGTCGGCTGTTGTCAACGCATCGGCATACCTTAAGTCAATCTCCTGCTGGCCGGGCCCACCTTCATGATGGGAGTACTCGACTGAAATACCCATTGCCTCTAGCATCATGATTGCTTGGCGGCGGAAGTCGTGTCCTACACCATTTGGCGCATTGTCGAAGTATCCGTATTGATCCACCGGGATTGGCACCTGACCAGCGACAGGTGATTCTTTAAATAAATAGAACTCAACCTCAGGGTGCGTATAGAAATTAAAACCTAGGTTCGCTGCCTTTGTTAGTGTGCGCTTAAGCACATAGCGTGGATCGGCGTATGACGCTGCGCCATCGGGTGTCAAGATGTCGCAGAACATCCGCGCAACCCCAGGGCCCTCACTGCGCCACGGCAACAGGGCAAATGTTGCCGGGTCAGGCTTGGCCAACATATCTGACTCAGCTACCCGGGCAAAGCCCTCGATCGCCGAACCGTCAAAGCCAATACCTTCGGCGAATGCACCTTCAAGTTCAGCCGGGGCAATGGCCACCGACTTCAAGGTGCCTAAAACGTCGGTGAACCACAACCGGACGAATCTAATATCGCGCTCTTCTATCGTTCTAAGGACGAACTCCGCCTGCTTATCCATGTGCCCATAGTGGACTAGGCCGTGTTACGAATGGGTTAAACCACCTCAAGTAGCCTGCTTCCATGAGTGTTATTCGGCTGACCCTCGCCCAGGTGAACGCCAAAGTGGGTGATTTAGCGGCAAATGCCCTGCTGGTACGGGCCGCGGCCCAGCAAGTGGGTGCAGCCGGGGCCCACCTCATTGCCTTCCCGGAGATGGTGCTGACCGGCTATCCCGTCGAAGATCTCGCACTTCGGCCTGCTTTTCAGGCTGCCTCCCGCACCGCCCTCGTGACCTTGGCCCAAGACCTGCACTCAGATGGGCTCGGTGAGCTCATCGCCTTGGTCGGCTACCTAGATCACTTGGAGACAGCCCCCCAAGCAGCGGGGCCGCGCAATGCGCCGATCAATGCGGTGGGAGTTTTACACCGCGGCAAGGTCGTGGCCCGTTACACCAAACATCACTTACCGAACTACGGAGTATTCGATGAAGCCAGGTATTTCATCCCCGGCACCGAGCCACTGCTCCTGCGCCTAAACAACAGCACCATTGCGGTCGCAATCTGCGAAGACCTATGGCAAAGCGGTGGTCCGGTTACTTGGGCGCGTGAAAACAAGGCCGACCTGCTGCTAGTAATGAACGCGTCCCCGTATGAGCGCGATAAGGATGACGCCAGGTTAAAACTTTGCCAGTTGCGAGCAGTTGAAGCTGGCTGCGACCTCGCCTACGTAAATCTCATCGGCGGCCAAGATGAACTCGTATTTGATGGCGACTCAATGGTTGTCGATAAGCATGGCAACTTACTAGCGCGGGCCCCGCAGTTTGAGTCCACCTTGCTAACAATTGATCTGGAGTTATCTTCGAGCCCCGAACCGGTTTCGTGTATTGCACTTGGCCCACTCACTTGGAAAGCAGAAATTACTTATGAACCTGCCATCGCACCACGCCTTGCTGAACCAGATGAGGTTTATCAGGCGCTGACCCTCGGCCTCGGCGATTACATAAGGAAGAACGGCTTCAAAAGTGTCATTCTAGGACTATCCGGGGGCATCGACTCGGCGCTGGTTGCCGCCTTGGCCTGCGACGCTATTGGCGCTGCGAACGTATTTGGTGTTTCCATGCCAAGTGTCTATTCATCAGAACATTCAAAGGATGACGCCAGCGACCTAGCAGCGCGCACCGGGCTAAATCTGCGCACCATCGCTATCGCCCCGATGGTTGACGCATTTCAAGAGTCTCTGCACTTGACCGGTCTTGCCGAAGAAAACCTGCAGGCCCGAGTGCGTGGCACCACCCTGATGGCACTTTCTAATCAAGAAGGCCACCTGGTACTAACAACCGGCAATAAGAGTGAGCTTTCAGTTGGCTACTCGACTCTGTACGGGGATTCGGTTGGGGGTTTTGCGCCCATTAAGGATGTCCCAAAGCAACTGGTCTGGGCTTTGGCCCGCTGGCGTAACGCCAAGGCACTTGAACTCGGGCAGACACCACCAATACCGGAGAACAGCATTGAAAAGGCCCCAAGTGCCGAACTTCGCCCTGACCAAAAGGACAGTGACTCGCTACCTGATTACGAGGTTTTGGATGCACTGCTTGAGGCCTATATTTCAGGTGACATGGGTGCGAGCGAATTAGTTGCCGCTGGCTTTGAGCCCAGCCTCGTCGACCGTGTCTCGCGGCTAACAGATGCCGCTGAATACAAGCGTAGGCAGTCGCCCCCTGGCACCAAAATATCGTTACGGGCTTTTGGTCGCGATCGCCGACTACCAATCACAAGTGGCTGGCAGGAGCCAAACCAAGCCTAAGTACTTCGACAATCGAAGCAGTACTGGCTGAACCATCAGCCGGTG
>WLLZ01000052.1 GCA_009700485.1 Actinomycetota bacterium | reverse complement strand
CGTCAGGCCCCCGAAGATAGATATGGGACGAAATTTCGGATGATTCCAAAGGCTATAACAATTCCTAGAATCAAATATGTAATCTGGTTGCGCCGCCGAAATTGAATGCGGGTCACCGCATCGCGATACCCGCGCCAACTACGCACTATCCAGAGCACCCAAAGCACTATCGCCGCCGGCACCAACGGCAAGAGCAACGCATTGTGATCAGTCGCACCGGCCAGGTCACCGTGGAGTAAATCGTGCATGCCACGCAGGAAGCCGCATCCAGGGCAGTCGATGCCCAACAATGCTCGGGTCGGGCATAGTGGATAGTGACCGGATTCATTTGGGTCAACCGCCCATATGTACCCCGATCCGATCAATACCAATAGCCCGGTACCTATAGGCGCTAGCAGCCTGCGCACCAGCGGGCGGGTGTCAACACGCGCGGCCTCAACGATGTCTTGCGGTGACTGAACCACCACGTGCGCCGCCTGCTGTATCTCCACTATCTGCTCCACTTCACTTATCGACCTAGCCTACGAGCGGTAATCGCACAGTAAATCGGGCACCGCCTTCTGGCGCTTGGCCCGCAAGAGCCTGGCCGCCGAGGCTTACCGACATGCGTCCCACCAAAGCCAGCCCCAACCCCGTGCCGACCGGGCGCACCCCGCGATACCTTTCATGTAGCGCCCCCGGCTCAAATGCCACGGCAATATCTTCAGGCGTCAGGCCCGGGCCAGAATCGCGGACTTCAATTACCGCAAAGGGCCCATCGGCGAAAATGTTGAGCACGATTATCGATCCCACGGGTGAAACTCGAAGCGCATTCTCCGCGAGGTTGTCTATAACCTGCCGCAGCCTAACCGGGTCCACGTGTGCGATCAGTGGATTATTTGGCGTGTCACAGCGAAATTGCACCCGGTCGCGCGCGCATCGATCGGCCCAGACTTCACCTGCCTCACGCACCACCTCGCAAAGGTCGGTATCAAGTGGCGTCATTTGAAAATTGACCGCACCAATCCGAGCGAGGTCAAGTAGATCAGTCACTAGACGATCAAGGCGAGCTGCCTCAGCGGCCAAGGTGACACCGGTCCGAGTTACTTCGCCCGGAGGTATGACTCCGTCAGCAAGTGCTTCGCCGTAACCCTTGACCGCCGTTAGCGGCGTGCGAAGTTCATGCGAGACCGATAGCAAGAACTCCCGCTGCCGACCTTCAGCGACCGCGAGAGCGGTGTTCAGGTGGTTTAACGCCTCAGAGATATCCGCGATCTCACTAGGACCTTCTTCGATCAACAAGACATCTCGGGCTCCGGAAGCCATCTGATTTGCCGCTTGCCTGGCGGCACGTAGCGGCCTTGTTAACCGCCGCGAGGCCCAATAACCAATCGGTATTGATATTAGGAGTCCTAGAAGTAGCGCCACTCCAAAGCGAAGCAGCAGTGCTTGAGCCGAACCGCCCACCACTTTGGCCGGTAGTTGCAAAACCAATGCGGAATCGCCACTCATTTTGCGGCCCTCAATTAGGACCGGGCCGCCAGAGCTGATGCCCTGGGAAGAAATTAATGTGCCGCCCATCAATTTTTGCATTTCACTATCGGATAAACCCGGCGGCGGAACGCTGTCGGAGCTGAGAATGTAACCAGTTATTTGCTCCGCAACCAAGGTGCGCTCTAGTTCTTTGGGGAGCAGGAAACTCGGCCCCAAACCCATATCCATCCCTAGCCCACCACGATCAAGTGCAGCCGCGGTGATATCCGTCAGGCGACTCAGACGCTCGCGTGATTGCTGTAGTGCTGCCGCATTAATCAATAAAAACGAGACCGCAACCGCAACGACAACGACGATTACTGCAACCGAACTTGTCAGAAGCACGGTGCGGGTCACGATGCTCATGCGCGCCCGCCTAGTGGTCACGGTTCAAGCTCCGCCGAGTACCCAACACCCCGTACTGTGCGAATCGGGCTGTAATCACCAAGCTTGGTGCGAACCTGAGCAACGTGTACGTCAACGGTTCTGGTTCCGACAATTGCCGCGTATCCCCAGACTTCAGAGAGCAGTTGATCACGGCTAAACACCCTGCCTTGATTGGTGATGAGGTGCTCGAGCAAGTCGAATTCCGTGGCCGTTAACTGCACTGGGTTACCGCCAGCGGTCACGCGTCGAGTCACTGGATCGACGATCACCTCGCCGAGATTTAGCGGCCCCTCACTACTCGCTGCCTGCACCGCTCTACGGACAACCGCCTTAACCCGCGCCACTACCTCGCGTGGGCTAAATGGTTTCGTGATGTAGTCATCAGCTCCGAGCTCAAGCCCGACAACGCGATCGACTTCATCATCCCTGGCTGTACAAAAAAGTACAGGAGTCCAGTTACTCTCGGCGCGCAATTTACGGCAAATCTCGGTGCCATCCATAGACGGTAGGCCTACATCGAGGATGATCGCAGCCGGATGCAGGGTGCGGGCGGCACTGAGCCCTGCCAAACCGTCAGATTCAACCTGAACACCAAAGCCCTCGCGGGATAAATAAAGTCTTAAAAGATCTGAGATAGCCCGCTCATCTTCAACTACAAGAATTAGACCTTTAACCGGATCGGGGCTCATGATTCTAAGACTGTCATGGAAATCATGGAATAAGCGCCCAACAAGGCAATTACTGGATCAGGGATTCGTGAAGATTTTGTAAATCAGCGCTTGGGGATGGTACCTAGGCCCGCCTTCTGCATGATTTTACCGACGACCGCGCCAACTACCACTAGTGCAACGCCAACCCAGAACATCGGCCAGTTGCCAATGATCACCGCTAGGGTGCCCACGAAAAATGCAATGGTGATGATGACGACGGTGGTCCAGGCTGCTGGGGTTGAACCATGGTGGCCCTGTTTTATTGGGCCAGGATTTTTTGGGCCAGGATTTACTGGTCCAGTATTTGCGGCAGCTTGGCTGATATGCACATCACTCATAGCCACATCTAAGCATTAGGTGCACGGACCCAAGCATTAGGTGCACAGACCCAAGCAGTAGGTGACCAATCTCAGGTGGTCGGGTCTTCACCGCGGTCGAGGGCATCCCACGCGGTCAAGGATGTCAGCGGCCCCCCGAGACTCGTGGTTTTAGTCTTCGCGGCCCGCTCATAGCGCCGGCTCAACCCGGGCCAGGTGCGACCGCGAGCCAACGTCAAGATACCCACCGCAGCCAGCCCAATCCCACCGATAAGGCCGAGCAGCCACCACGGGGTACTAGACCACTGCTCCGGGGTACCGCCCATGCGGCCTGACAACGCATCGACCAATGCCGGTTCGGGATCGAACCCAAAACCAATCGAAGCGCCGATGGTGACCAAACCAGCAACCACCACCACCAAGCCAATGATCACTCGCACCCAACCACGTGTCGCGAATATCCCAGCGACCGCAGCCAACCCCACCCAGCCCATCGCTGCAGCGAGAGCGAAAAGCTCTCGGCCCGCAAAAGTGATATCGGTAAGGGAACCGGATAGGCCCGATACGAGTAGGACGCTCGCACTCGCCCACGGCAGCGCGAATGCAGCAATAATTATTAGCCCAGAAGCAACCAATCCAAGCAAGGCCAATCGATACGAATACCCCCGTCGCCGGCCCTCATCCGTCTCCAGACTTGATTCAGGCACCGCAGGCTTCGCTTAAGGTTTGGGCAACAGCAACCGCACGCAAGACCGCCGCCGCCTTGTTGTGGCACTCCGCAGCTTCTGATTCGGGGACCGAATCAGCCACTATCCCCGCGCCCGCCTGCACAACTGCGACACCTGCCTTAATTAGGGCTGTTCGAATTGCGATTGCGGTATCGACATTGCCAGCAAAGTCGAAATACCCGACACAGCCGCCGTACAGACCTCTGCGGGTTGTTTCAAGTTCATCGATAATTGCCATCGCACGCGGCTTGGGCGCACCAGACAAGGTGCCTGCCGGAAATGTTGCAGCTAGAGCGTCAAATGCTGTGCAATCTGAACGCAACTCGCCCGTGACCGTCGAAACTAGATGCATAACATGCGAATATCTCTCCACTTTCATGAAGTCAACAACACCGACGCTACCTGGTTCACACACGCGGCCGATATCATTTCGCGCCAGATCCACCAGCATTAAGTGCTCCGCGCGCTCTTTCTCGTCAGCCAGTAGTTCTTCACCAAGTGCGGTGTCAGCTTCCGGTGTTGCCCCACGAGCGCGGGTACCAGCGATTGGGTGAACCACGCAGTGACCATCGGTGACAGTAACCAAAGCTTCAGGCGAGGAACCTACGATCTCGAAAGCAGTGCGATCTGATAGCCGGCCCTCTTGATAGTCAGGTTGAGAGAGATCATCTTGCGGTAGGCGCAAGAGATACATGTACGGGCTGGGGTTACTGGATCGCAAAATACGGTATACATCGAGGCCAGTTGCTTCACATGGAGTCTGGAAACGCTGTGAAAGCACAATCTGAAATGCATCGCCAGCCCGAATGTACTCTTTGGCGCGCTCAACTGAATGCATGAACTCTTCAGCAGAAACGTTAACTCGGATATCTGCCTGCGCATTCGTATCGTAGGACCAAACGTTAGTGGCTGGCGCCGCACCGAGAGCCGATTGCATTGAATCCAGCCGCGTTATCGCGTCGCCCCAGGCCTCATCAACACGATCATCTGAATCATCGAAGTTAATCGCATTCGCGATGAGGAGCACGGAGCCATCGGTGTGGTCAACTACCGCCAGATCGGTGGCGAGCAAAAATGCCAACTCCGGGATCTGCAACTCATCTGGGTTTTCGTCAGGTATTCGCTCCCACCGCCGGACAGTGTCATAAGTGAAATAGCCAACTAGACCACCGGTCAGCGGCGGCAACCCGGGGATCGGTTCGGTGTGAAGGAGGCGAATGGTTTCGCGCAGGACATCAACCGGGTTACCCGAATCCGGGACCCCGCGCGGTGCCCGGCCCAGCCAAGCGGCCGAACCATCACGCTCGGTCAACATGGCCGCGCAGCGCACCCCGATGAATGAGTATCGCGACCAAAGCCGCCCGGGTTCGGCTGACTCCAGCAAGAAAGTTCCGGCGCGATCACCACAGAGGGCACGAAATAGTCCGACCGCAGTGTGATCATCAGCCAACAATCGTCGAGTAACAGGAATAACTCGCCGATCTTTTGCCAAAACCCGAAATTCTGGAAGCTCTGGGACAGTGGAAATGTTCATAGTGAGACTTGGTTCATGGGGTGACCAACACGGTCGGTTGCGCACTTAGCTCAGTATCAAAACAGGATCGAGCCCCGGTGTGACAGGCGACACCATGTTGATCCACCTCGAGCAAAATCGTGTCACCGTCGCAGTCCAGCCGAAGTGAACGAACCTGCTGAAAATTACCCGAAGTCTCGCCCTTGATCCACAATCGAGATCTACTGCGCGAGAAATAGGTAGCTTGTCCGCTTTCTAGGGTGATCTGCAGTGCCTCTTGATTCATCCAAGCCATCATCAAAACCTCACCCGAATCCCACTGCTGGGCGATCACCGGCACCAGCCCTTGATCGTTAAACCGCACGCGCGAAATGAGGTCGGTCTGGTCGGACATACCTACATTGTGCCGTGAAGGGATTAATAGGCCAAGATTAGGTCATGACCGCCGCAACCTACAGCCATCGCGAACGCCTCGACCTCGCCGCGTTATTACTGGCCCTCGGCCCTGATGCTCCAACTCTGTGTGCGGGCTGGAATGCCGCCGATCTAGCGGCACATCTAGTGATAAGAGAGTCTCGGCCAGATGCGGCACTCGGTATTTTAGGTGGGCCGCTAGCCAGCTGGACCCAACATGTGCAAGACGCGACCTCCAATTTGCCGTACGCCGAACTGGTCGCCAAAGTCCGTAACGGCCCCCCCGCCCTGTCACTCTTTGCCATTCCAGGGGTTGATGGGCTCGCCAATCTCTTTGAATATTTTGTACATCACGAGGATTTACGCAGGGGCCAAGCCAATTGGAAGCCACGTCAACTCCCAACTGATTTCGCAGACCTCCTTTGGAGTCGCATCTCAAAGAGCTCGAGACTGCTTTATCGCAGGGTTCCGGTTGGCGTGGTTTTCGAGCGAACTGACGCAATTTCCACTACCCGACTTGTCGCCCGCAAAGGGAGCCCGTCGATTACTCTTCGCGGTGACGTTGGAGAACTCGTCCTACGTTCGTATGGCCGCACGGCCGTCAATTTGGAGACCGATGGAACGGCGGCTGCGGTTGCCGCGTTCAACAGCGCACCCCTAGGAATTTAATGCGTCATTAGTCGAACCGGGATTCCCGCTTCATTTAACGTTTGTTTCACCTGAGCAACAGTGAACTCACCGAAATGAAAAACACTGGCTGCCAAGACCGCATCTGCTCCTGCATTAACGGCCGGCGCGAAATCTGTTAGCGCACCAGCACCACCACTTGCGATAACCGGCACCTGCACCACGCTACGTACGCCTTCGATCAACTGGAGATCGAATCCGGTTTTGGTGCCATCAGCGTCCATAGAATTCAGCAATATCTCCCCGGCGCCGCGCTTTGTGCCCTCTATAGCCCAGGAAATGGCGTCGATTCCGGTGCTACGCCGACCACCGTGGGTGGTGACTTCAAACCCGCTCTCGGTGCTAACTCCAGGTGGGCAGCGTCGGGCGTCTATCGACAGTACGACGCACTGAGCGCCAAAACGCTCAGCGGCTTGGCTCAGTAAATTCGGATCTGCGATCGCCGCCGTGTTCAAACTTACTTTGTCGGCGCCGGCGCGCAATAGTTGATTGAAGTCATCGGGTGATCGCACCCCGCCGCCAACCGTTAGCGGAATGAATATGCAGTCAGCGGTGCGGCGCACTACGTCAAGCATGGTCTTTCGATCTCCACTTGATGCGGTGATATCCAAAAACACGAGTTCATCAGCACCCTCAGCGTCATACCGTGCTGCTAATTCAACCGGGTCGCCGGCATCACGTAATCCGGTAAAATTAATACCCTTTACCACGCGCCCGTCATCGACATCAAGACATGGAATTACCCGTATTGCTAGGCTCACGGCCGCGGTGGTCCCCACTCATAGGGGTCAAACCTCGGCTCAATCGCGGCGATGGCTTCGGCCAAAGTAAACGCCCCGTCATAAAGCGCCCTACCAACAATCGCACCTTCGATCCCCAAGTAAACCATTTCTACCAACTTGTGAAGGTCTTCAAGTTTTGAAATACCACCCGAAGCGATCACCGGCTTCTTAGTCGCTGCGCACACATCTCGAAGGAGGTGAAAGTTCGGGCCGTGCATCGTGCCATCCTTGGTCACGTCGGTTACCACATAGCGTGCGCAACCAGCTTCATCCAGGCGAGCGAGCGTCTCCCAGAGGTCGCCACCATCTTGAGTCCAACCCCGCGCCGCCAACGTGGTGCCGCGGACGTCTAGCCCGACCGCGATTTGCTCTCCGTACTCAGCAATCACTTTGGCTGTCCATTCGGGATCCTCTAGGGCAGCGGTACCCAAGTTGACGCGATCACATCCGGTAGCAAGTGCCGCCTTGAGGGACACGTCATCGCGAATACCCCCGGATAGTTCGACTTTCGCGTGGTGACGAACATCGGCAACGACCCGCCCTAGTAAGCCCGCGTTATCACCCTTGCCAAATGCAGCATCGAGGTCTACCAGATGGATCCAGGTAGCGCCTTGATTGATCCAGGCCCGCGCAGCATCGAGCGGTGAGCCATATGCCGTCTCGGTACCGGCCTTACCTTGAACCAGACGCACCGCCTTGCCCTGAGAAACATCTACGGCGGGCAGCAGGATCAACTCTTTAGTCACGCCCCGAACCATACTTTGAGGCCCCCGCGAACTGGCATGCGGACTAATAAAGTGATCTAACCCAAGACTGCAGCAAAGCCAGGCCCGCATCGCCAGACTTCTCTGGGTGGAACTGGGTCGCAACAAGGGGCCCATCTTCAACCGCGGCGACAAAGTCCGTGCCGTGAGTGCACCACGTAACAACCGGTGGCTGCCGGTCAAGAGTATTTTCATTCAGTTGCCACTTGGTGACGCCAAAGGAATGCACAAAGTAAAATCTTTCATCAGCCAGGCCATCAAATATCTTTGAACTTGCAGGTGCCCGTACGGTGTCCCAGCCCATATGGGGCAAAATCGGGGCCTCAAGCTGCTCAACCATCCCGGGCCATTGGCCAAGGCCGGCAACCTCGGTGCCGTGCTCATCGCCTCTGGCGAATAAGACCTGCATGCCCACGCAAATACCAAGTACCGGGCGACCGCCGGATATGCGCCTGTCGATTATTTGGTCACCTTGAACCTCGAGAATCCCACGCATGCAGGCAGCGAATGCCCCAACACCTGGCACCACTAGCGCGTCCGCATTTACCGCGGTGTCAAAATCAGAAGTAACCGTTACGGTTGCGCCGACTCTTTCAAGTGCACGCTGCGCCGACCGCAGGTTTCCTGAACCATAGTCGAGAATCACAATTTCGCGAATGCTCACTTGCTGGCGCTACGCCTTGTTGGCGGTCAAGGTGCCCTTGGTCGAAGGCACTCCCACCACGCGATCATCCCTAGCCACCGCCGCACGCAGGGACCGAGCAACCGACTTGAACTGGGCCTCAACCACGTGGTGAGCATTGCGTCCAGAAATCACTCGTACGTGAAGGGTGATCTTCGCGGTTGCAACGATGGACTCCCAAATGTGCCGGGTCAACGTGGTGTCGTAGGAGCCGATGAGCTCAACAACCTCGGGTTCTTCATGCACCAAGTACGGCCGTCCAGATAGATCAACCGCGGACTGAACTAAGCATTCATCAAGTGGCACCAAGGCATCGCCAAACCGGCATAAGCCGGCACGATCACCAAGAGCCTCATTTAATGCTTGGCCGAGCGCCAAGGCGGTGTCTTCGACAGTGTGATGCGCATCGACCTCGAGATCGCCCTTCGTTGTTACGATCAGATCGAATCCTCCGTGTTTGGCTAACTGCGCCAACATGTGATCAAAAAATGGCACCCCGGTATCTATAGTGCTTGCACCATTGCCATCGATGTTCAATTCAACAAGCACCTGGCTCTCTTTGGTGCTTCGCTCAACCCGCGCCGTGCGATTCATGATTGCCCTTCGTCACGTAGCGCGCTCATCAGCGCGGCCCTAAACCTATCGTTTTCAGTCGGGGTTCCGATACTCACTCGCAGGTAACCCGCTGGGCCCGTGACCCTGATCAGCACCCCCTGATCCAATAATCGCTGCCAGATTCGATCGCGGTTACTAAAAGTACCAAAAAGAATGAAGTTGGCCTCGCTTACCGCGACGTTTAACCCCTGAGCGATAAGCCACTCCTGCAGCGCATCACGCTCCTGCCGAATTGTCGCGACTTGAGCCTGCAATGACTGAGAGTGAGCTAGCGCCGCCACCGCAACCGCCTGAGTCACCGAAGAGAGGTGGTACGGCAGTCGCACGACACTCAAAATGGCGACCACGGCCGGATCGGCCGTAGCTGCATATCCCAACCTGGTTCCAGCCATCCCAAAAGCCTTGCTCATGGTGCGCGTGACAATCAGGTTCGTGAACTCTGAAAGTAGTTCAAGTGCAGATGGGGTACCGGCCCGTCGAAATTCGGCATAAGCCTCGTCGACAATCACGAATGCTCCGCACTCCCGAGAAATGGTGAGCAACTTTATTAATTCGACAGGACCAAGTGCGGTACCGCTCGGGTTGTTGGGAGACGTCACTAAAACTAAGGTGGGGCGATTTTCGATAATTTGCTGGCATGCGGCCGCAATGTCAATCGTAAAATCTGGAAGCCTTGGAAATGAGCGATAGTTGGTAAAGGTGTCGCGCGCATACTCCGGGTACATTGAGTAAGTCGGATCAAAACTCATCGCTAGGCGACCTGGACCGCCAAAAGCTAGGAACAGATGATGCATTACCTCATTTGAACCATTGGCCGCCCATATCTGCTGCCAAGGGATTTGCACTCCGGATTCACGGTCAAGATAAGTCGAAAGTGCTTGGCGCAGTTCCACCGCATCACGTTGCGGGTACCTATTAAGCCCTTTGGCAACCAGCTGGACCGCCTCGGTAACCGCATCTACAACGTCATCGGGCAGCGCAAAGGGGTTCTCATTTACATTCAGGCAGACCGGTACATCCAACTGCGGTGCACCGTATGAAATAACTCCCCGCAGATCATCGCGGACCGGAAACTCGAAGGACGATGGCACGTCAGTCCACTCCGCGCACAGCGCGAATGCGGATGGCATCACCATGTGCAGGGAGATCTTCGGCCTGAGCCAGCGCAATGACGTGCCCGGCGACATCGCTTAGAGCTGCCTGGTCGTAGTCGATGATGTGCACACCGCGAAGGAATGACTGAACAGATAAGCCAGAGGAGTAACGCGCACTGCCACGGGTCGGTAGTACGTGGTTAGAACCGGCGCAGTAGTCGCCGAGTGAGACAGGCGCCCAGGTGCCAACAAATATTGCACCGGCATTGCGCACGCGCATGGCAAGTTCACGGGCGTTTTCAGTATGAATCTCTAGGTGCTCAGCAGCGTAGGCGTTCACCACTCGCAAGCCGGCTTCAATGTCATCAACTAAAACGATCGCGCTCTGAACACCACTAAGTGCCTCAGTAATCCGCTCTACGTGCTTGGTGTTGGCCACCTGGCGAACTACCTCTACGGCAACCGCATCGGCAAGTGCCGCCGATGGAGTTACCAATACTGCTGCAGCCAAGACATCATGTTCAGCCTGGCTTAGTAAATCGGCAGCCACATGCCGTGGATCAGCGGTATCGTCGGCCAAAATAGCAATCTCGGTGGGACCAGCTTCACTATCGATGCCGATCACCCCGCGCAGTGCCCGCTTGGCCGCGGTCACATAGATATTGCCGGGCCCGGTTACCAGATCTACAGCCTCACATCGGCCACCGGCTGGCAGGTCAACCCCATAGGCCAACATCGCAATGGCCTGAGCGCCACCAACCGAATAAACCTCGTCAACCCCAAGCAGCGCACATGCGGCCAAAATCGTCGGGTGGGGCCACCCACCAAAATCTCGCTGCGGCGGTGAAACAACCACCAGTGACGAAACACCCGCCACCTGAGCCGGCACCACATTCATAATGACGCTGCTCGGGTAAACCGCGCGTCCACCTGGCACATAGAGCCCGACTCGCTCAACCGGTATCCAGCGCTCGGTAACGGTACCCCCGGCAACCACCACCGAGGTGGTGTCGGTGCGGCGCTGATCAAGGTGGGCGCGTTGTGCCCGGTCGATGGCTTCAAGAAGTGCTGCCCGCACCG
>WLLZ01000051.1 GCA_009700485.1 Actinomycetota bacterium | reverse complement strand
CTCCGATTGTGAGGAACACGAATCCCAAACTTATTAGGCCGCCCCGCCAGTCGATCGCGCTACCTTCGCCCACAGAAATCGCGGTGAGCAGGATTCCCGACATTTGCAAGAGAAGCAGTATTCGATAAATGATGCCATCGATGGCGAACCTATTGTGGATTAGCGTAGTTAGTAGCCATACGCTGAATTGGGCGGCAAGTGCAAGTAGCGAAAAGTACGCGGTTTCGAAGCTTGGGTGCTCGATGAACGCGTCGTTTGACACTCCAAGTGCAGCAACCACCGCTAGGTCATAGAAAAGTTCGAGCCAACCGGCCTTTCGGTCTTCACCCGGCTTTATTGCAGATCTGGTAAACATATTTACTGTTCCGAGAATCTAGCTTCGGTTCGCATGTGTTGAAGCTACATCTGTCAGCACATAGTCCAGTAATTTGCGTCCGTGATCGGACGCGGTAGCGATATCGGCCGCGTGGATATCGACATTGTGCAGCGACTGCAATCGAATCGCATCCCCGTCTAAATGTTGATTCGGGAACACACCCGCGAAAGCGAAGCCGAGTGAGGCTAGATCGGCATCCAGAATTATTTCAGTGGCAGGGTCATTCAGTGGCAGGTCTAGGTAAACGGCATCGCGGCCGGCATTAGTCACGAGTTCCTCGCGGGCTTGTAACACCACCTTACGTAGATCACGGCCAGGTTTATGGGCGGTGATAATCGCTAGGTTGTGGTCGTCTTTATGCGAAACAAGCATGTCAGTTGACTCGCTGATTTCACGCGCGTGTAACGCACTGGCTTTTACGACTCTGCCGCGTATTCCAGTGGTGGTAACAATGTCTTCGATGATGCCTCGATGGCGGGTTGGTGCGTAAATAGGTCGATCGTGCCCATCATGTGTTTTCAAATAAAACAGGGCAACCGATTCACGTCGAAAACCTGTCGCTAGCGCCGCATTGTTGCTGACGGAGTCTGGTATCCATCCGAGTAAGAATCCAGTTTCATGGGCGCCAAGATCAACATTGGCTTTTTGGCTATACGGGTGCGCTGCGGTTGCCTCACTGAAAATCCCCAACACACCCTGCCCTTTGGCCCAAAGCGCCGCGTACTGCTTCATGGCGGTAAATAGGTGGTGGCCGCGAGCGGCCTCGGTGACAACCGCCACCCCCGCGTGCAGGACGGGCGCATCGGGGTCCTCGCGCATTAGCGCCATATGCCCCGCAACCGTGCCATCAGGAAGCACCCCGATTGTGCTAACCAGGGAGCCAGCCTCAATACGACGGGCAATCTCTGCTGGCTCGTATACCCAATCGGCGTCGTAGGTTGAACCGTAGGCGCCGGTTACTAGTTCAGTGAGGATGTGCGACTCGTCGGCGCGCAGGAATCGAATTTCGACATCGTCCATTTTTATATTATGCCGGCTTACCTAGGCGCGGGTGCTCAGGACAGTATCTATGAGTCTGGCCAAGTCGAGATCGAGCTCGGTTAGGCACCCGGTGCTGTGCGTGATCAGCGCTATCCGCAAAGTCCGCCAGCGGATATCGATATCCGGGTGGTGGTCGAGCGACTCTGCCGCGCCCGCGATAGCAACAACCCAATTGATTGCGATCATGTAGGTGGGGGCCTGGATCTCACGGAGCAGCTGCTCGTCTACGACCTGCCACATAGGCAGGGTTTGCGCTAGGTCACTGACCTCCGTTGCGGTCAGGCGGCGTGGAGTCATGGGATATGTCTACCCGATCAAGGCCCAGGTGGCCAAAGCCGAGTAGCCAAATCCGGTAATTAATGGGATTATTTAGTATGGCTATAGCTACCGCCCCAGACGCCGTAATTGAGGTCTCCTCCGAACAGCTTCGGAAATTGCGGCGCCTAAATATCATCGCTGGTTTCGCGCACCTTGTGCAGATGATTGCCGTATTGCTTCTCACCAACGACTTCGTTCTTCCAGTAACCGCGACGTACATGCAGGGCCCACCGGGTAGCCCACTTGGTGACCCGACGGTGCTTTTTGATTCGCGCGTAGGCTGGGGTGTTGCGCTGTTCTTCGGGCTTTCGGCCCTGTTCCACTTCTTGGTTGCGAGCCCGCTGTTCTTCAGTCGGTACGCCAACGGGCTGGCGCATCAGCGTAACTACTTCAGATGGGTCGAGTATTCGATCAGCTCATCGGTGATGATTGTGCTGATCGCGCAGATTTGCGGTATAGCTGATGTTGCTGCGCTGTTGGCAATTTTCGGTGTGAACGCCTCAATGATTTTGTTCGGTTGGCTGCAGGAGAAATACGAAACACCCGGCTCCGGTGGCTGGTTGCCTTTCATTTTTGGCTGCATTGCCGGCATCGTGCCATGGCTAGCGATCTTGATCTATGTAATTTCGCCAGGAGCACCGGGTGAGTTATCTCCGCCAGCATTTGTTTACGGAATCATCATTTCGCTGTTCATCTTCTTCAACATTTTTGCTTTGGTGCAGTGGCTGCAGTACAAGAAGGTTGGCAGGTGGGCAAACTACCTCGCTGGGGAGCGCAGCTACATCATCTTGAGCCTGGTGGCTAAGTCATTGCTCGCCTGGCAGATATTTGGTGGCACCTTAGCCCCCTGACTTGGCTACGCTGTACCCATGCGAGGCATCGGCACAATCCTGAATATGGTCGCGATCCTTATCGGATCTGGCCTAGGGGTACTTATTGGCCACCGGCTCCCGCAGCGCACCCGCGACACCGTCACCGATGCCCTGGGCCTTGTCACCTTGGTTATCGGGGCTTTGAGCATCGTTGCGCTGACTAGCACAGCTTTTTCTGATTCAGTTGGTACGGCAGCCCCGCTGCTGATCGTGTTGGGTGCCTTGGTTATCGGCGGCATCATCGGGTCACTACTGCAAATCGAGTTTCGCTTAGAGCAGGTTGGCAGTTGGCTGCAGCACAAGCTCAGCCGTAAGAGTGCAGGCGATTCAGACGATAAGCGCAAGCGATTCGTTGAAGGGTTCGTCGATGCGTCACTGGTATTTTGCATTGGGCCGTTGGCGATCCTCGGGGCGCTAAATGATGGGCTTGGTCTTGGCATTGAACAACTAGCTCTTAAATCAACTCTGGATGGTTTTGCCTCACTCGCTTTTGCCGCCTCATTGGGTTGGGGTGTCGCACTTTCTGCGCTTTCGGTTGGCATTGTGCAGGGAGCTTTCACAATTCTCGGCGCCCTTGTGGGCTCAGTTTTGTCGGCGGCATTGATTGATGCGATCACCGCCACCGGCGGGGTGCTGCTGATCGGCGTAGGCCTGCGACTATTGAAAATCAAATCCGTCCCGGTCGGTGACATGCTGCCTGCGCTCATCGTGGCCCCATTGCTTGCGGCTCTCGTCGCATTATTTATGGGTAATTAGGAAAATGCGGCGACAGCTGGCGGTAGCTCGTGGTTTCGCCGTGGCCTGCCACTTGGTACCGACGATGTCGGTGACCGCCATCGTCAGTTTGCTGGCCTTTCGTGCTGGCTGGTCTGGCCCGGAATTTCTCCTCCTTGTCGTCGCTGTCCTGACCGGTCAACTTTCGGTCGGATGGAGCAATGACGCCGTCGACGCACCAATTGATAGAGCCGCAGGCCGTACTGCCAAGCCGCTAGTGGCCGGGGTTATCTCGATTAGGAGCCTGTGGGCTGCGGCATTCACCGCACTGGCTATCACGACCGTCACTTCATTTCTGGCAGCGGGCCTCGTTGGCGGAGTATTTCAACTTATTGCGGTCGCCAGCGCGTGGATATACAACTTTCGTTTATCACGCACCACTTGGTCGTGGTTACCGTATGCGGTCTCATTTGCCTGCGTTACCCCATTTATTACTTTCGGGTTAAACCCGTCTCAGCCGCCGGCACTTTGGGCGATAGCAGTTTTCGTCTGCACCGGGGTGGCGGCCCACTTGGCAAATGCCTTGCCGGATTTGTCATCTGACCAAGCCCGCGGTTTGGGCGGCCTGGTCGCTCGCTTGGGTTCGGTACGTGCCATACGCCTGGCCTTAATATTGCTGGTGCTCAGCTCGTTCATCCTGCTCTTGGTAATTGCACCGGTAAATGTTTTCGCCGCATACTGCATACCGGTGGCCACTGTGGTCGCTGTGGTTTTGGCTCTTCGTCCGCGTTCGCAATCGAATTTATTTATTGCGGTTCAAGGCTTGGCGCTATTTGAGGTACTGGTAATTTTGGTTACGGGGATCCCAATCACGTCATGAGGTGATGCCGGTTTGTGGTTTATGCCGCAGGGCGCGCCACAGCACCTGCCCGGAAACTGCAATAAGTAGCAGCGCGAAACCTATTTGCAGGACCGATCCGGACACCCGGAATGCGAGCATCGAGCCGACCAAGGCACCGCACACGGCACCAGCGCCAAGCCGAATGCCCATTGGCCAATTAGTTAGACCAACACGTGTTAATCGCGTGGCTCCGAGTAATGCGGTGGGGATCATTACGGCCAGCGAAGTACCTGAGGCGAGGAGCTGTGAAAAGCCGAAGAAGAAAATTAGAATTGGGATCAGCAGGATGCCGCCGCCGACACCGAGCATGGCCGAGAAAATACCCATCGCGAGCCCGGACGCCAAATAGCCGACTATTACGAGAGCGGTTAGGGCCGGGAGTTCGTTGCCACCAGCGCTAGGGTCCAAAAACAGCATGCGGAGGGCGATGAGAGTTAGTAGTACCCCGAAAGCTATTTGGAGTTTTTGATCTGGAATTTTTTGCACTATGTGCGCACCAATCCAGGCTCCAGCCAAACTCCCCAAAACAATGAACACGGCTGGCAGCCAGGCAACATTATTGGCAAGGGCGTAGGTAATGGCTCCGGCGACTCCGCCGCAGCTGATCATCACCAATGAAGTGGCCTGGGCCCGCTTCTGGGCAAAGTGCAGGCCTATCACCATGATCGGGACGACGATGAATCCGCCGCCGACCCCGAAAAACCCGGAGATGAGCCCGGCTCCAATGCCGATGGCAAGGTCGCGGGCAAGGGTTGTGCGAGTGATGTTCATCTGACGTACTGTTTCATTACCCTGAGGATACGGGGTTTGTACCGCGCATCCTCAAGGTGATGCCGTATTCTCCTTTCATGCCTACATACTCAACCCGCGCCCGCATCGCACTGTCACTTCTCGCCGCCGCCGGCCTTGCTGCGGCCGCGCTTGCCACTTCACCCATTGCCTCGGCTGCAACTAACCCTGCGAAGTACGAGAAGGCTCAGGTGGGCCTGACATACACGGTCTATGCCCCGACTACTTCTATCGAGCTAAAGAGATCCTCGTTCCAGCTCATTGATTGCGGGGGCGGTAAAGATGAGCAGCTAATCGCATCATTTGGTTCGCAGATGAGCAACAGCGGGTGGATTAATTTGAACGAATCACAGACCGGTTGCTTGGATGGCCCTGATGGGGTCGGCCTGGTTACCAAGTTCAAGGTGAAAGGCGCCACCGCAACCATCAAGGGGTCGTGCAAGGGGCAAGTGAGCAGTTGTTCTAAGTCGAATCCGGCCCGGCTGCGTAAAGGCTCGGGCTATACGACGGTGACACTTCCGGCCGGTAGCTCCGCACTGAAATCAACTTTCGTTGAGGTTTACACGGCGGGAATGTCGGTGAAGGACATCAAGGCATTCGTGACGGGCCTAAAGCCCGTTCAGTGACCCATCAATTGGTGGCACTAAGGGTGGGTTACCTGAACGCGCACGTTATTGTCGTGAAAAGCGGGCTTTTGGTGGATTTGACGACTAAAACGTGCGCACTCACTGGCTAGTCGGCCCATTTTCGGCGCGCGGTGGTGCTGGGTAGGCTCCAAAGCACGGTAATGTAGGGCTTCACTTGGTTTATAGCCGCAGCGCGGCGCGTGCTCCTTATTCGACAGGTTCGCGGAAACCTTCCTCAAGGAGTACCTAATTTCTTCATCACAAACTGCCCGCACCCCATCAATAGGTAGCGGCAACCGACGACGACGGCCCAGCAAACCGGCGGTGGCAAGTGGCTCTGCGGCCAGCAGAGCCAAGGCACCGCACCATGATGCCAAGGCACCGCACCATGATGCCAAGGCACCGCACCATGATGCCAAGGCACCGCACCATGATGCCAAGGCACCAAGTGCACCAGCACCCAAACATGTGCCACATATCGATATCACCGGAAACCGATTCGCCGAACTCGGCGTGCCCGAGAAACTTGTGCAGCTAATGGCGGCGGAGGGGGTAACTGAACCGTTCCCGATCCAAGAGGCAACGCTGCCAGACTCACTCGCCGGCCGCGATGTTCTCGGTCAAGGGCAAACCGGGTCGGGCAAAACCCTAGCTTTTGCGCTGCCGCTGGTTGCGCGGTTAGCTGCCAAGCAGGTGGCGCCGATGCGTGGGCGCCCGCGGGCACTTGTTCTTGTTCCGACACGTGAACTGGCAACACAAGTTGCTGCAGTGATCGCGCCACTAGCCGCGGCCTACAAGATGTCGACCGTGACAGTCTTTGGTGGAGTCACCCATGGAGCACAACGCAAAGCCTTTACTGATGGCGTTGAGATTGTCGTCGCCTGCCCCGGAAGATTACTTGATCACATGAAGCAAGGCGATTTGTCGCTGGACCGCATTGAGGTCTGCGTCTTGGACGAAGCCGACCACATGGCTGACCAAGGGTTCTTGCCAATGGTGAAACGTATTCTCGATAAGACACCTGCGGGCGGGCAACGCATGTTGTTCTCTGCAACTTTGGCCGGGGGAGTAGACACGCTCATAGCGCGTTACTTAGAACGTCCAGTTTCACATGCGGCCGCGATCGAGGCACCAGCTTTACTCGAGCACCGGGTACTTGTGGTCGAAGAGGGTGATCGCCTTCGGGAGATTGCCAAAATGGCCCGCGAAGGTCGAGTGGTGGTGTTCACGCGCACCAAGCATCGGGCCAAGCAATTGGCCAAGAAGTTGGAGGCCGCCGGGGTTGGAGCGGTAGATCTCCACGGAAACTTGTCACAAAATGCCCGCGAACGAAATCTCGCCGCATTTTCCAGTGGTAAAGCGACAGCGCTTGTTGCGACCGATATCGCCGCGCGAGGTATCCACGTTGACGATGTGCCATTGGTTGTGCACGCTGACCCTCCCATGGAGCACAAGGCTTATGTGCATCGATCCGGCCGCACCGCTCGCGCAGGTGCTGCCGGCCAGGTGGTCACCATCGCCACTCCTGAGCAAGCTGCAGAGGTGCGAATGCTGCTAAAGAAGGCGGGAGTCACCGCCACCTGGGAAGGCATCGCGGTGCACCCAGGTTCGACCGCGCCGCGGGCCGCAGCCCCATCAAGATCATCCTCAAGAGGTAAAACGCGTCCCCCGGCTCAGCCGGGAGGGCGTTCCAGGCAGGCTGCCCGAAGTTTTGGTAAAGGTCGCTAGCCAGCCTTTAGTTTGGAGTGGCACCGAACATCAGTTGCACCACATCATCATTGAGGTTGCTAACCGCTCCGGCGTCGGTAATGGTCTTGGCGACAGATGGGCTGCGTTGACCCATCAAGGTGGCTGACCCGGCCAGGCTTTGAAGAGAAATTAACCGCTCGGATACCACTTGGCAGGCTCGGGGTAACCAACGATGTGGCCCCGGCAGTAGCCTTCTTGCTTAGTGTGGATTCAGGTTTTATCACCGGCCACGTTCTGGCTATTGACGGTGGCTACACAATTCATTAATCCCGCTATCGGGCGAAGTTACAAAGTGACCTCGCTGTGATCTACCGAATGAAAGCGAGAGTCGAATGACCGGGAGCCATAAAATCTCAGAAATTGCGGTCGTTGGTAGCGGATACATGGGCGGTGGCATGGCCCAGGTTTTTACGATGGCCGGCTACAACTGTGTGGTGGCAGATGCAACCGCCGAGTTGGCGCACGCCTCAGTTGAACGCCTGCTGTCGGAGGCACGCAGTTTTGAGAAGCAGGGGCTATTTCCTGCTGGAAGCAGGGATGAAATCGCGGCTCGCCTCAGCGCGGCCGAGAGTATTGAAGATGCTGTAGCCAAAGCTGATTACATCGCCGAAGTCGTAAGTGAGCGAATGGATGTCAAGGATTCAGTTCTCGCCAGGATAAGTGGGGCGGCACCTAGCAGTGCGATTATCGCCTCAAATACTTCTGCTATCCCGATAGAGATATTGGCGGCATCAGTTGAGCTACCAGATCGATTCGTTGGGGTGCATTGGATGAATCCGGCACCTTTTGTCCCGACCGTTGAGATTATCCCTTCGTCCCACACCAGCCCAGAAGTAATGGATAAAACTGAAGAATTAATCAAGGGACTCGGGAAAGTAACCTCGCGGGTTTCCGATGTCGCCGGGTTCGTTGCCAACAGGTTGCAATTCGCGCTATTCCAAGAGGCAGTTCGGATGGTTGAAGAAGGTGCTTCAACCCCAGAACTCATTGATGAAGTTGTTAGTAATTCGTTTGGTTTTCGGCTTCCGTTCTTTGGCCCATTCGCCGGGGCAGATATGGCCGGGCTCGACGTTTACGTGGGCGCCTACGAAAGTTTGTCAAAAGCGTATGGCGAACGTTATGCGGCACCGAAGTTACTTTCCGACCTCGTAGCGCAAGGCGATTTCGGGATCAAGACCGGTGGTGGGTTCCGCGGGATGGATCCAAGCCGCATAAATGAAATCGTGAGTTACCGAAACCGCGCCTACACGGCACTCGCAAAACTAAAAGAGGAGCTCGGGCCGTTCCCCGGCTGATGGGCTGAAGTAAAGGCGGGGTCAGGAGTGTTGTGACCGATCTTTCACCATGGAAATGGCTTCGGCGACACAACAGCTTTTTGGTTCAGTTAACCTAGGCCCATGCCCTACGAGACAATAATTTCAGCCCAGGATTTAGCCGATAACCTTGGTAATCCCAAGTGGGTGATTCTTGACGCCCGGTTCAATATCGATTCAGAGGACGAGGCCAAACTCTCATTTCCAAACGAGCACATTGTTGGCGCGCAGCAGGCTTAGAGGGTGTCATACAAGGCCTTCCCCGCTAGCACGCAAATGTATCTGAACAGGGGCAGGCCTATTGACCTGCCTTGCTGGAGGGGATTTACTTTGACCCAAATCGATCATCGGTGTTACCGTTAGGGCCTACGGAAAGGTAGATAAATGACTTGGATTCTTATCGCGATATTGTTGCTAGTTGTCATCTTGGTGCTTGTCGGCTTCAGCCAGTTCAATAAGCTGCGCCGCCTCAATCTACTGTGCACCGGTGCCCTCGGTGATATCGATACTTTGCTGACCAAACGAGCTGACCTGATCCCAAACTTGGTGTCAACCGTCGAAGGGGCCAAGGATTTCGAGTCGTCAACCCTTGAGGCCGTGACCCAAGCCCGTACCGCTGGTATGCAGGCGCAGAGCTTAGAGGCCAAAGCTGAGGCCGACGGCATGTTGACCCAAGCCCTCGGCAAGTTGTTCGCTCTTGCTGAGGCGTATCCAGCGCTGACGGCTACCGAGAACTTCCGGTTGCTTCAGGTGCAGATATCAGAGATCGAAAGTCAACTGCAGTTCGCGCGCCAGTTCTATAACGACACCGTTGTCACGCTCAACACCGCCGTTGTCACGGTTCCGTCGATGTGGTTTACCGGTATCGCCAAGGTGACCGAGCGTTCGGTCTACGCCGAGACCGATGAGACCAAGCGGGCCGTGCCAAAGGTTGAGTTCTAGCAGGTGGTGTTACGCCGCTTTAGTTTCCTAGCAATTTGGGCTGCTTCACTTTTCGCACTGTCGGCTGGTTTTGCATCAGCCGCCAGTGCTCCTCATGCTGAAGCATCGATTAATCCGTGGGAATCGATCATCACCTACGATGTCGTTGCTCAGGTGCAGCCAAATACCGACATGTTGATCACTGAAACTATCGTCTACGACCCTGGCTACGAAGAGGTCCATCGCGGCATCCTCCGCGATATCCCGCTGCAAGATGCGCTATCTAATGGTGATATCCGCACCTACGGTGTCGAAATCGAATCAATTAGTCGCGACGGCGCTGACGTTATGTACGAGCAGTCCAAGTCTGAGTCTTTTATTAACCTGCAAATCGGGGATCCAAATGTCCCGATTGAAGGCCTGCATACTTTCGTGATCTCATACCGGGTGACCGATGCATTGGATGTCATCGAAGCAAGTGACCTCACGGCAGATTCACCTCCCGGCGTTAGCGCAGGTGACATTGAGCTCTATTGGGATTTCATCGGCTCCCAATGGCCATTTCCGATTTATCGAGGCAGTGCGGCGATAACCGGGCCGACCCCGGCCTTGGTTTCGAATTGCTACGCCGGCCCCCAGGGCTCAACGAGTCAGTGCGTGGTCCAAGAAAATGTTGGCCCGCAGGCTGCCGTAGTTATGGTTGCTGATCTCAGCGCAGGTGGCGGCTTGACCGGTGTGCTCGGTTGGTCACCAACCGGGTTCACCGAAATGCCGACTCCAAATATCGTCGCTGACCCAAGAGTCGCCGAGATGGATCGAGCCGCGTCTTTAATGCCATTGTTCCTACTACTTGGTGCAGCTGGCCTAGTCGCGCCAATCGTGATTGCGGTAATGCGCCGGCGCACTAGTGCTGGCGTGGTACTCGGTGCGACCCCGGTCCGCTATCAGCCACCCCAGGGCTTGCGGCCAGCACAAGTACAAGCTGGGATTGATGGCACGGTTGACACCCGCGGCTACTCGGCAACCCTGCTAGACCTTGCGGCGCGCGGTCACATCACCGTCAAGGAGCAGGCGGGTGGCCGGTTCCAAAGCGGTGGCATGGAGCTGAACTGGACGGGCACCGGCAAAGATGAGATGGCCGATTGGGAGACCGCCCTACTCGCGGCGATCTTCAAGGGCTCTCCAACTGCAACCATCGGTGAGTACGACGAGATTCTTGCGGCGGCTACCTCTTCACTTTCAAGTACATTGGCGGCTGACGCCGCCAAATCAGGTCGGTATAACCCGCTTGGTGATGTACCTGATCGGCCCTACAAGTTACTCGCCCTACTGGGTGGTCTCATGCTTGCCGCGGGGTTGGCGGCACTTGTTTTCGCTGCCGCCTACACCAGTGGTTCGGGGCTCGCGATCATCGGGCTGGGGCTTTTGCTCGGCGGTATTGCCGGTGCAATCATCACCCCCCGCCAACAGACAAAAGTCTCAGCGGCATTTTTGGGTGAGGTCGAAGGGTTCAAGCGCCTACTTAATTCGGATTCGGCAGATGCCCGCCGCGACTTCGCCCAAAAGATCAACCTACCCCCGGCCGCCATCTTTGCAACCTTCTTGCCGTATGCGGTGGTACTTGGGCTCGAAGATACTTGGATGAAGAACTTCCCTGACCTTCGCCCAGAAGAGCTGCAGAACTATGGGATCTATGTAGCCAGCATGTATGCGATGTACGGGTGGTCATCGAGTATGGAGTCTAACTTCAGTTCGGGCATGACCGAACGCTCAAGTGATTCGGGTTTCAGTGGTGGCGGTGGTTT
>WLLZ01000050.1 GCA_009700485.1 Actinomycetota bacterium | reverse complement strand
CGGAAATTGCTGCCGCGACCCGGTTAACCGAGCCGCTCAGCGTGGGCTCAGACTACCTGCTGCCCGGCCGCCGCGAGCACACCGGTGGTGTTCTTAGCCTCGGCTTACGCCACGGCGGTGCCTAAACCTGCTTTTGGAGGGGGCTCCCCTCGGCGCCATGAGGGAAATTTATGAGAAATATGGTCGAATTGCCCGTTTTTGCTTGCCGCCTGGGTAAGTGGGTGGAACAGTAGGTACGTTCGGTCTCGACGGGTTATCCGAGCTGCGCGCTATGCGGGAGGTAGAAGTGTCTGGACGTAGCCCGGAGGTGGAGCAATTGCTCACCCCAGCTGAAGTTGCGGCGCTTTTTAGAGTCGATCCCAAGACGGTCACCCGCTGGGCGAAAGCCGGCAAGTTGACTTGCATCAGAACCCTTGGGGGCCATCGCCGGTATCGGGCCGGCGAGGTGCAGGCGCTACTTGAAATGCAAGGCCCCACGCGGCCGATCCAGTAGTGGTCAGTTTTGACTTAACCACCTGTACACCTCCTCGTAACTTCCTGTACCCTTGCTCAGGAGTGCACGTCTAGGTGCTGCAGGTCAATTAAAGGTGGGCAAATGCTGGAGATCGTCGGCTACATAGATGCTGGCTCTGGTTCTTACCTATTGGCGGCTATTGCGAGCGGCGCGGCCGGCACCTGGTTCTTCCTGCGGTCAAAGTTTGCAGATTTGCGGGGCCGCGGTTCCAAGAACGCTGAGCAGACTCCCGACAGCACACTCTCCGAGTAGTGCCCGCGGTACCCACGGGGTCGGCGAGTTTTCGCGATCCCGAGAACGCCGCCTTCTTTCACGAAGGTACTTGGTATCGCATCGCGGGACCAGCATCGGCACAAGCTTTGACCCAACTGCACGGGTCCCCTTTATACGGTGCCTTAGTAAGTGAACGATCCATACTTTCTTACGAGATTGTAGATGCTGAATTAGCACCGAAAGTCCTGCACGCATACGCCACGAAATCAGGGCGCCGGCCACCTAGCGCTGCTGTGGTGTTTCGTGTCGAGACCGCCCCCTTGATCACTTACCCATGGGAGTGGCCCAACTCGCTCCTCGAAGCAGCGGCCAAGTTGACCCTGTCTTTGCGAATGCAGCTGCTCGAAGTGGGGCTGGACTTAAAGGATGCGTCGGCGTTCAATGTCCAGTTCGTTGGGATGAAGGCGGTATTCATTGATATCGGTTCAATCGAGATGTGGCGGCCGAATCCCTCCTGGAATGCATCGCGGCAGTTCATCGAGAATTTCATCAATCCGCTCGCAGTCGGATCAGGTGAGCAGGTAACCGCGGCCGATGCCTGGGAGTTGTCAAGGTACCGAGGTCTCAAGTCGAGCGCTGCTCGGCAACTTCTTCCGCGTAGTAAGCGCCGGAGTTTTTCATTGCGACTATTACAAGCGACGACGAGGCCGGTTGCAGCCAATGCGCCCAGCGAGACTGAATTTGCTGAAAGGGCTGCGCGCAATAAGGATTTAGCGCTAAAAGCCACTCAGGGTTTGACCCGCAGGCTGCTAAAGCAGGTGACAAAATTACATGGCACCGCCCACCGCACCACTTGGGTTGATTACAGCACCCGCGAGCACTACGGCAGTGATGACTTAGTGCGAAAGTCGGATTTCGCCGCAGATTTCGTGAAGGCTGCACCGGGGCGGGGTGAGCTAGTACTTGATGTCGGCGGCAATGATGGGTTTACCGCGGCCCACCTTGTCCGTAACGCCAATGCAAATGTCGTCGTCCTTGATGCTGATGCCGGTGCACTTGATGTGCTTCACGCGGGTATTTCAGCCACCCCGGATCTAGTTGGCCGGGTCACGCCGATACTCGGTGACATCACCAATTTAATGCCGGCCGCTGGCTTACTGGACGCGGAGTTCGCGGCCTTCACCGAGCGAGTTCACCCAACTGCTATTACCTGCCAAGCAGTCCTCCATCACGTCGTGATTACCCAAGGCACTCCGATGGGTTTCGCCGTTGATGCGCTCGCCCGCTTCGGGGCCCCGGTTCAGATCGAGTTCGCGAGCGAAGATGATGCGAAGGTAAAAGTCCTACTCGCGCAGATCCCTAACTGGCAGGGTGAGTATTCAACCGAAGCGCTACTTGAGGCGCTTAGGGCGCGATTCGTTGATGTCGAGGTAGTTGGCACTACCTCCCCGACCCGAGTTGTCGTTAATGCCTGGAATCAACTGGACTTGCAGTGAGCGCAGCACGGCAGTCTTTTAGTTCTTGGATAGGGGCCCGTCGCAATAACAGCCCGCGGGATATTGCAGCCTGGTTGGTTGCTCCATTCATTTTGGTGGTAGTAATCCCGGCTAATGAAAAGATCGCGAGCAATGCGGTGTTCTTTGCCGCACATAGTGTCTCGCCAATTACCTGGCTCGCGGTGCTAGCTGTATTCCTTGTTGCCCTTTGGCTCGTCCTCTTCGCAGTATTGACTCTTGTCAGAAAAATAACCACGCCTCTGGCTTTTGACTACGTGGCTTCAATCCTGATGTTCTTGACCACTTGGTTTCTTGCGGGGAATCTCGGATTGCGTTTATTTAGCCTCGGTGCGCCCATACTTGGGCCGCTGGTGGGCTTGCTGACTGCTGCACTCCTCACCCAACTTTCCCGTCGCATCATGATGGGCACGGCACTAGTGATATTTGCGGCGGTTGCTGCGTTTTTCCCGATCGCCATGAGCCTTACCGTGGGAAGTGACGCGTCAGCCGCCGAACTTACTTTCAAGGAGACGGATGCGCGGCCAAATATCATCTGGGTGATATCGGATGAGTTGCAGTACCCGCTGGCATTTGATGAACAAGGCCTAGTGCGAAAAGAGCTCCCGAATCTCGCCAAGTTACAAGAGACCGCGACGACCTACACCCACGCCTACGCGACTGCGAATTACACCGACTACGCGGTGCCATCTCAACTCGCTGGTATATCGGATGTGGCAGGTGAAGGTGCCGAGCGCATGGCGAAGGTGCGAAGTGGCATCGGCATTGTGCCGAGCTTGGCGGCGAAGTACTCGGTGGTGATGCAGTCACCGATTTATCACTTTGAATGCGACAACACCGCCTGTGCCAGCGCCGGCTCGGATCAAGACTCCAATATCTTTGTGCGCTACTTGGGCTTTGCTAAGGACGCTGCCGCGGTGGCTGGGCGCACCGCATTGGCCCCACCATTTTCGAATGCGTTTCCTTCACTCGATGGTAAATGGCGTGATTTCTGGAGCGGTGGCGATGAGTTTGGTGACAACGCTGAAGGTAACTCAGTCCGAAAGGTAATTGACGGAATCAACCGAGCAAACTTAGACAATCCGAGCGGTCCATTATTTGCTTTTTGGCACAGCATTCGTAGCCACGCTCCTTGGTCGGTCGACCGCGAGGGCAAGGAGATATATCCGTCACGGCTACCAGTTGTCGAGGGCGCGCATATGGTTGGAAGCGACGAATATGGCCTCTATACGTCTCCGGAATTGCAATCAATGGAACGAAGGCTTTATGCGAACTCAGCGGTTGACTTCGATCGCCAACTTGGTGAGCTTCTTGAAACCCTTAAATCCGACGGACTATTTGAGAACACGATGATCATCATCACGGCTGATCACGGCGCCGGGATAACCGTGTCCGGTGATCGGCGCATAGGTGATACCGATCAACAACTGTGGACTGAAGTTGCGCACGTGCCGTTATTGATTAAAGCCCCGAATCAAACAACCGCTACGACAGTTTCCGAACCCCGCTCTACCGGGCAGATTGCCCAGAGCGTCATCGATGCGGCGCTCGCCACAACGGCGAAGGAACTAGTTTTAGCACCAAACTTGGGCCAGGCTCCAAAAACCGGCCCGGTCTTTACGACAGTCGCATACGGTGGAGTTATGACACCATGGGTGTATTCGGGCCAATCGGAGCCGTCACCTTGGTTAGCCGAAGACTTGTCACCACCTAATGCGGAACATCCATTCGCGATTGGCATCGACGCCGCACTAATTGACGCGCCGGTACCGGCTGGGTGGAATGAATTGGCTAGTGCCTCAATTGACCCGCTACCAGGTGAGTCCGACCAGCAATTGCTCGTGGTGGATCGGCCTACGGGCTCGTGCGCGATCGGCCAACACGTCGGCTTAGTTAGTGCAGATGGCATAGTGATCGGGTCGGTATTGTGGGAGCAAGGTAGACAGGCAACAGGGCCAACTACCCGTGGATGGGCGATTGTGCCGCGAGCAGCTGATTACTCGGTGTGGTGTGCTAACTAAGATCAACGAAATGGAAATCAGATGAATACTCAGACCGAGACCACCTGGCCGGCCAATGTGCGCACCTTGGCGGTTGACATTGGCGGCTCTGGCATCAAAGCGTCGGTGTTGAGTGCGCAAGGTGAGATGGTCGTGGATCGGGTGCGCCTTGACACCCCCTACCCGTGCCCACCGGCGACCTTGGTGTCGACCATTGAGAAAGTTGTCAGTGGGATGGGCGATGTGCAGCGGGCCTCGGTTGGTTTTCCAGGCTTGGTACGTGGTGGCCGTGTTGTTGAAGTACCGTCACTTTCGCGCCGCAAGTATGACGGTGAGGCCGATGCGGACTTAGCAGCCTCGTGGTCAGGATTTGATCTAGGCGGCGCTTTAGCCAAAGTCTTCGGGGTGCCAACCAAGGTGGTAAACGACGCTGACATGCAAGGGTGCGCTGTAGTTACCGGTGGAGGCCTGGAGTTCGTAATGACTTTAGGTACTGGAGTCGGAACGGCCCTGTTTTATAACTCGAAGTTATTGCCCCATCTTGAACTTTCGCATGGCATGTATTCAAAGAAGTTGACGATTGACAAGGCGTTGGGCAATGTGGAACGCAAGAGTGTCGGGAACAAGAAGTGGGAAGAGCGGGTTCACAGATGCATAGAGATATTCGCTGAGATGCTGTGGTTTGACCACATATATATCGGCGGTGGTAACGCACAATTGCTCGACGGAAAAGCTTTCGGGCCAAAGGCAAGCATCATTGCGAATTCAGCCGGCATCATCGGCGGGGTGCGTGTCTGGGAACTAGATCAGCGGTAATCCGCGCACACATCCGTCGGGAGTACGAGGAGAAAAGCCCGTCCACGAGCATCCCGAGAATCTCGTACAAGCTAGTTAACTAGTGAGAGGTTTTCTAGCCTTTCGCAAAGCTCATCAAGGCGCTACCGTTCTTAGAATGGGATAGCATTAGTTTGTTTCAAGAACTGCTTCGTTACTTTAAATATGGCGGCTAGCCCTCCCGGCTTTCCCCCACCACCTGAGTGAGAGTAAGTAGGGCTCCCCATATATCTGTCCACCGTTTGTTTACGGTAGCGCCGCTCCTGCAAAAACACGGTGGTTCGCTAATTGCAAATCATCATCGAACACACGCCCACCGCACCACTACTACGGGTGGGTCAGCGAACCACGCCCACTCACTTATCACCTACCTAACAGAGTTTAACACCAAATCCCCAACGTTCCCACCGGCTACGACGTCGAGTTGTTCCTCGCTGAGTTCAGCATCAGGGTCGAGTAGGGGCGGCAGGGTGATGGAGAGTTCAACTGCATCACCTTCACGTGCAGTCACCGTGAACCACTCCGGTAAATCCAAGCCTGCGGCTGCCAGTACTGCTTTCGGGTCAGCAAGGAAACTCTCACGCGCCTTTGCATCGGTCACCGCTGGGGCAAGGGCCGCTAAAAAACCTTGAGCATCCATGCACACTCCTCACTAGTTATACGTTGCCTTCATGATACACCGCACCACACCAATTGAGGGAAGATGGGAGCCGGTAGTGCCCCGGTTTGGTTGACCTCAATCTGTAGCGTTTGGCGCTGCTGGAAGGATGTCTGTGATGCTCACCTATTCGGGCATGTGGTGGGCTGATGGGCACCGTTTCGTGTCGTGGGCCGCGCCCAGTATCGAAGTAATCAAGAACACCAAGGAAGCTATTGAGGGTGCACGGGTGCCCCGGATCTCCCGCTCCTGCACCAATGTGCGGGGCCACGGTGGCGTCAAGCGCAGTGTCGTCTTCGTGCACGCCCGCCTGCAAGTTTTGCCCTTCATCGCCCGATTTGATATTCGCTCCTACTACGAGAGGATGAATCACGGGGTCTTGAATCGGATCATCGCCGACGCGGCAGTGCCACCGAAAATCGCTTCGGTTGTGCAGGAATACCTCGCGGTACCGGATGTGCGATCCACCGGTCGCGGCATGGTCGCCGGCGGCAGCCTGTCTCCATTATTGGGTGCTATCTATCTCAGTCCACTTGATGCTGCAATGGAACACCTCCATGAGCATCGCGATATCGACTACATTCGCTACGCCGATGACTTCATCATCATGGCGCGAACCCGATTCCTGCTACGACGGGCGATCACCCGCATGCACGAGGTCCTCACCGAACTTCAATTACAGGTTCATCCTGACAAAAGATTCATCGGACGGGCAGAAAGGGGGGTGTGATTTTCTGGGTTTTGTGCTGCACCCGCACCGGCACCTTGAGCCTTCACCGGTGAGCATTCAGCGCCTGTGTGAACGTGCCCGTCGGCTTCATGAGCGCGGAGCCGATCACCATCGGCTCCGACGATACGTTCACCATTGGCACCTGTGGTTCACCAGCGGCCTTGGCCACCTCGCGGACCCACCAGCACATGAAACCAGGTACTGGCAACACGTCGTCAATTACTGCGGTCTTGACCTACCGGTGCACCTAGGTCAATGAACACCCGCCCACGAAACGCTCACACCGTGCACCACCACGACGGGTGGGATAGCCAACCACGCCCACTCACCTACCATCTACCATCGCGGACTAAGGGACCCCCACGCACCCACCTGACACCGCAGCTAGTTGTTCGTCGCTGAGGTCAGCATTAGGGTCGAGTAGGGGCGGCAGGGTGATGGTGAGTTCGGCTGCATCGCCTTCACGTGCACTGACCGTGAACCACTCCGGTAAATCCAAGCCTGCAACTGCCAGTGCCGCTTTCGGGTCGGTAAGGAAACGTTCACGCGCCTTTGCATCGGTCACCGCTGGGGCAAGGGCCGCTAATAAACCTTGAGCATCCATACACACTCCTCACTAGTTATACGTTGCCTTCACGATACACCGCACCACACAATGAGGGAAGCAATCTGCTTATCACTGCGTGAACGCCCCACTACCAGCCTTCGATTATCTCAGCGGTCCAAGTCACGCCCCGAAAGCCTACTTACACAATTTTGGTTTCCATTTATCTCCCATGGTTGGGTGTACTACTGGCGATTGGTCAGCCACCCAGTCGGTATCGGGGACTGGGCAACACGGTCGCTCTGGTTCGGTATGACTCGGCCTGGGAGCTGATCGAATTGGTACGCCAAGGTATGGAGTTCAATGACAACGGCATTGCTGCCGAGCACGTGCTCGAGCAAAACGGAACACGCGTTACGCGCGGCTTGCCTCGGGCAGAACGCTGACACTGCGCGCGGAGAATGCGGCGGGTTGATGACGAATCACATGAATACCCAGCGCGGATTGACGTCGTCCTCACCGTAGCCATCGGGGACCCACCCCAGTATCACCGGAACGTCATAGAGGCGACCGGGGGCGAAACGGTTCCAGAAGTGGCGCAGACCCGGCACGACAGTGCGCACCACGGGAAGGCCGATGTCGCGTCGGGTGAGGTCCATCCACCAAGCCTCAAGACCCGCCTTTGAAAGTGCAAGCAACACGGCATCAAGGGACTCGTGAAGGTTGAGCTTGCTCGCACGGGCAAGCGGCACCGACCCGTGTGGTGCCAGCCAAGGGTCAGTGGTGGTAGTCACCGCGGCGAGCCACTCACCCTCAATCTCTGGCACACCCTCGGGCGTACTCTCCGCATTCCAATCCGAAATCCCCGCCTCACTTTGGCAGACCTCGGTTAGTGCGCGCACAACGGCGATGACCGGGTCGACATGTGCACCGAATCCCATGAGCACCCGTCCCCCGTCGGGAGCGGAAGTAAGCGCAGCCATTGCGGGGATACCGAGGTCGGAGGTGATGTCGAGTACCCAGACTTCACGACCTCGGGCACGCAGGGGCGTTAGGGCAGCTCGCACGCGGGGATCATCTGTCGCATCAAGGTCGATGCCAGGCCGGTGCGCGCGTGAATACCACCATAGGGCGACCGAGTCCCTTTCCACGAGCTCGAGGAGCCCCTGCAGTAGTGCCTCGTCGATCGAATTCCCCGCGGCAACACCGTTGCTGCAACCGCGCAGCGATTCAGGGCCGGTCTGCGGGACACCTAAGTACGCAATAGCTGAAGGGATCCAGGCTCGCCGATCATCGGCGATGCCCCGCACCTGCGACCAGGCGTGTTCTTGATCCACCTGGAAGGTCTGCGGCACATAGTGGAAGCGATGAGTGGGCGAACCGTCAAGCTCCGCGGCAGCAAGCTGTGCAGCGCTATATAACTGAATGTCATGAGGATGAATCGCACCTTCGAGGTCATCCATGCGTGCAACCCGCATGCTCTCATCTCCCTGCCAGATCATCGATTGGCGCTCAAGGGCCTCAGCGAGGGCACCGGCCCGCGAACTCGCGATCGTGAGCCCCTTGCCCATGGCACTTTGCCGCAGAGAAGCGCGCAGCCCGTCAAGGTCTTGTCGGTCATTCCAGACAGGATTCAGACCGGCGCGGTGCACGCGTAGTGAGGGATCCCCGACGATGCACACCTCCGGCACGATTCCAAGCACGTCGCTAACCAGATACTCGTACGACTGCAACGTCGTCTCAGGTTCGACGGTGCGCAACCCTCCACCGTCATTGGACGAGATTAACTTCCTATCGAGATCACGTCCAAGGTTGACGGTGGAGTTCCCTCCTGGATCGCAGGTGACGCAGCCCGGCACCGGCACGAGCACATGCCGGTGCGATTCCAAACTGACCGGGTTGATGCTGCGGCAGTCATCTTTTGCGGTAGAGGTCCCCCCAAGCCGTCGCTCCTCCGCAATCGAGGTAATCATGCCCGCGGCGAGGGCGGGCGCTGCCGGGTGCAGGTTCGGTGAAACCGGAGGCCTATCGAGGCCGGCGAGACGTGCACTCATCAGGTCTACAGAACGTCGACTTTCATGCCGAGTAACGAGGCAGTTCGCGCATCCGTAGCCCGGGCCCAGCATCGGTCCGACGAGCACTTCATCACCGTGCATCCGCACAGGGAGCCAGCTCCCCTTGTCCACACGGCCAGCCACATCCAACAGATCGTCAAGGACGGCCACGGTCAGATCTGCCTGATCTGCTAGATCTGCTGGATCTACACTGTCGACCACCACCTCTGCTCCGGTCGCCTCCAGCGCATGTCGCAAGGCCCCAACTTCAGGCGCGTCATCACCGAGTACTCGGATCCGAGGGGGCCCGGGCAGTTCGGCGCGGGTGACCACATGTCCGGCCGTGAGCCACTGGAAGAGAACCGCATTAGCCTGTCCGGCAGAGACCAGATCACTGGTCGCGGCAAACTGGGCTACCTGGCTCATCGTCCGTTCACCATCGATCGCTTGCGCCACCGGCACGGCGAACCGACCACTCAGCCGAACCGGAAAGGGACCGCCGAACAGCCACACATCACCCGAATCATTCCGACAATGCGCTACGCGATCGGGGCGCCATGCGATCGGGGATACGTTCGTCATGCGCCGAATTATAAGCCGAACTCGACGACGCCCATGCACCCGACAGAATTCATTATTTATTCAGGCTCGGGCAACAACGCATACTGCCGCACTAATGTGTGTCAATGAGTGTCACGCGCGCACGGGTCAACCCGGTGCTGACTGTCGGTGACCTCTGGCCTCACCTGGTCAACCTCACGTCGTCAGAAGTCATTGCACCCGAGACGTGGCAATCCCTGGCGCCACTTGTGCCGGCACTACCTGGTCCTGTCGTTCTCTTCGAGCGACCGGTGAACGATTCCCGGCCCGGGGAGTGGGGATTCCCGCTGCCCCGCTGGCAGCGCGTAACGGCACTGGCTATCGATCACCCGCATGCATCGCATGTCACTCCACTGGTGCGCGCGTGGATGGATCATCCCGGACTGGACGCACTCTGCGACTTACAGATGCACACCTGGGACATCGTCGACGGCAGGAGTGCGACTCCGTGCGTGTTCCTCCGCGTCGATCCGCGCGGTGACTGGAAGTCGATGGTGCGTGGTTACGCCGCCGCCCTGCGCAATCAAGGCCCTGTCACTTCCGACCTTACCTGGAGTGATGTGGCCGATCGGCTCGAAGAGACTGCCGCGACGACACCTATCCGCGATGTCTCATCTATCGGCATCTATCTCGGCCGCCCGAACTGCCCTGTCCGGCTTACCGTCCACGCGAGCCTGCGTCCCCATTCTGATCACCCTGCCTGGGCTCAAGTTGACGAAGTTGTGGCGGCCGCCAAGTGGAACCCTGAGCGAGTGATCGTGGCCTTCGCACCCGGTGCGGACCCTGGTGACACCTGGCATGTCCCGCTGCTCGTCGACCGGTGCCCGCGACCCGCCGCAGCCCTAGCCCCGCTGCTTGCCGCGCTCGTCGACCGAGGGCTTGCCACGACCAACGATGCGTCCGTGCTCGCGGCGTTCGACGTACGCTGCCCACTTCCACTAACCCTCCCGACCCTGGATGGGGTGCCTGCGACAGCCATCCTGTGGGTGGCACCGGAGCGGATCAAGGTGGTGGTGGATTCAACCAGCTGGCGCAGCGCCAAGTTTGATTTCCTGGCCCGCGTAATCTGGCGAAGCATGACCGGTCGGGTGCTTGTCGACCACTGACGCAGTAAACGCCTTACCGAGTGATGAGAAAATTCTTCCCCCAATTGGTGTGTTGCGTCGTATTATGAAGGCAACGTATAACTAGTGAGGAGTGTGTATGGATGCTTAAGGTTTATTAGCGGCTCTTGCCCCAGCGGTGACCGATGCAAAGGCGCGTGAACGTTTCCTTACTGACCCGAAAGCAGTACTGGTAGCTGCGGGGCTGGATCTACCGGAGTGGTTCACGGTGACTGCACGTGAAGGTGATGCAGCCGAACTCATCATCACCCTGCCGCCCCTACGCGACCCTGATGCTGACCTCAGCGACGAAGAACTCGCAGCGGTGGCGGGCGGGTCGCCGACCCCGTATATGGACATAACTAAGTAGTGGAGTGTGTCCAGAAACCTTGACACACTCCAGTCAATTACTGGGGTCTGATGCACGACTAGGTGACAACCAATGAGATAGTCCCTGATAACTTTATGCATAGCGGGCATAGACCCGCAGGTTGGGTTTTGATCATTTGATTAGGCCTAATCAGAAGCAACTTCGTGGAGGATTTGAAATTGGTCCGCGCCGCGTTGGCCAACTACCCGTCGAAACTGGCTCCCGCATGATGGGATGCGAAGATGAATACTGCGCCCGTCGCTCGCCGCCCACTTCCGGCCATGCTGCTAGCTGCAGTAATTG
>WLLZ01000005.1 GCA_009700485.1 Actinomycetota bacterium | reverse complement strand
TAATCGCATCACAGTTGACTATGCCGGCAGACTTCACCATCCACCCACGGCTTGCACCGCAACTCCAGCGCAGAGCGCAGATGGTCGCCGACGATGCCATCGACTGGGGTATGGCCGAGTCTCTTGCCGTGGGGTCACTGCTGATGGAGGGCCGTACCGTGCGATTGGCGGGCCAGGACTCCAGGCGCGGCACTTTTGGACATCGACATATGGTCATCGTCGACAAAGAGACCGGTTGGCAATATAAGCCGCTCAAGCAGTGCTACCGCGATGGCGCAAAGCTATATGTTTATGACTCACTACTAAGTGAGTTTGCCGCATTGGGCTTTGAATACGGCTACTCCGTTGCCCGCCCCGATGCACTAGTTATCTGGGAGGCCCAATTCGGTGACTTTGCCGATGGAGCTCAGACAATTATCGATGAATTCATCTCCTCGGGTGAGCAAAAATGGGGCCAACGTTCAGCCGTAACTCTGTTACTACCTCATGGGCAAGAAGGCCAAGGCCCAGACCACTCCTCAGCCCGAGTTGAGCGTTACCTGCAGTTATGTGCGCAAGACAACATGACCGTTGCGATGCCTTCAACTCCCGCTTCATACTTCCACCTACTTCGCTGGCAGGTGCTGAGCAAATTAACGCGGCCTCTTGTGATTTTTACGCCTAAATCATTACTCCGCGCAAAGTTTGCGGTCTCAAGTAAATCTGAATTCGAAAACGGGCACTTCCAACCGGCGCTACCTGATACCACAGTTGATCCAGCTGGAGTCAAAACCGTGTTGCTGTGCAGTGGAAAGGTCTACTACGACTTAATTGCGCACCGTGAGGCCACCGGCCGCACCGATGTCGCGGTGATCCGCCTCGAGCGCCTTTACCCACTGCCATATCGCACCTTGCCGCCAGAGCTTGAAAAGATGCCGAGTGCGCAGATCCGGTGGGTACAAGAAGAGCCGGCAAACCAGGGGGCTTGGAGTTTCATTGCCCTGAACCTACCGGAGATAATCAACCGGCAGGTAACAGTAATTAGTCGCGAAAGATCATCCTCCCCTGCCGTCGGATCACATCACCGACATGAAGTTGAGCAGGCGGCAATTGTCGAACGCGCATTCGATACGGCAAATTAGCGGGAGCCTACATGTATTTTACTGATCGCGGGATAGAAGAACTACAAAGCAGACGCGGTGAAGAATCAATGGCGATCGAAGTATTAGCCGAGCGTCTTCGCGAATTTGTTGACCTAAATCCAGAGTTCGAAACTCCTATCGAAAGATTCGCGACGTGGCTGGCACGCCTGGATAATGAAGATGATGATGACTAAGACACTCAACCGAGTTTAGCGATCTAGGCTAAACTCAGCGGGCAAGCACAGGAAGTCAACGAGAGCGATGCGACGACACCGGTAGCCGAGGGGCTCAAGTAACGCCCGGGCGTGGACTTGGTCTTCCATGATGATTACTGGACGATCTCGCCGCACCGTTTCAAGTGCCCCTTCTAGGGCTTCCATCTCATGTTTTTCCACATCAATCTTCATAAACCCCACCGGCGCCGAGAAATTCATGTCGTCAATACGGATACAGTTAATGACCTCACCGGTACCGTCAATGGACATTTCAGTAGCCCCCACATTTTTGGTTGGGGCTTTCATCCTGGCGGCACCCGGGGCGTTATCGGCCGCCGAATTGTGCGCGGTTACGTTGCCGAATTCAGCAATATTTCGCGAGAGGATTTCAAATACCCGCAGTTGGGGTTCAAATGCATGTACTTCAAGTGATTGCCGGGCAAGGGTGCGCGTATGGGTGCCAATATTGGCACCGACATCCAAGCTCACCTTTGCCCGATCGCAATATCGAATGAGATAGGGCGTGAGCCAAGACTCCCACGGCTGACCAGACAAGAGAACCCGAGTGATGCAGTCGTCATCAGGATCTACCTCAAGGGCCAAGTGCGTACCGGATTTAGGTTTGCGCCAGTACGAGGAAATAACCGCCGCCTGCTGCTGGGTTTCGTTCTTGACAAGATCAATCGCCCCCGCGAAGCCCAGAGTATTGAACTTTTTCACCCAACTCCGATCGCGCAATCGCAACTTACCGAAACACAAACTTTTAGCGAACAGGAGCAAGACTACCCCACTGTGAGCACGAGTTTACCGTGCACATCACCGGAGGCCATCGCAGCAAAAGCCTCGGCCCCTCTCTCCATCGGCAACTCGCGATCTATCACTGGGCGCACCCCGGTGCGCACCAATAAGTCAACAAGTTCGCGAAGTTCGGCGGCCGTACCCATGGTGGACCCAACGATATTTAGTTGCAAAAAGAAAACTCGATTTAGATCTGCCGGCGGATTTGCACCAGAAGTCGCTCCAGAGATCACGATCGTGCCCCCCGGACGCAATGACTTAAGTGAGTGATCCCAGGTGGCCTCACCAACTGTTTCCATGACCGCATCAACCTTGCCGGGCAAGCGTTCACCAGTCTCGAATGCTGCGTCGGCACCAAGGCTTAAAGCCCATTCGCGTTTGTCGGCGGTGCGCGAGGTTACCCAGACTTTACGATCCAAGGCTTTGCCGAGCACGATCAGCGCGGTTGCCACTCCCCCAGCGGCGCCCTGCACCAAAATAGTGTCACCTGGACTCGTCGCGGACTTGATCGCAATCATGCGATAGGCCGTGAGATAGGCGGTTGGTAAACAGGCGGCCTCCGCCCACGTCAACTCTGCTGGTTTATCAATCAAATTACCCGCCGGCACATAAACCTGCTGGGCCATCGTCCCCGGGTAAACCTCACTCAGAAGTGATCGCTTGGTGTCTAGGGTCTCATCGCCGCCAGCACTATTGCCGATAACCGCATGAACTATTACCTCTCGGTTACCATCGGCCACTCCAGCGGCATCAGAGCCCAAAATCATCGGGACCCGCTCTGCCGACAGCGCTTGGCCCTTTAGGGACCAGATGTCGTGGTGATTGAGGCTCGCGGCCTTCACCGCTACCGGGACCCACCCTTCAGGGGCGCTAGGCAACTCGATCTCGCCGACTCGAAGGCAAGAAAGCGGATCTTCACGGTTCACGGCTCCTGCATAGATGGCGAACACACGTTGATCATAGTGCCGTTGGTACGGTTCGCCACATGCGGTCATTAGCGAGCGATAACTACGCCGGAGTCCACCCAGCTGTACTTGCGGCCATGAGCGCCGCGAATCAAGGCCATGCGCCGGCATACGGCAGTGATTCAACAACTGACAACGCCGTCGATGCATTCCGCCGCGAACTTGGTAATCAAGTTGATGTGTTCATGACGTTCAATGGCACCGGGGCAAACGTTGTTGGACTTCAATCGCTCATGCACACCTGGGAGGCCGTGATTTGCGCGAGTACGGCGCACATCAACGTCGATGAAGGTGGTGCACCAGAGAAATTACTCGGCTCCAAGGTCATCGACCTGCAAACCCCTGACGGCAAGCTCACCCCAGATCTCATCAACTCGGTTGAATGGCGCGCAGGTGATGTGCACCAATCGCAACCGAAAGTAGTGCTCATCACCCAATCAACCGAATACGGCACTTGCTACTCGCCAGAAGAAATTCGAGCGATTGCCGATACCGCCCACGCACGTGGCTTGGCTCTATATTTGGACGGAGCCCGAATCGCTAACGCGGCGGCCAGTTTCAACGTGTCTTTGCGAGCAATGACAACCGATGCAGGTGTCGATGTCATGTCCTTCGGAGGCACCAAGAACGGAGCGATGTCGGCCGAAGCGGTGATTGTTTTGAACCCCGAACTTAATATCAGCAGCGATCTAGGATTCATTCGCAAGCAATATATGCAACTCTCCAGCAAAATGCGTTTTACCTCTGCTCAATTCATCGCACTGCTTACCGATGAGCTCTGGCGGGAAAACGCTGACCACGCCAACTCAATGGCGCAACGCCTTGCCGCCGGCGTCAAAGAAATCCAGGGTGTAACCATCACCCAGCCAACCCAAGCAAACGCGGTCTTCGCCCAGGTGCCCCCCGCGGCCATCCCCCGCCTCCAGTCGCATACCCCGTTTTATGTCTGGAACGAGGCACGAAGTGAAGTCCGCTGGGTCTGCTCATGGGACACCACGGAAACAGATGTAGCTGAATTCATCGCTGCACTTAAGGCTGAGCTGAATTAGGCGCGAGCGACCCCATCTGCGCGCGCGGCTGCCGCCACCGCGGCAGCAACTTCCCGGCCCACTCGCGGGTCAAAGACGCTCGGTATGATCATTAGAGGTGATAAATCCTCGCCCACGACATCAGCGATGGCATTAGCGGCGGCTAACCGCATCGCCGGAGTGATACACGAGGCGCGCACATCCAAGGCCCCTCGGAAAATCCCAGGGAATGCGAGCACGTTGTTAATTTGATTAGGGAAATCACTGCGCCCGGTGGCAACAACCACCGCATGTTTGCCCGCAAGATCGGGGTGAATTTCGGGATCCGGATTGGCCAGCGCAAAGATAATTGCACCCGGTGCCATCGTGGCTACGATTTCGGCTGGCACCTTTCCCGATGAAAGTCCGATGTAGACATCTGCGCCTCGAATGGCCTCCGCGATTGGCCCATTGATACCAGCGCGATTGGTTCGTGCCGCCAGATCGGCTTTGACCGGTGTTAGGTCGCTTCGGGAGGTGGTAACTATGCCCTTTGAATCGGCCGCTGCGATATCCCCGATACCGGCATCAAGGAGCATGTTGGTGACTGCTACCCCCGCGGCTCCGGCGCCTGAAACCACAACGCGCAAATCGGTAACGTTACGGCCGGTAACCTTTGCCGCATTTAGCAGCGCGGCTAGTACCACGATCGCGGTGCCATGTTGATCATCATGGAAAATTGGGATATCGAGGAGTTGCTGCAGGCGCTGTTCGATTTCAAAGCAGCGGGGAGCCGAGATATCCTCGAGATTAACGCCGCCAAAAGCCGGCGCTATGCGAACGACAGTCTCGATAATCTCTTCAACATCGGTGGTATCGAGGCAGATCGGCACAGCGTTCACCCCACCGAAATCCTTGAAAAGCAGCGCCTTGCCCTCCATAACTGGCAGGGCGCCAATCGGGCCGATATCACCTAGACCAAGTACGGCGGTGCCATCGGTGACGACGAGGACGGTATTGCCCTTCCAGGTGTAGCGGTATGCCAATTCTGGGTCTTCAGCAAGTGCTTGCGAAACCCGAGCCACCCCCGGGGTGTACGCCAAAGAAAGACCTTCGCGATCGCGCACTTCGACACTCGGACACACTTCAATTTTTCCGCCTTCATGTAAGGCAAAGACGGGATCGTTGGGGTCTGGGGTATTCACCGATGAATCCTTTGTCAGCAGGGGCATCCTTAAGAACGCAGATTTTTCGAACGCAAGAGGGGCGGCCAAGGGTGGTTGCCGCTTAGGTTAGTGCTGCCGATTCGGTGTTCGCATTGTGTCACATACGCCGCCGAAGTGGGTAATAGCGAAATGCGAGGCGCCCCACGATTGCGCCTGCTGCTACTGAGCCAAATAATCGGCTGTCATCTGAACTATGCGGGTTATCGCCTTGAACCCACCACCACCCCGGCTCCGGGGAGAAAATCAGCCGCTTAACGATAAGTAGCTCCGGGCGCAGCGGATGCCGCAACAAGGCGGCATCCCCCGGGCGCAGGCTCTTGGTGCGCCAGACCACCCAGTAATCACCGGTTCGCATGGCGGGCTCCATCGACGGCCCGATTATCTGGACGGTAGTGAACACCGCCCCATCCTGCCCCCTGCCGTACTTTCGGCACCGCAGTAGGCTCAGGGGACTCAACTTCTGGAAAGGGAAACTATGTTGAATCTCACCCATGCCCGACGCTTCTTTGCTCCGCGAAACATGGCCTACGCACATTGCGACCTACCGTGCGGTATTTACGATCCAGCCCAGGCTCGCCTTGAAGCCGAATCAGTAAAAGCCTGCATGACCAAGTACCACGCCTCCGATGATGCCGATTTCAAGGCTCGCGCGATCACGATCAAAGAAGATCGCTCGAACCTGGTCAAGGAGCACCTCTGGGTCCTTTGGACCGACTACTTCAAGGCACCGCACTTCGAGAAGTACCCGCAGCTCAATGAACTCTTCAACCAAGCGACAAAATTAGCCGGCGCCGGCGGCACCAAGGGCACCGTCGACGTTGCGGTCGCCGATGACCTCTTGGGCAAAATCGATGAAATCGCCGCGATCTTCTGGGAGACGAAGGCCGCATAACGATGTTGCCTGGGTGCATCCGTCCGGTTCAACCAGGCGATGTTGATGAAGTACTCGAGATGGTCCGCGAGCTTGCCGAATACGAGCAAGCCGCGGACCAACTCATTGCCACCGCCCAGATGTACCAGCGCATCTTTTTCGGTGCGAACCCAGCGGTCTTTGCCTTAGTTATCGAACACCCCGGCCCTGGGAATCAACTTGCCGGATTTGCCATTTACTTCCGCAATTTCTCAACCTGGCTCGGCAAGTACGGTATTTACCTAGAGGATCTCTACGTGCGGCCCCAATACCGCGGCCACGGTTATGGCAAATTACTGCTCGCCCACCTGGCCAAAGAATGTCTGGAAAATGACTATGGGCGCCTGGAGTGGTGGGTGCTGGACTGGAATGAGCCCGCGCTCGGCTTCTACCGCAGCCTCGGCGCTGAATCGATGGCCGAATGGACGGTGCAGCGAATCACCGGAAACGACCTCGTGAATCTGGCAGGCTACGGGAGTGAACCCTAATAATGTCGGCCCGCTACCCCAGCCCGGTGATGTCACCTTAAGTTTTCGAGCCATCACGGCAAATGTCGCTTTGGCCCGAACCATGGCAGCGGCATTAGCCGCACGCACGCACCTGACAATTGACCAAATTGAAGATGTTCGCCTAGCAATTGATGAAGCCGTATCGCAATTGATTAACGACTGCGATGAGCAAACCTATGTACATTGTGGTTTCACCGAAACAGCCGGCACCTTATTCATCCGGGTGAGTGCAAATACTCGAACGGGTTTACCTCCGGCCACCGACACATTTAGTTGGCTGGTCCTGGCCGCTTTGGTTGACGAAGTTACCGCCGGAGCCGAGAACGGGATTGTTAAACTAGAACTTCGTATTAAGCGCCCGGCATCGGTAACGGTTTAGCAATCCACCATGCCCGAACCCCCCGTAGGAGCTGCCGTATCCGGTCGATGGAGTGCGGCCAAGCGCGACCATGCCCGTGAATTGTTCATTGAAATTACCGACCTGCCGGTGGCTGACCCAAGACATAAAATCATTCGTGACGAGCTAATCGAAATGCACATGCCGCTCGTCGAACACCTAGCTCGTAGGTATCGTGATCGCGGCGAATCCCAAGAAGACCTCGTGCAAGTTGGCATGGTTGGGTTGATAAAAGCTGTCGATCGGTTTGAGGTAGCACGCGGGCTGGAGTTCAGTACTTTCGCGACTCCAACGATTCTCGGTGAGATTAAGCGACATTTTCGCGATCATGCCTGGGCGGTTCATATCCCTCGCCGACTTCAGGAACGAAATGTTGAAATCAACAGGGCGATTGACTCCCTCACCCGCGAACTACATCGACCACCCACTATCGCTGAGCTCGCTAAGCGCAGCGAGCTCAGCGATGCCGAGGTAATGGAAGCAATGGACGCCGGTCGTGCCTACACCGCAACGTCCATTGACGCTGCTTCAGAGTCACATCCCGGCGGAGATAGTCCATACGACCGTATTGGTGGTGACGATCTCGCCCTCGAGGCATTCGAATTACGCGAATCCTTCCGCCCACTGCTTTCCGCACTTCCAGAACGCGAACGCCAAATAATCATGCTCAGGTTCTTCAAGAACCAATCACAGAGCCAAATTGCAGAGCAACTCGGCATATCGCAGATGCATGTATCGCGCTTACTCGCTACATCGCTTGCCCAAATCCGCGAAGGCATGAGGGATAACTAGTCAGTTTGTGAGTTTCTTACGCGAAGTGCTCGCCCAACTTGCGGTGTCACAGCCAGCACCCCGCCGACTAAGGCACAGATCAACACTGTCACACCCACCGCTCGACCTGGCCCTGACGAATCTTGGGCGAGCGGGAAACCCACAAGGAGTGCAATCAACTGGGCCAGCACAAATGGCGATCGGCTCCAGCGCTGTCCTTGCAGCCAACCCCGGGCAATCAGTAGCAGGCCAGTACCGAAAACCATGAAAATCAGAATCTGGATCAACAGCGCTGGCCCATTCGAGACTTCAGCCGGCCCAGTCGTGCCAAAGCGGATCGCCTGTATTACGTCATAGCACGCGTACCCAATAAGTGCTAACCCTTCAGCCCCAGAAATCGCGGCGAGGGCGATAAGTTCGCGCCTTGGCTTGACCACATTCATACATCAGAGCCTAGGGTGCTGGCTTCTTGGTGCCACCGGGTGCCGCGATTAGAGTTACCACGTGCGCGGGCTATTAGTGGTTAACCCAAAGGCGACCACGACCTCACCTCGAGTGACCGATGTGCTGATTCATGCCCTCGCCGATGAACTTGACCTTGATGTGACTGTCACCAATCACCGCGGACATGGCTTCACTCTAGGCGCGCAAGCCCGCACTCAAGAGCTCGACGTGGTGCTCACCCTTGGCGGTGATGGGGTAATTAACGAAGTGGTAAACGGCATGTTGATTGACGGGCCGGGGCCAAAAGTCCCGATGCTGGCCACCGTGCCAGGTGGCAGCGGCAATGTATTCGCGCGATCGCTGGGTCTCCCGAATGATCCGGTTGAAGCTACCGGGCAGTTACTTGACGCACTTCGTGAAAGGCGTTTTCGAACGATTGGGCTCGGCACGGTAGCCGGCTTAACCAACACCGACATAGTTGATCCGCAGCCGATACGTTGGTTCACCGCAAATGCTGGCCTTGGTTTGGACGCGGAGATTATTTCGGCCATGGAAAACCAGCGCCGCACAGGCGAGACCGCCAGCCCAACCCGCTACCTGCGCACCGCACTGCATTCATTTTTTCTGCGCACCGATCGCAAGCACCCAGCACTTAGCCTCCACCGCTCCGGTGCCAACCCGGTCACCGGTGTCTTCATGGCGGTGGTTCAAAACACTTCACCGTGGACTTATTTCGGAGCCTGGCCCATTGACCCGTGCCCACAAGCCTCCTTCGAAACCGGCCTGGATGTCTTCGCCCTCCGCGCCATGAGGGTGGCGGCCGCGATGCGGGCGACCAGGCGCATGGTGATGAGCTCGCGGGCGGGTTCTAGTCGCAAGGCCATGGTGGTGTGGCACGACCAAAGCCAGTTTTCAATCACTGCTAATCGGCCCACCCCGATACAGATCGACGGTGAGGCCGCCGGGCTGGTTACCGAAGTGACATTCGCCTCGGTACCCGGCGCCCTACGGGCCATGGTTTAGCGAGTGAGCCCCCGCCGGCCGGGAATGCGCGACATTTACGACATAACGGGCGCAAAGTGATAAACCTGACAGCATGATTTGCCGAGTATCGGCCTTTCGCCTTGCTGAGTTGCGTCTCGTCTGAGACCCTGTAGCCGTCATTTGTTTTTAGGTGACGGCGACCTTCCCCCGGGAAAACTCAGGCGACCCCTGAACAATCCCTACGACACGCCGGCACGTGAAAGCAATCACGAGTTTCGGTAACCCCGAAGCCGACCATTTTGGAGTGAGTGCTCATGGATTGGCGTCACGAGTCCGCATGCCGTGACGAAGACCCAGAATTGTTCTTCCCGATCGGCAATACCGGACCAGCTTTGGTCCAGATCGAAGAAGCCAAACTGGTCTGTCGTCGTTGTAGCGTAGTTGACGAATGTCTGCGGTGGGCGCTCGAGACCGGCCAAGATGCCGGCGTGTGGGGCGGACTAAGTGAAGACGAGCGGCGTGCACTCAAGCGCCGCAACGCCAGGTTGCGGGCGCGCTCGAACGTCTAGAGCACAATTTGCGGGATTTCTATACATGCCATAGCGCCACCGTTTTCGTCATTGCACATCAAGAACTTGCCGCGTAGTTCACCGGTAGCCAGCGACTCAACGATTTGCAGGCCAAGGCCGGCATCAGAAACTGCGAAACCACTTGGTAAACCGATGCCGTCGTCACGAACCACCACCTGCACCTGGCCACCACCTTGCGCGAGTTCAACGGTGATTGATGTTGCGTGGGCGTGCTCAACAGCGTTATGCAATAACTCCGAAATACTCATGGCCAGTGGTGTTGCTTGTTCACTTGGTAAAGCACCGCAACTACCGACTCTGCTGATCAACGGAGCCTGCGATGCAAATGCCGCAGCCAACTCACCCATCAGGCCTATGATCCGATCGATGATCTCATCGAATGCCACAGTTTCGCCGGTATCACGAGACAAAATCTCGTGAACCACGGCAATGGCGCCTACTCGTAATTCGGCCTCTCCCAATGCCGCTTTCGTCTCCGCACTTGCCGCGCGGCGACCTTGTAGCCGCAATAACGCTGCGACGGTCTGCAAGTTGTTCTTCACTCGGTGGTGAATTTCACGAATAGCGGCATCTTTGGACAACAGGGCAAGTTCACGGCCGCGAATATCAGTTACATCGCGCACCAAAACCAAACTCCCGAGGAGCGACCCCTGAATTTGCAGCGGAATGCCCTGAACTAACACGGTGGCAACGTTGTTTTCAATATCAGCACGTCCGGCCGCTTGACCACTGGCGATGAGCATCAAGGTTTCATCCATCGGCGTAGGGCGCCGTGACAGATGAGAGAGAATCGCCTTTAACTCTTTGCCCTCAACATCTGTAGCCAAACCTAAGCGATGCAATGCACTTACCGCGTTTGGGCTCGAATACGTAACCATCCCATTTTCATCAAGCCTGATCAGCCCATCTCCAACCCGCGGCGCGTCAGCTGACTCGTCAATGACAGTGACAGCCGGAAAAGTCCCTTCAACAAGCATGCGCAATAAATCATCCGCGGTCGCTAAATAGATTTCTTCGAGCTTGCCCGCCACCCGTGGTTGCCCTGATGAGTGCCGCGCCACCACCGCTATGACTCGATCACCAAAGTGCACGGGATAGGCGTGCTCAAAGTTTTGACCAAAAGCCAGCGCCTGGTCAATATCTGGATAGCGCCCACGCGGAGCGAAATCCCCGATGACATCATCCGGCACGCGCGTCGGAGCCGTGGTCGGGCGCACCTGCGCTACCGCGACCAACCCGCCTTCGTTCCAGGTGGGTAGCCAAAGCACTAGGTCGCTTAATGCCAGATCGGCTAGCAGCGGCCACTCTCTGACTATGGCATGGAGTCGATCGATCTCCGCGGGCGCTAAATCCGTGCGCTCGCTGGCGAGTTTCGTCACCGTCGACATGCGAGAAGTGTAAGGCCACCCTTCACTGCCAAACGCGCTGACCGCTGGCCCAGGTGCCAAGCACCGCAATATTCTCGATCTCGTTGGGGTCTACGGAACGAGGGTCGCCCGCAAGCCAAACAAGATCGGCCCGTGCACCCGGTCGAATTACCCCCGCACTATCGTCGCCGGCTTGAAAGGCAACACCGGAAGTGTAGGCAAGCAGCGCTTCTTCAACAGTTATGCATTCTTGCGGCATCCACGCTGGGCCAGCCGCCGTCATCTTGCGGGTGACCGCCACTTGGATCCCTGCGAGTGGCGAGTATGTCGTCACAGGCCAATCACTACCAAATGAGATGGGAGCGCCACTTCTTAAAATCGTGCCGATTAGGAATTGACGATTTGTTCGCTCCTTACCCAATCTGGGTTCGGTTAATTCGGACTGCCAAGAATCAAACTTTGCCCAATATGGCTCGAAGTTTGCAATAACACCTAGTTCGGCAAACCGGCCAATATCTGCTTCATCAACCAATTGGGTGTGCGCGATAACCGGGCGACGATCACGCGCACCGTTGACCAAAATCGCATGCTCAATTGCATCAAGGGCCATTCGCGCCGCGCCATCACCGATCGCATGGATATGCGTTTGAAATCCAAAGGCATCTATGGCCGCTACCGCACTATTTAGTTCGTCGGGCTGCCAATTCGGTAGACCCTTTGAATGCGGGCAGTCGCAGTACGGTTCCAGCAGCGCGCCAGTTGCTGACTCGATAACCCCGTCGGCAAAAAACTTTATGGTATTCGCAACAAGTCTTGGCGAGTCAGCTTCCTCAACCCGAGCTCGGGCGGCGACAAACTCTTCAATCTGCTGGCGCCAACTATTTGAATCCGCCCAAAGGGCCATCGCCACTTTGCACGTCACCAGGCCGCGACGATCGGCTTCAATCCAAGTATTAACATCCGTCGCCTCCACCCAAGCATCTTGGACCCAAGTCAGGCCGGCGGATGCAAAGCATTCGTTGGCGTGGGCGATAGCGCTCATGCGGGTCTCGAGTTCGACCGGTGGCAGTAGCGCGTATACCGGACGCCAAGCACCCCACTCACGTAACGTACCTGTTGGTTCGCCCGTAGTGTCCATCACCACCTCACCATCATGCGGCTGCACCAGGTCGCGTGTGTAGCCAGCCCGACGTAAGGCTTCAGAGTTGACCCAAACAGTGTGGTAATCCGTGGCGCGCAAGGCGACCGGGCGATCGGGGACCACCGCATCAAGCCAGGCGGCCAGGAAAACACCGTCAGATGCCAGAGTGTGATCGAAACCCTCGCCACGAATCCACTCGGCGTCGGGGTGCGCGGCTGCCCATTCGCCAACTGCAAGTGCAATCTCCTCCGCGCTCGCCAGGTCGCGTACCGGCGCAAATTGCTGCTCAAGGCCGCCGAAGACCGGATGCACGTGGCCATCACCAAAGCCGTAGCAAATGAACCCACCTGCCGCGTCAATTACCACGTCAGCCGGCAGCCGTTTTGCCGTGGCTCCAATTGCTAAAACGCTGCCCTCGTCGATGAGAACCGCATCGGTTACCGCAATATCACCACCGGGTAGGCGCATGCCAGTCCAAACGGTGGCATTTTGAATTCGAACGGTAGCCATTGACACTCCTGATAGCGGGTTGCAAGGATCCGCGGACACCACCGCGGACTTGATGCGGAGCACAGTACATTGTGGTTTCCGACAAGGCGGGAGATAGTGCGTTTGGAGATTCGCGAAATACAGCCATCTGAGTTTGCTGCCGTCGGTGACCTGTGTGTGCAGGCTTACGAGGCTGGCGGCCACCTCGAACCGGGCAGCCCATATGCCGAAACAATCCGCGATGTCGCCCATAGATCAACCGCGGCCGCAGTTCTTGTTGCCGAGCGTGGGGGGCAAATCGTTGGCACCGTCAGTCTCTGCTCACCGGGCACCTCTTACGCTGAAATTTGTCAACCAGGTGAGTTGGAATTTCGCTTCTTGGCCGTAGCACCCAAAAACTGGGGCCAAGGAGTTGGCGAGAAACTTGTTCGTGAATGTGAAGCGCGGGGTCGAGTAGTTGCTACCCAATTAGTGATCTGTGTAATAGATATAAATATTGGTGGGCACCGCTTTTATGAAAAACTGGGTTTTGATCGCCTACCAGAGCGAGACTGGGAGCCACGGCCAGGGATTAATCTGCATGCATACCGCAAGATGCTTTAAAACTAGTAAAATGTTGCCCGATCAACTACGGCCCGGGTGACGGTTCCGACTCCAATGCGCTTTGACTGCCCAGAAGTCAAAGTATGAGTCGCACTCACCGCGAAAGAAATGCGATTGCCAACCGCATCGATAACTTCAGCATGTGCGTGAACTTTGGCATTGATCGGAGACGCGGCGATGTGGTCAACTTCGACTCTGGTGCCGACCGACGTTTGTCCCAGCGCTAGCCGCCCTGCAAGCGCAGCACAGGTGGCCGCCTCCAGTAGCGCAATTAAGCGCGGCGTTGCCAAAAAGGGCACCTCACCGCTGCCCATCCATTCGGCAGTATCGGCTGGTGTCACAGTCATGGTGGCGTCACCATGTGCATTGAGCAGATTATCGAGCGGCGAATCTGGCATAGGCCTAACCAGCCCAGCTACAAAACTATGGCGATGACATCGCCTTCACGAACCACATCGCCGGGCGCCACGACAATCTCGGTGACAATCCCGGCTTCCTCCACAATAACTGGTATCTCCATTTTCATGGACTCAAGAATCACCAGAGTGTCGCCAACGAGAACTTCATCACCGACGGTGGCCAAGACCGTAAGGACCGATGCGACCATTTCAGCACGGATGGTCTGTGACATTTGCCCTCCTTAGACTAAGACGCCATCATCCATGATTTAGCACCCGATTGCACCATTAGTCTCGATAAGTGGCGCTAATCTGCCTAACTTCGGCAACTATCCGGGCTCGGCACTCAGCTGTGATCTCAGCACCACCACATGAGCGCTTAACCATGGCCTTAATGGAGACTTCGGCGGCATAACTTTCATTACATGGCGGGCATTCAGATAGGTGCGTCGTGACTTCGAGTAAATGAACCTCGTCAATTTCACCGTCAACATAAAAATAGGTCAGCGACAGCACTTCGATGCACGGTGTAGCGTGCGGGTTTCCGCAACTCATGACCCACTCCCTTCACTCGGAGACGCCGAGATAAACCCACGCGCGGTCGCGTAGTCGGTAAGTTGGTCACGCAGAAGCCGTCGCCCCCGATGCAGGCGTGACATCACCGTACCCACCGGTGTCTCCATGATCTCGGCGATCTCTTTATAGGAGAACCCTTCAACATCAGCCAAATAAACCGCGAGCCGAAACTCCTCTGGCACCGCTGCAAGTGCTTCCCTTACTTCTGCGTCGACCAAATGATCAAGGGCTTCAACCTCGGCCGAGCGGAGCCCCGTAGAGGTATGCGATGCGGCCTCGTGGATCTGCCAGTCCGTTAAATCATCAGTGCCTGTTTGATATGGTTGACGCTGCTTCTTGCGATAAATATTGATGTAGGTGTTCGTAAGAATACGAAATAGCCAGGCCTTCATATTTGTGCCATCTACAAACGAGTCAAACGCCGCAAATGCTTTCACGTAGGTCTCCTGCACGAGATCTTCAGCATCTGTGGGATTACGTGTCATTCGAAGTGCTGCGCCATACAGTTTGTCCATCAAAGGCATGGAGTCACGCTCGAAGCGCTCGGACCGCGCCTTCGCGGTCTCACTAACGGCTTCGACCATCGCATTTGCATTCTCGGTCATCGAAGCGAATCCTATTGGCGCGGTTCTGGTATCCACGAGGAGCACACCCCTTGCAACTCCGATTGGCCCGCTGGTATTCCGGGCAGGGCCGAAACTAACGCCGGACCGTTATTGCTCACCTTATTTACCGCGGTAGACACCGGGTAGGAAGCTAACGGAACCGAGGCAGTTGCCTGCGCCACGGCCAACTCGCCGCCGATTGCATGGTCGAGCCAACCGGAGCGATCATCTCGCGCGATCAGCACCGGCATCCGGTCGTGAATCTGCGAAATATCCCCCTTGGCAGCGGTCGTGATGATCGTGCAAGTCAGCAACCAGGCTGCCGGATCGGGCTCTGCAACACTTGGATCCCGCCACCACTCATATAGGCCCGCCATCGCCAGGGGTGCTCCATCAGCAGCATGGATATAGAACGGCTGCTTTGGTGAGCCGGACCACTCGTAATAGCCATTGGCCGGGATAAGGCAGCGACGCTTGCTAAAAGCACTGCGAAATGAGGGTTTATCGGCAACGGATTCAACACGGGCGTTAATCATCCGTGAGGCCATTGACCTATCTTTGGCCCAAGAGGGAACTAGCCCCCAGTGGGCAACTTCGAGTGCATTACCTGGTGTATCACTATCTTGACGATCCACGACCACGTACACCCGCTTGGTTGGTGCCACGTTGTAATCACCGCACAGGCTCTCCACCGGAGGGCTAATGACTTCGAATTCAGCCACTAGTGCAGCTGGATCAAGGGCAGCTACATATCGTCCGCACATGGACTAAGAGTCCTCCATTTCAGCCGATGAGTCCTTACTCTTGAAAAGCATTAACTGCTGTCGAAAATTATCTAGTCGGCCGACAAGTGAGACCGAAGCAAGCACATCACTTACCACTTCATTTTGGCCAACAAGTTCATCCGCGGTAAGCCGCAATCGTGCGTGTAATTCGTGGTCAGCCTCGGCCAGCCTTTGCTCATTGGTACCGCCGAGTGGCTCCCCCTTCGCACCGAGTGCGACTCGAGCCATCTCCGCCGCCAGCGATGTCACCTTGCGTAGTTCGTCAGCCGTAAGGCTGGGCTGTAAGTCTCGGTCATAGAGCAGATTCGCTGCCCCCGCGATTCCACGAATTTGGATGACGATCCCACTCATCGCTCGTAGCTGCAGCGCATCTGCATCGAGCCGGCTTCTGACCTTGCTCCCGCGCGGATTAAATTGCACACTCTCCGCTAATCGCCCCAGCTCGCTCAATGCATTCACCATGAGAGGCTGCAAGGCCCTGCTCGCGGTGATGTACTCATGAATCTCATCATTTTTCAAAGGGGCCTTGGCTCTTCCACATTCGTTTCCGATCGCCTCTAACAAGTCGATTGCTGCATCACGTGGAAGTTGCAGTTTCGCCTCAAAAATCTCCGGCTTGGGTCGGGGTGGGTAAATGTAGATTGCAGCGATGCCAATTGCCCCCCCAATTACCACATCCAACACACGCCAAAGATCCTGCGTGAAGGTGTTTGGGCCGATGGCCATCACAAAAATTACCGCGGTCGGGATCTGCAGCTGGCCACCAATCGACCAGGGAAGGGCTCGCGCGACGAGAAGAGAAACGAGTGTCGCGATGGCGAAAGACCACCAGGTCAAGCCCACCCAGTTAACCCACAATGCCGAAACCAAGACCGCGGCCCCGGTCCCGACAATTCGCTGGAGCGAGACACCCAAAGTGCTCCAGGGCGAAGTTTGTACGACCAAGAGCGCCGTAAGCGGCGCAAAAAAACCCAATTGGCTATGGGTTAGCGAAATTGCGACCAGCCACGAGACGCTAATCGCAAGGGTTAACCGCACTACTTGGCCAATTGAGCCAAGGCCGCGCCCTCCTTGGAGGAGCACCCCCGAAATACTCATTTCGGGGAGCAGATCGAGCCCGTGATTGGTCTTGGCCACCGGCCCAGCGTAGTACCAATATGCGGACCTCATATGCTGCTTCGTATGCCTGAAATGAGTCGTCGGAATGTTCTCGTCGCCGGGGTTTCCCTAGGGTTCGCAATAACGACTTCTGGGGCAACGGCACTGCGTGCTTTAGCGGCTGATGGGGTGCGCACCGTCAGCGTCCTAGGTGATTACGCGATCCGTAATGCCGCGACCGGGTGCCAGGTTTCGGTCACCGTGCGCAAAGGCATAAGGAGCATCACCTCAAATGGACTACCCGATTATCAACCAAGTATATTTCCTAATTCGGGTAACCCCAACACCATCAGCGCGCAGAACTATTCATACACCTTGCCGACGAAACCAAAACTCACGGGGATCACGCCATTCGAAATACCGCAGTCATTCGGTATCTCAGTTGACGGCGTGCTCTTCGATCCTTTCGCTGCCGAGTATTGGAACAACGACCGGAACAGCGGTTGGCAGTACTACGCACTAGGTGGTGGGGTCAATTTAGGTATTGACCGGAACAATGCTCATGTGCAGCCCAGCGGCGCCTACCACTTGCACGGGATCCCCGATGACCTCCTCAATGTCCTTGGGAGTTCGCGGCATTCACCACTTGTTGGATGGGCCGGTGATGGCTTTCCTATCTATGTGCGCAACGGTTACGCGAATTCGAAGAAGGTCGGCAAGGTCCGGTCCATAAAATCCTCTTACCAACTCAAAACCGGTACGCGCCCCTCCGGGCCGGGCGGCACCTACAACGGCTGGTTCAATCAGGACTACGAGTACGTAAAAGGTTCTGGTGATCTAGACGCCGCTAACGGGCGCTTTTGCGTGACACCGGACTACCCCAAGGGCACCTACGCTTACTTCATCACTGACGGTTTCCCGAGTGTGCCAAATGCCTTCGCGGCAAGCATCGCAGCAAGTTTTCTCGCGAAGGCACCTGCCGGAGGCGGACCACCCGGAGGCGGACCACCCGGAGGCGGACCACCCGGAGGCGGACCACCCGGAGGCGGACCACCACCTAGGGCTAAGACCTGATGCCCGCAGCCAACACCCCGGGCAGTGAGCCGAAAGCGGCTACCAGCTTTTGGCCAGCACCCACCGCCGATGCCCCCGTATCCGCCAAGGTATCGGTACCAGGATCGAAATCTGCTACGAACCGCGCCCTCGTCCTTGCCGCACTTGCTGATGGCCCAAGTCAGATTATTGACGCACTCGATGCCCGCGATACCCGGTTGATGATAAATGCCTTAGTTGCTCTTAGCGTCGATATTAAAATCACTCCCGGTCGCCAACCCGGAAATTTTGACCTACTTGTCACCCCTCGACCACTACGTGGCCCCGCAGCAATCGATGTCGGATTAGCTGGCACCGTAATGCGGTTCGTCCCTCCATTAGCAGCGCTCGCTACCGGTGAAGTGAATTTTGACGGGGATATTGGTGCCCGCAGCAGGCCCATGGCAACCACTCTTGACGCACTTGGCGACCTTGGCGTTAGCGTTACCGGTGAACAGTTGCCATTTACCATCGTCGCAACTGGTTCAGTTTCAGGGGGTCAAGTAACAATCGATGCGTCAACATCGAGTCAGTTCGTCTCTGCTCTCTTGCTATCAGGTGCCCGATACGAAAATGGCATCACGATTGCGCATATTGGGCCACCGATACCAAGTCAACCTCATATTGACATGACGATTGGAATGCTGGCCGAGCACGGCGTCGAAGTTGACACGTCAATTGTCAATACCTGGAGGATTCGACGTCAAACCATCAGTGCAATTGATCGCCGTATCGAACCTGACTTATCCAATGCTGCCCCCTTCCTTGCAGCCGCAATGGTTACCAAGGGCACCGTGACCATTCAGGGCTGGCCGGCATCGACCAGCCAACCCGGTGATGCCTTGCGCGGACTCCTTCAGCGCATGGGCGCCCAAGTCAGTCTTAATGAGAATGGCTTGACGGTTTCAATGTCAGGTGACATTTTGGGCATCGATGCCGATCTCGGCGCGGTTGGTGAATTGACGCCAACAATCGCCGCACTGGCAGCACTGGCCAAAGGCCAAAGTCACTTAACGGGTATCGCGCATTTACGCGGCCATGAGACCGATCGTCTCAAAGCACTCGCCCATGAAATAACACACCTGGGTGGCGATGCCGTAGAAACACCTGATGGCCTGCACATCCGTCCAACTTTCATGCATGGCGGGCGTTGGGCCACCTACGCCGATCATCGGATGGCGACGGCTGGTGCCGTAATCGGCTTGCATGTGCGCAATGTTGAAATCGAAGACATCGCAACCACCGACAAAACTCTTCCCGACTTCCCGGGCCGCTGGTCGCAAATGCTCGGTGCCGAAATTTCCACCGGTGACACGTGAGTCGACAGCGCGAGCGCATGAATCGCCTCGACGAGGACGACGTACGCATTCGGCCCACCCGCGGCAAGTCAAGACCCAGATCAAAGGATCGCCCTGCACACGATGAAGCCAAGGCTGGAACCGTAGTAGCCGTTGATCGCGGTCGATTCACGGTGGCTTTAGCTGACAGCGAGACCAACGATGAGCGCACGATTATCTACGCGGTTAAAGCCCGCGAGATCGGGCGAAAAGGCCTCGTCGTCGGCGATTTCGTCGACCTCGTGGGTGATCTCAGCGGCACCGAAGACACCCAAGCTCGAATTGTTCGACGCCAAGAGCGAATATCAACTCTGCGCCGGACCGCCGATGACACTGACCCGGTCGAGCGAGTCATCGTGGCCAATGCCACCCAACTTGCGGTTGTAACCGCCACCATCAACCCCGACCCGAGCCCCGGGCTGATCGACCGAGCATTTGTTGCCGCATACGATGCCGGCATCCAGCCGATGCTGATAGTCACCAAAACCGACCTACACTCCCCCGCTGAACTGAACCGAATGTATGTGCCACTTGATATTCCAGTTTTCGAGATTCACCTGAAACTTCCGACTCCAAGATTGGTCGATGCACTACGCAATCAGGTAACCGTGGTCGTCGGGCACTCCGGAGTTGGGAAATCAACACTGGTTAATGCGATTGTGCCCGGCACCGATAGATCCACCGGTGGCGTTAACCTCGTCACGGGCAAGGGCCGCCACACCTCGACGAGTGTTGTTGCCATACCGCTGGCCGGCGGCGGATGGATTGTCGATACTCCGGGTATTCGTTCATTTGGCCTCGCTCACGTCAACGCCGATCGCGTAATTAGCTCATTCGCGGATTTGGCACCCGGTATCACGAACTGCCCGCGAGCCTGCTCGCACGACGAACCAGATTGTGGTCTAAACCTGTGGGCTCCTGATCAGCCTATTGCGGTACAAGAACGCCTTGCCTCAATGCGCCGGCTACTAGCCGGGGTGGCACTACCAGCCGGTTAATTGGTTTGCGATATTTTGAATAACCAGGTGGCTTCAGCCCCGGAGTGCCCGACCCGGATAACCCAATAAGTTGCAAAAACCGCGAGCATAATTAGTAAAACGGCTAAGAATCGCAGCCAAACAGGCCGGTGTCGATTGCCGGGGATACCTCGATCAAAGAGCCAAAACACGAGAAGCACCACAAAGAACGCGAGCGCTATCAGGGGCATCGTCTCGCCAAGTTCTGAATGCACCTGCGGTAGGCCGACCCGCTCCGCCAGGGCCTTACCAGACTCCCTGCTGATCAACGAGAACACAACGCAGGCGAAGGCCAATAGCACCACCAATGGAGCGAAGCGCCGGGAGAAACGTGGCCAGCAGGCCATACAAATTGCCCCAATGGCGCTCAACGGTAAAAGCACCACGACCGAATGCACCACCAGGGCGTGCACCGGGAGCCCGAATACAGTGTCTAACGGCAAGTCCACATGAACAAATATATTGGCAACCGATAGATTTCAGCGCGTGACACCCGACTCCGCGTCTGACCTCGAGCTCGCACTCTCCATGGCTGACACCGCCGATGCAATCACGATGGCGCACTTTCTTTCACTTCACCTAGTTATCGATACCAAACCGGACTTAACACCGGTGACCGAGGCCGATCGCCATTGCGAACAAACCCTACGTAAGATCCTAAACGAGCAGCGCCCGACAGATGCCGTGCTCGGCGAAGAGTTTGGTGTCACCGGTGATTCGAATCGCCAATGGATTATCGACCCAATCGATGGCACTAAAAACTACGTACGCGGGGTGCCGGTATGGGCAACTTTGATTGCGTTGGCACTCGATGACGAGGTAGTCATTGGGGTGGTATCCGCGCCGGCACTTGGTCGGCGCTGGTGGGCCCGGGTCGGCGGTGGCGCTTGGCAGTCAACATTTGGCGCACCTGCCACCAGCTTGCGGGTTAGTTCAGTGCACTCAATCGCCGATGCCTCATTGTCTTATTCGGATTCGGTGGGTTGGGAAAATGCGCTGCCGAAATTGGTCGCAGCCACTTGGCGCCAGCGCGCCTACGGTGATTTTTGGTCGCATATGCTCGTCGCCGAAGGTGCCGTGGATCTATCAGTGGAGCCAGCAGACCTAGGCCCCTGGGATGTTGCGGCGCTGATCCCGATAGTCACCGAAGCCGGTGGCACCATCACCGCCATTGACGGCACCCCGGTATTGCGGGGCGAGTCTGCCGTTGCGTCCAATGGCCTGCTGCATCAAGACTTGCTCCGGCTACTCGCCGACTGAACTAACTCGCTCGCGAACCACCAATGGCATCCCCGCGGGAGGCCTTATTGTTACCAACGGGTTGCCCGCGGGTAGTTGGGCCCCGCCCGCAAACTCGACCTCGAAGCGCCCGCCCAAGCCGGCCAACATTAAAACTCCTTCAAGATTAGCGAAATCTCGGCCAACACAAAGCCGTGGGCCGTAACCGAAGGGAATGAACGCGGTGCGGTTTATTTTACCGCCCAGGAATCTATCTGGATCGAAATCATTTGGCTGCTCCCAGATATCTGGATGCCGATGCAATAAATATGGACTCAAGATGATGAGCGCCCCGGCCGGGATCTCGCAGCCGCCAAGTACGTCGTCAACAAGCGCCTTTCGGGTAATCAACCATGCGGGTGGATAAAGGCGTAAAACTTCGTCAAAAATCGCTCGAGTTACCGGTAAATTCGCATAATCGGCAAACGTCACCCGTCGTCCGCTAACGACCTCGTCGATTTCGGCCTGCATTCGTTTTTGCCATTTCGGGTTTGCCGCGAGTAAACCCCACGCCCAAGTCAAGGCGCTGGCCACGGTCTCGTGCCCTGCCACAATGAACGTGACCATCTGATTGCGAATCTCAAGGTCGGTAAGGCCGACACCATCATCATCTCGAACTGACAGCAAGATATCGAGCATGTCGGACGGTGAATTACGGTTTTCAGCACGTCGCTCTTGAAGCATCGCGTTCACCGCAGCATCTAGTTGACCATTGGCCCGTCGCAATTTTCGATTCGCGGGTGTCGGAACCCAATCCGGCGGCGATATCGGCACTCTAGCCCGGGCGATGACAACGTCTAATGCACTTAATGTTGCACTGGCTAATTGCTCGGCGTCTCGAGTTAGGTCGGTGCCGAATAATGCATGACCCACCACCTCCAATGCGCCGTGCATCATCGCCACATCAACATCGATGACCGTGCCAGAACCTGCCCGGCGCCAATCATCGGTTATACGATCGATAGCGACCGCAATATGAGCGGCGATCTCAGCAAGGCTCTCGTGATGAAACGCCGGCTGCACCATCGGCCGCTGGCGCCGCCACGCCTCGGTATCAGCGGTCAACAAACCCTCACCGGTTACCAGCGATAAAGCTCGGTACTGGATAGTCGACTTACCGTAGTAGCGGGCGCTACCCAAGAGCACGCGCTCAACCCCAGACGGATCTACCACCAGGTAAGTCGGAGGGCGCGGGATCGGAAATTGCACAACATCGCCATACTCTTGCCACACGCGATTTAGATACATCAAGGGGTTGTTGCGAATTTGTCCGAAGGCTTTCAGCATCTGCGGCCCGGCCGGACCAGGTGCCGTTGCCGGGGTGCCGAGATACGAGCGCTTAGGCATCGGACCACTCACTTTCCCGGGCCGCATTCATTACTTCTTCAGGCCACCGATTGCTCGTCAACAAATAAACGCACGCGCGAAGTCAGATGCGCCAAGGAGTCGGCCGCTACCTTTTTGCCGATCTCGGTTGCGTAGGCTGCATCGAAATCTACACGGGAGTCGAACCATAGTTCGGTTATCCCATCACAGGGCGCATCAGGGTTTTGCTCCACGAGATTAAAGAGGATGCGACGAACATTGGGAAGCTCACGTGCCATGGGCGCGTGCTCTTGGAGCCACCACTGCGCAAACTGTTCGTGGGTTAGGTCATCGCGCCGGGTCAACATGATCATCGCCTTGAACATCGGGCTCCTTATGTAGGTTTCTTCACGCGGGCATTCGGTCTACCACCGGTGCTAAGCACCAAGGCAATGACCATTTCATCTGAATGCGGGGCGTCGGGTATCGACAGATCAACCGAATCCATGTCATCGAAGACCCAGCGATCATCTTTGTTGCCTATCGGCATGGTGATCTGTGCACCCGGACCGGGGCCCCAAAACGCGGGTGTAGAACTGCAGCGGTGTGTTCACGATCACCATCAACACCAACAATCGCACCCTTGCCGTAGCCGCGAACTGCAGCATGCTCTACACCCATTGCGGCTAACGCACGAAGGGCCCGTTGCGCCAATAACTCAGTGGATTCGCGGCCAAGTTCAACAAGCTCGGATAAATCATCGACTTTGCCTTTTCCGGCGAGTGGGTTTTGCACCACCGCGGCGGCAATCACGATTATCGTCGGTGGATTTACCGCTGCGCCCGCTTCACTGCAGGTCTCCTGGGTAGTAGTAACTAGCGACCTAACTTTCATACTGACACCACGCCTTCATTACGGGGACTTAAACCGTAGAAAGTGGTGCGCTCGCGGGCTGTGCGGCCAATCGGATCGCAGACGGCTTGGAAATCGGCCGGTGTCAAACCCTGGCCATGGGCAGCGCCAGCGGCACGGGAAATATTTTCATCCATCAAAGTGCCACCAAGGTCGTTAACTCCCGCCTGCAGCAACTGACGCGCACCATCAACACCCAACTTGACCCAAGACGCCTGAATGTTACTGATCTGGCCGTGGTACGCGATGCGCCCGACCGCATGCATGAGCACCGTCTCGCGCCAAGTTGGACCACGCCGAGCCCGCCGCTTCAAGTAAATAGGTGAGGCCATATGGACGAAAGGTAGCGGTACAAACTCGGTGAAACCACCGGTTCGCTTTTGTAAATCTCGAGTGCGAACGATATGCCGAGCCCAGTGCACCGGTTGCTCAACACTGCCAAACATTATCGTCACATTCGAGCGCAAACCAATTTCGTGGGCAATCTCATGGCACTCGAGCCACTGCTCGGTGTTGACTTTGTCGGGGCACAAGATCGCCCGGATCTCATCATCCAAGATCTCGGCCGCGGTACCCGGAAGGGAACTCAATCCGGCTTCCTTCATTCGAAGCAGGTACTCACGCAGCGGCTCACCCAATCGGCGTGCCCCTTCGGTAACTTCAAGGGCGGTGAATCCGTGGATGTGCATGTCAGGGACAGCGGCTTTGACGGTACGACAGACCTCCACGTAGTAGTTACCGTCAAAATCGGGATGGATCCCACCCTGAAGGCAAACTTCGGTGGCCCCGAGGGCCGCAGCCTCGCGCACTCGCTCGGCAATTTGATCATTGGTCAGCAGATAAGGGGCCCCGCGTAGATTCAAGGACATCGGCCCTTTGGAGAACCCACAGAAGGTGCACTTGAAGGTACAGACATTGGTGTAGTTGATATTGCGGTTGTGGACGAACGTAACCTCATCGCCATTTACTTTTGCCCGTAAGTCATCAGCGAAGGCTGCGACCGCCATCACTTCGGCACCGCGCGCGGTAAATAGAGTGGTGATCTCGGCGACGTCAAGTTCTTGCCCAATTTGAGCGCCAGCCAAAACTTCACGAACTGCACCCTTGATTTCCGGCTGCGACGTCGCACTGCCAATTAGCGACATCGGTGATCGGTCGGCGCCTGAATACCAAGCAGTAGACCGCCGACCGATTTGCACGACTTCAGCTCCGGTACCTACATTCGCCGCAGCTTCATGGCGCTCGGGGAAAGTGGCTCCCGGGTCATCGCGGCCAAAGCCCTCGGCGTCACTTCTGTCTAGGACCGCAAACCGAACGTTCTCGTCGAGCCAGGGCCCAGGGTCGAGCACAAACTCTGGATAAATCGTCAGTCGCGGCACCAGTGCGAGCCCACGCGATTCAACTACCGCACGTAGCGACTCGATACTCGGCCATGGCTTCTCGGGATTGACGTGATCGGCGGTCACCGGCGATATCCCGCCGAAGTCATCGATACCGGCTTCGATTAACACCGCTGGATCATCAACTAAGTTCGGTGGCGCCTGTAGGTGCACATCAGCGGGTAAAATCATGCGCGCCAGTGCTATTGCATCTACTAAGTCGTCCAGCGAGCACGCTGGGTGATCGCGCATCAAAGTGCCAGGCTTGGGAACAAAGTTCTGGACTATGACTTCCTGGACGTGCCCGTAACGTTGATGCGCAGCTGCGATCGCCTCCAGCGCCTCGATGCGGTCGTCGCGGATTTCACCAATACCGATGAGGATGCCGGTGGTAAATGGGATTTGCAACTCCCCCGCGAAATGCAAAGTTGCAAGTCGACGCTCGGGTGTCTTATCAGGTGCCCCGCGATGCGCCGCCAGATCTGGACGCAAAGACTCGATCATCATGCCCTGACTCGGAGCCACCTTGCGCAGCATTGCGAGGTCATCAAGGCTCAGGGCCCCGGCGTTTGCATGCGGCAACAGACCGGTTTCATCCAGCACCATTTGGCACATGGCCGCTACATATTCGACGGTAGTCGCGTAACCCGCCTCGGTGAGCCACTGCTGGGCTACCGGGTACCTATCCTCGGGTAGCTCGCCTAGGGTGAACAGGGCCTCATGGCAGCCCGACTCTGCGCCTTGGCGGGCGATGGCTAGTACTTCGGCAGGGCTTAGGTAGGGCGCCGGCAAATGCGCCGGAGACTGCGCAAAAGTGCAGTAGCCGCAGCGATCGCGGCACAGCATGGTGAGCGGAATGAACACCTTTGGAGAGTAGGTGATCCGCGTTACCACTAATGCCTCCTGAACGAGGGTGAAGCGTTAAGACCTAAGGGTGGATCGTCGCACATGCCGCCAATTAGAGGTGAATTTGTGACCTGCCCCACCTTTGATCACTCTAATGGGTGAACAGTTTGTGAATTCGCGCACATACCTCCTTTTTTCGTTCAGGGGGCGCGAAATGTAAGGGACACTTGCGTTGGTCATAGGGCACACCCGCCCACCGACCACGGTATATCTGGAAAACCCCAGGTCAACCGCACCAACACAATGAATTAGGAGTTACCCTCCGTGAAGCCATTCGCGAAGATTTTCGCATCAGTGTTCGACCGTGAACCCCAAAGCCGCGACGCAGCCAACCGCCGGCAAATCCATCGGGAGTGGGATCGGCAGCGCGCCCGCGCACTAACGCCGGCAGACCAAGCTGAGATTGACGCAATTTTCTCGCGCAATCTCTAAATCCTAAGGACGGTGGCCTGCCCTAAGGGCAGGCCACTTTTCCGCTGCGTGGCGAATTAAGCCCACTCGACCTCGGCGGCCATCCGCAGTGCGAGTGCCGCAATCGTTAAGGCCGGGTTTTGCGCACCTGACGACGGGAAGAACGCAGCATCCGCGATGAAGAGGTTCGCCACCTCATGTGACCTACCGAGCCCATCAACGACACTTTGCGCTGGGTCAGTGCCACCGACCGCGGTGCCGCACATGTGGCTATTCATGTCGATAGTGAACCGCTGCTCGAAAACACCAAGGTAACCAATTTGCCGCAGTAGCCGTTTAGTTTCGGCCAACAACAGCTCATGGCGGTCATAGTTGGTTCGCTTCCATCGAACGGCTATTTGGCCACTTTGAGTAACGCTCACCCGATTCTGCGGAGATGGCAGATCCTCGGCCATCACAAGTAGTTCAAGGCTCCGCTTAGAAAACTCGTTAAGTAACGGTAGCGGAGCCCGCGTGGCGTGGGTCTTCATCATCGACCCCTGCACCTTGCCGATCAACTGAATTGATCCACCAGGGTAGCCGTCACCCATGTCGAAGTAGAAGTCATTGATAGCAAAAGTTTTTTGAAATACCACATCATTCCTGCGGCGAGGGTCGATGGCCGCGAGGTGAGTGTTGTTGTGCATCATGTAGTTACGGCCCACTAGATCATTCGAATTACCAACGCCATTTGGCCAACGATCATCACGGCTCCGAAGGAGAAGCGCCGCGGTATTTGCCGCACCGGCCGCCAATACATAAGCCCCTCCGGTTATCCAAATCGGCTCACCAGCGCACTCCCCCACCAACCGGACCACTTGATCCGTACCACCTGTCTCAAGGTGATCAATTCTGGTATTGGTGAGCAAACGAACAAAACCTCCAGCCAGCGCCGGCTCAAGTGCGCATGTTTCAGAATCAGACTTAGCTCCAACCCGACACGGGAATCCATCACAGGTACCGCACCTAATACAAGCCCCGCCGGGCTGCAAGTCAACTCCCATTGCGGTGGCCGACGGATGCACGCCCTGCTGACCGAGCCGATCGATGACCCCTTGGATGTACGGCTCATGCGATAGAGCCGGATACGGGAATTGCTGGCTTCGCCAAGGTTCGGTTGGATCTTCGCCGGTTGCACCGTGCACCCGATACAACGACTCCGCCTGCGAGTAGTAGGGCTCAATATCGGCATATGGAAATGGCCACGCCCGCGAGATCCCTGTCGGATACTTGATCTCCGCAAAGTCGCATTCACGAAGGCGCGGCAAACTCGCCCCATACACCTTCGTATTGCCGCCCACCAGGTAGTGAACTCCGGGTCGAAACTCGCCGCCACCTTCGTCCAGCCATCTTTCATCGGGTTTGTAGCGGCGGTTCTTGAAAACTTCCGTTGGTGACCAGTTCTGCGGCTCCCGAGGCAAATAGTCGCCGCGCTCGACAACCAGTACCTTGATCCCCCGGCGCGCCAGCCCCCAAGCCAAGGTGCCACCGCCCATGCCGCTACCGACGATTACCACATCAGCAGAGTCAGTGCGCATACCCACATCTAACCGCGAGACACTGGCCCCATGACGACGCATTCGCCAATTGGTACCAAGATTCTCGCCGGCTCATTCCTCGCAAGCGGCATCATCCACCTGATCAAACCATCGGTCTTTGAGCCTTTGCTACCAAAAGCCCTTCCCGCGCACCGCTCCATCAACTACGCCAGCGGAGTTGCCGAAATCGCGTGCGGGATTGGTTTACTGACGCGGGCGCGCTGGGCACCAGTTGCCTCAGCCGCGCTGCTAGTTGGCGTGTGGGCTGGTAACTGGCAGTACGCGATCACAGTTCAAAATTCTTCACGCGCGAGCACCCCCCACAAAATTGCCGCGTGGGCAAGAGTGCCAATGCAGATACCTTTGATCCGCATCGCGCTTAAGACTAGGCCTTCGGCGCAGCCGTCACTTCCGAGTGATTGATTCCAAGTACTCTGCAATAACGGCCCTGATTTCGGGATCGTGCCAGGTCGCGCGGATTTCTGCGCCGAATTCAGGCTCCGCAACTTCCATGCGTTGCACCGCCTCGAACTTCAAGGTTCGTTTGGTCAGTGCATAAGTACCTGCCGGGACGGCAGCCAGCAAAGCTGCACGAGCTATCGCTTCATCAAGTAAGTCCTCCGGCTCAACTACCGCATCGACAAAGCCGATTTCATAGGCGCGCTTCGAATCTATTAGATCACCGCTTAAAACTAAAGATTGGGTGTAGTGACCAAGACTGTGGCGAGCGATTTCACGGAGGATAGACGGAATTGGTACTCCGACTTTAAGTTCGGTCATGCCGGTCAGGCCCGCCGACATCAATCGCAGATCACAGGCCGCCGCAAGCATGAATCCACCCGCGATTGCGTGCCCGTCAATCGCAGCGATCACCGGGCGTGGATGAAGAAAAACTTCCAGAATTGCACCGGACAACATATCCACGAATTCAGTTGTGTAGCCAAGATCTTCTTCCATGAGTCGTTTCAGGTTCACCCCGGCCGAAAACGCCCTTCCGTTACCGGTTAGCACAATTGCATCGGTTACCGGAACGGCGCGAAACTGCTCAACGATTGCAGTCAGGAACTCCAGATCGACGACATTTACTTTCGCGTAGTCCATGCGAAGCACGCTCACATTGCCATGTCTTTCGGCGGTGATCATCCGGGCCTTTCCATCACAGTGAACAAATCATGAACTAAATGACAAGGTTGCGGCGGCAAAGAGCGCTATCCCCACCCCGACTAATTGGATCTTATTCAGGCGCTCCTTGATTAACACCCACGCCAAGATAACCGTCGCGACCGGATAGAGCGAGCCCATGACGGCCACCACCGACAGTTGACCATTCTGGGAAGCCAACTGAAATACCCCGTTGGCAAGAGCATCCAAAACACCGGATGCGATCACGAGAACCCACGGGAACCCCTGACTAACAAATGGGCGAGCAAAGATCAGTAGTACGGCAAGTAGAACTACCGTTGAAACCCAGCGTCCAAAGGTTGCCGCCCATACGCCGGAGTCAACCGGGGCTGAACCAATTGCAGAAAGGTAAATCCCGATCGCGACGCCGCTGGCTATTGCTAAGCCGATCGTCGACATCGTCACCTTGGCTTTTTCGCCGGTCTCGCGGCTGACCAGGACTACGGCTACCCCTGCGCACGCAATACCGAATACAGCGAAAGCGGAGAGTGACTCACCACGCATGAGTCCAACGAAAACTGGAACGGCCCCGGCTATCACCGCCGTGATCGGCGACACAATGCCCATCGGGCCGCGCGATAGTGCCAAATACAACAGACCGATAGCTAGGGCACCGACGCAGCCGGCGGCACCACCCCAGATCACCACTCCGGTTGAAAATTCACCGGGGATCAGGAACAGGGCAAAAAATGTCAGGACAATTGCCCCGGCTGGGTAGGACACCGCTAGCACGTGCACCGGGCCCGCCCGCCTAGCCGCCAGGCCCCCCATGAAATCAGCAACACCCCAAGTGACACTTGATGCCAACGCGAGCAAAGCGCCCATTCGCGCCGGCCTCCCTTACCCGTTCATTGTCAATGAGCCAGCCGACATCTTATGTGGGCGACGTCAACTGCGTTTCGCGCGCCGAGTCCAGGACGAGATCACCGCATCGATACCCATTAGGACCAGCGCTAGGATGATCGAGGCAACCATAATCACGCCGATAAAAGCAAGCACACTTGTTAGTCCCTTGGTTGCGACATCCAGGAATGAATACGGATACGCCCCAATAACCGCGCCACGAACGAGGGCGAACACCGCCCAAAGAATGGGGATAATCAATGACAGGGCAATCACCTTGATGTTAATCCACCGGCGCGGGCCAACGATGAGCCAAACCAGCACCGTCAGAATTGGGGTGATCACATGCTGGAGTCCATTAGAGAAGAAATCCCAGCCCTGATGCGAGACTCCAGGCCCAAGTAAAAGGTTGTAAATGACTCCAGTTACTACGGCCATTATCAATGCATCAAGACGGAGCACCCGCATTAATTTGCTATCGCGGACAGGACGTAAAAACAGCAAAGTCATCACAATAGCCACGATGACATTACCGAGAATTGTGAAGTAGGTAATCCAATCGAGAAGCCGGCCCACTAAACCGTCAATACCTACCGAGTTATCGCCGAAAAGCGTTGGAGTACTCGTGTCAGGTGGGTAGTATCCGCTGGCGTTAAGGATGAACGAGAGCAACACACCGCACCAAGCCACCAAAGCGTTTATCCCAAACAGCACTTTTGGCAACGTCATTGACGGGGTCTGGCTGACTGGCGTGGTCATAGAAGCAGAATCTAGGCCACCACCAGCCATTTTGAAGCCGATTCGGCAGTAGTGTGCAAAGGTTCGTTATGACTTATCGACAAAACAGTGGCGCCAGCAGTAATACCTCCATCCGCCTGGCCCGCCGGCCCGCCGGCCTGCCCGTGGCTGCCGACTGGCGTATTGAAACCCATGCCATTCCCGAGCCCGGCCCCGGCGAGTTTCTAGTTCGCATCACGATGATCTCCTTGGACCCAGCGATGCGGGGCTGGCTAGATGATCGCCCCTCGTACCTGCCACCGGTCGCGATCGATGAGGTGATGCGCGCCGGCGCCGTAGGCGAAGTTGTCACCTCCAACCACCCTAGGTTCAAAGTCGGTGACCTAGTGCTCGGCACTTTTGGTGTTCAGGAGTACGCGATTTCAGGCGGC
>WLLZ01000049.1 GCA_009700485.1 Actinomycetota bacterium | reverse complement strand
TAGGCGCACTCATTTTGTGCACGTGCCCGGTTTCTGCGCCGCCGAGGACTAACACGGTGCTAGCGACAAGTATCACGGCAATGCCACTGGCACGAAGCGCTACTGAACCAACTCGTGGTGATTTCTCCCAGATCATAAATGCGGCGAGAGCAACCATTGAAAGCAAGGAAAGTGCTGGCTGCATACCGGCGATCGTGACCACACCAATCACCATCAGCGGGAAACAGGCACTTGCGCAGGCAACTCCTTCCTTAATTCCCAACTGAAATGCCGGGTCACTTGCCTGCATGGACCGGCATCGGCGCAGCGCCGTTTGGGTCCACGGCGTTAGTTGGTAAAGGCCGACGACGATCCACCCGAACGAAATGAGCAGGCCAGACCATGGGACGGCATTCACAAGAATGATTGCCGGCACCGCCATCGCGATCCAAATAGTCAGGTAACCGACCACGAAACTACATGCCCGCATCGCCGATCCACCAGCAATTCGCAGCATTGGACGCAGGACGGTCGGAATCATCATCGCCAACGACATTAAAGTCCACATCAGCACGAAGCCCAATTGACTGTGGCTCATCGGGATGATTGCCAAAGCCACCCAAGCCAGTGCTACAGCGCACATGATGAGGAGTAGAACTCTCCTCGCGCCCTGAGTTCCAAGTAGCCCCGCAGTGACAATCACTCGTGCAGGCTAAAGGGCTTCGAGTAAATGCGCAATGCCTTGGCCGGCCGCCTTTAGTGGTTACGGCCTTTGGACACTGTTTGCGATGCCGGCCGCTCCCATATTCACTACTAACACACGGACGGGTGCATCCGTCTTGTTTGAGCCGTTAAGCCACACATTCATCGCATCCACCAGCGCCGTACCCGCCGCAAACTCCTTGGTCACGCCAGCGTCATATTCAACGGTCAACGTTCCTTCAAGAATGTAGGCATACATAGGTGTTCGGTATTTATGCCAGCCAGTCTCTTGCCCTGGATCAAGTGCAAGGATCGAACTTGAGATCTGTGCAGCTTTTTTCTTCGGATACCGCACCGGCTGGTCAAGCACCGTTAGCGACTGTGCATCTAGCAACACGTCTGGCTCCCCCGCCGCGGCAGTCGCCGCGGTGGCTGCACTCGGGGTTGACGAAACAGCCGCTTGGCCACCTGAGCCGCAACCCGCAATCAACAGCAGTGCGGTAACTAATCCAGGGGCCAGAAAAACCCGGACTCGCCAATATGATTTCATCAGACCTCCAACCCTTCAAACGCTACATCTTTTAGGCCACCAATAAAGGGGTGTTCGCAATTTCTGACATCATGAGTTGGCTGAAGCCCTCAAGGACCATCCCGGTTACTAGGTGGCGGGCCCCCTCACGTTGGCGCACCAAGCCCTCTACCTTCGCAATCCTCATCATCGGCCTGTCGCTCTTCGGCACCGGTGATGGCATGCTGGTTGCCGCCGGGCTGGGGGTCAGCCCTTGGACCGTACTTGCACAAGGGTTGTCAACCAAATTGCCGATGTCAATCGGACTCGCAACTTTTTTCATCAGTGTGCTCGTACTACTGCTTTGGATCCCATTGCGTGAACGTCCCGGTCTTGGCACCATCAGCAATGCAATAGTCATCGCAATCGCTTTGCAAGTTTCGTTGATGTTCTTGCCACGACCACAGACATTCGCCATGCAACTTTTGGAAGTACTTTTCGGAATTGCGGCGATCGGCCTTGGAAGTGGGCTGTACCTAACAACAAACCTAGGGCCCGGACCTCGTGATGGCTGGATGACGGGCATCCATCAGCGAACCGGCTGGCCGGTGCCAGCCGTTCGATTGTCAATCGAAGTGGTAGTTCTCGCGATCGGCTGGCTGCTAGGTGGCATCGTTGGGTTAGGTACGGTGCTCTTCGCCTTACTTATTGGCCCATCGGTCGGGTATGGCCTAATGCTGGTCGGAACTTTTGGGCGCGACCGCACACAGCCAGCAGAGGACATTAGCGACGATGAATTCCCCGAACTCGATGCCTAAATCTGTGCGACGAGCGCCTTGGCGCAAAGTCGTCTTCGCTTTGGTCGGTATTGCCGTAATGGTTTTAGTTTTCGCATTTTTGTTTCCGCAGTTCGGGGATTACCAAACAGCTTTGACCAAGGTTGCCGCGATGGGCCCGTGGTGGATCGCCGCCCTTGGCGCCGCCTCCTTAGCGAATATCATTATTTACCCGTTCACAGGCATTGCTGCAATTCCAAAGTTGTCTTATCGCGCTTCATTTGTGTCACGTCAATCTGGCTTTCTACTTTCGAATGTAGTGCCGGGTGGTGGCGCGGTTGCAGTAGCTACGCAATACGCAATCCTGGCTAAGTACGGAGTCAACTCGGCTCGGGCGGCCGCCGCGGTCTCCGCCGACGCGGTATTCACCTACCTATTTACTTTCGGTACTCCAGCCATCGCGCTGCTGCTCTTGAATATCAACGGTAAGTCGGCGGCCGCCTACAACGTATTAGCGATTGTCGGCCTAATCGTCGTGATTGTGTCCCTAATCGGGGTCATTATTATTTTGCGAAGTGAAGATGGGGCCCGGCGAATCGGTGCCTTCGCTAGCAAACCCATTGGCGCGATTTTCACCAAACTGAAGAAGCCGGCCCCTGATATCACCGGGTCATTGGTTACTTTCCACACCCAAGCTTCCGAAATGGTTGCTACTCGTTGGCCACAGTTGGCCGCCGCAAACTTTGGTGCGCAATTGGCCCCGATGGGCGTACTGATTGTCGCACTGGCCGGACTTGGGGCATTCCCCGGCGACCTGACATTTCTTGAGGTTTTCGCAACATTCTCGATCGCACTATTGCTAACCGCGGTACCACTTACCCCCGGCGGCCTCGGCACGGTTGACGCAGCGCTTGTCGCTCTGCTCATCGGTTTCGGGCTCGATAGTTCAACCGCGATCGCAGCCGACTTAATTTGGCGCTTAGCTTGGTTTCTGCCCCAGTTACTGGTCGGCCTTGGTGCACTCGGCCTGTACTGGTGGGATCGCAGACGCCAGCAACTCGGTCACCGCCTTGTTGACGAAAGCCTTACCTAGCAGGCTGCTTACTGCTGCGGGCGGTGCCACTCTTGACGGCATTGCGATGCCCGCCCGGGCGCCCCGGGCGATCACTTGAGTGCTGACGCGGACCGCGTGGGCCGCGGGGACCGCCTCGGCCTTGACCTTGACGAAATGCCGGCTTTGCCGGCTTCTCCTTTGGCGGGAACCACGCAATACCCGAGGGCTCTTGTGCACCGGTTATGGAGATCAACTGTGCATCACCTGGGCGAACGCGAGCAACCGCTGGCTTCACACCGGCTTTAGATGTCAATGCACTGATATGCCGTTGCTGACGTGGTGAGCCGAGGGTGACAACCGTGCCCGATTCACCGGCTCGTGCGGTGCGGCCGGCGCGATGCAAATAATCCTTTGGATCATTCGGTGCATCGACGTGGACAACCAGACTGATGCCATCTACGTGAATACCCCGGGCCGCAACATCGGTTGCTACCAATGCCGGAGTTATACCGGCCCGGAAGTCAGCGAGGGTGCGAGTGCGCACCGCTTGGGATTTACCACCATGTAGTGCCCCAGCTGCAACACCTTGTGAAGTCATGTGTTCGGCCAGGCGATCGACACCAGCTTGGGTGCGGACGAAGAAAATGGTGCGGCCATCACGTGCGCCGATTTGTGTAACAACTTCATTCTTGTCGGCCGGATGCACGAGTAGAACGTGGTGATCCATGGTGTCGACCGAAGCCTGGGCCGGTGAAAGTGAATGACGAACAGGATCCTTCATGTATCGCTTGATCAACGCATCCACGTCGCCATCTAACGTCGCACTAAATAACAGTCGCTGACTACCGCGGCTGGTGAGGTCAAGAATTTCGCGGACGATTGGCATGAACCCCATATCGGCCATTTGGTCTGCTTCGTCCAGCACCGTGAAAGTGACGTTCGAAAGGTCAACCGAGCCTCGATTAACGAGGTCTACAAGGCGCCCTGGAGTTGCCACCAGGTAATGCACCCCACGATCAAGTGCTTGGATCTGCTTGATGTAAGGCATTCCGCCAGCAATCAGCCGCCCCCGCACCCCGCAAGCATCCGACAGCGGCTGCAGCGCATCGCTGACCTGCATTGCCAGCTCACGAGTCGGGACCAAAATGAGCCCAAACGGCATCCGCGGCTCCGCGCGGCGCCCCCCAAGTTTGGTCAGCATCGCCAGGCCGAATGCGAGGGTTTTCCCAGAGCCGGTTTGGGCGCGTGCCAACACGTCGCGACCCGCTACTGCATCAGGGATGGTCGCAGCTTGAATTGGGAAAGGCTCCTTGATACCAGCGCGTTTAAGGACGTCAACCAACACCGAGGCGACGCCCAGGTCGGAAAATTGCACAGCACTCTTCGAATTTTGCACAGCACTCATCAAACAGTCCAATCGAGACGACAAGCGCGTCTCGATTGTGGTCCGGATTCGACCTCGATGGTGCCAAGACTCGCATGTAGATGTATTGCGGACTCATGAATGTACGCCATCAAGCCGAAAACGCGAAATCCGCTCATTTAGGTGGCGTGATTCTCCCTCGTGCCGCCATCAGCGAGCGGAACCAATGCCGGATCAACAACACATGGCTTTCGGAACCAAAAAGGTGAACCGGACAGCCTTGAGGCAACCATGAAAATGATGCCCACGACGAACATACCTATCCCGATAACAAGCGGTGGCCCCACACCCAGCCACGCCTCACCGGTTTCGGAGTTTGCCGGGTTCGCCATGCTGATACCAGATAACACGAGCAGGGCCGCCAACATGATTGACCCAATTACCGGCCCCACACCTATCAGGAAGAATGCGCGCACATTGTGTAGCACTAAATGGCGGTAATACACCGCGCAGGCCAGCCCCGTAAGCGAGTAGTAGAACGCAATAAGCATTGAAAGTGCTGTGACTGAGTCAAGTAACGCATTGGTGCTAATAAAATTGACCGCGACGTACCAGATGATGGCAATCACGGCGACCCACCAGGTGGAAACACTCGGAGTTTGATGCGCTGCTGAGATCTTGCCGAAGTAACTTGGGATCGCCTGATTGCGCGCCATTGACAATGCGGTGCGTGATGCCGGGATTATCGTCGTCTGAGTTGATGCCAATGCCGATATAGCCACCGCGGCCAACACAATCCACTTCCATCCGCCGAGGGCGTCACCCGCGACAGTTGCGAAAATCATTTCCTGTTGATCTGCTCGGGCAACTAAAACAAGCGGGCCAAGAAATGCGACCACCGCTATTGCGGTGCCCACGTAGGTGATTAGCAAAATAACAGTTGACGCAAGCCCAGCCAGGCCCGGAATGCGCGAGGAATCCTTAGTTTCTTCACTTAGGTTGAATGCTGACTCCCAGCCCCAGTATGCAAAAACCCCGAGAAGTAATCCGCCGGTCAATGCGCCTGGGGTCTGGCTGAACGGGTTTAACCAGGACCACTCTGGGGTTGGAGCACCTGGAGTACCCGACCCCGTGAAGGCTCGGGCCAGAGCCACCGCCACCAGAATCAGTAAACCGGCGATCTGTGCAAGCACTAGTACGTTCTGGACTTTCGATGTCGCCTGGGTGCCAATCACACAGATCCAGGTCATGAAGATGATGACCAGCACCGCGATGGCCATCACTAGATAACGATTTTCGGCCATTTCGTTTTGGCCCAACATCAGCAAGGTGAAACGAACTGCGACATCGGCCAATGATCCGACAACGAGCACCCCGGTCATCGCGATGGCCCAGCCTCCAAGCCAGCCCATCCACGGACCCATAGCCCGCCCAACCCAGGAGAAGGTGGTTCCGCAATCTTGATCCACCTTGTTTAGATAGTTAAAAGCCGACGCGATCAAGAGCATCGGCACGAATGAGGCGATTAACACTCCTGGGGCATTAACGCCGACCAGCACCACAATTGGCCCGAGCACGGCGGCTAACGAGTAGGCCGGCGAGGTTGAATTTAGGCCGATGGCCAGGGCATCGACGAAAGTCAGTGAATTCGCCTTGAGCCCCGGCTCATTCGGTGTTAACACAGGGTCACTTGCGGTTGCGGATTCCACGATGGAACGCTATCCCTATGGCGGGCAATATTTGGCTGATTCGACATGGTGAAACCAGTTGGAGTCGCGACCTGCTACATACCGGGCGCACAGACATCCCGCTCACCGAGCTCGGCGAAGATCAAGCTCGAGCAGCCGGCAGAAAATTTGCCGGTATCACCCCCCAATTGGTGCTATGCAGCCCCCTAAGCCGCAGCCGGCGTACCGCTGAACTCGCCGGCCTGCAGCCAGGCAGCTTTACCGACGATCTTCTGGAATGGGATTACGGTGCGTGGGAGGGCCGAACCACCAAAGAAATCCGCGCGGAACTCGGTGATCCAAATTGGGTGGTCTGGCAGCATTTGATACCACCGGGCATTACCCCTGGTGAGAAACTGACCGACGTTGCCGTCAGGGTGACGCGCGTTATCGATAGGTGCCTCCCCGAAGTTTTGGCGGGTCACGATTGCGTGCTAGTAGCACATGGCCACGTCCTTAGAATCCTCACCGCTACTTGGCTGGGCTTACCACCAATCGATGGGAGACTATTTGCGCTCGACCCAGCCCGCCTGTCTGCACTCGGGTTCGAACATGAGCAACAGGTGATCAAACAGTGGAACACCTGACGCACCGGCAAATTCAGCAAAGTGATGCCATGGAAGTACACTTTCCTTATGGATCCGGTAATGCGGAGGCAATTGCGCTTCTCGCTATTCCTGCAGGGCTTCGCCGCGATAATGATCGCCTTAGCACTAGGTGTGCGACTTGCGAACCAGATGTTTGATATTTGGAGCATCGTGTTCACCGTCGTACTCGTCTTGGTTGTCGCTGCTTTTCTCTTCACCCAAAGCAAGTTACGAAGCCCATAGCATGGAGAACAATCGCGCATTAAAGTTGATCTCAGGGCCGTGGGACGAGGACTCGGTCCGGCAATTTATAAGTTCTACCATCATCCCGATTCGGCTGGCGACTAACGGCAAGACCAACCCGCTAGTTCAATCTCTGTGGTTCTTATTCGCCGATGACGCCATTTGGTGCTGCACCCAAGATGATGCGGTCGTGGCTAAACGCCTGCGCAATGACCCGAATTGCGCATTTGAAATCTCCGCCGACCAACCGCCTTACCGGGGTATTCGGGGCAGCGGTCGCGCTGAACTCATCGCGCCCGCTGCAGGTGAGCTGCTCCCGAAGTTACTGGATCGCTATTCAATCGCCCGTAATTCTCAGTTGGCCACCTGGCTGCTCGCACGCGTCGACCAGGAGGTTGCGGTTCGGATTGACAACCTAGTGATTACGTCCTGGGATTACTCAAGCCGCATGTGAGCCGCGGCTGGCGGGGCTATGCACGAGCGCTCTGCCCGCCGTCCAGTACAAGTACCTGCCCGGTCATAAATGAGGATGCGTCACTCGCCAAGAAGAGCGCGCCCTGCGCGATCTCATCAGGCCTGCCCCAGCGCCCCATCGGCACCTGGCTGAGCAACCCTTGCTCGACGGTGTCTTCTGCTCTCAAAAAATCGGTGAGATCAGTTTCAATCCACCCTGGTACCAACGCGTTGACTCGCACCCCCTCGGTCGCGACTTCAATGGCCAGGCTCTGCGTGAGTGAGATCAATGCGGCTTTAGCTGCGCCGTAGTGTGACATCAAAGGTGCGCCACCCAGCCCAGCAATTGAGGAAACATTAATGATTGAGGCATTGCCGCTTTGAAGCAAGGCAGGGAGCGCAGCTTGAATCAAAAGCACAATGGAATCAAGATTTAGCGCCATGGTTTTTTGCCAACCACTGAATTTCATCGACTGCAAGGCGACTGAAAAACTATTGCCACCGGCGTTGTTAACCAAGATGTCGAGACCGCCAAGGCTACTTTCCGCCTGCTCAATTATCTTTGTCGCAGCACCCTCTGCGGTTACGTCGGTGGTGATGACAATGCACTTTCGACCGAGCGCCAAGATCTCAACTTGCAGAGCCAACAGTGCTTCCGTATTGCGAGCCACAATGGCTACATCGGCTCCGGCGCTCGCGAAATGCAAGGCAATATCGCGACCGATACCACGGGAGGCACCCGTCACGATGGCGCGCTTATCGCGCAGGCTTCCGGCTGTTGAATTCATGCGGCCCCTCCTGATAGGTACTTGAGCAGTCGTGACTCTACCTCGCTGAGCTGCTCACGTGGCAGTCACAGCGCGCACTGGCCGGGTAGCCCTCGAGCGCCTGCTCTATATGTTCACCACAGCCCGAGTAAGTCATCTTCTTGCAGGTTGGGCAAGTTGCTGGGCTACACACCGGCGTGCTCCATTTCGGTTGTTGGGCGGGCTTCGTCTAATTTAACATCTGGCACATATGCAGGTGAATGACTCCAGGTCTGATAACCGCCATCAAGATTTACCGCGTTTATCCCTTGCTCCCGCAAGAACATCGTGGCCGTATGGCCCCGCTGGCCGACTTGGCAGGTGACCAAGACATTCGGTGCGCTGATCTCAGTAAACCTTGTTCGAATTTCATCAACCGGGATATTTACTGCGCCCAAAATCGCCCCGGCTGCGAACTCACCTGCCGAGCGCACATCGATGATCTTGTATCCGCTAGCGCATAACCCCGCTACGTCACTCCACTGAGCGTTTTCGGTCAGCGCTGACAAAAGGTTCTCGGCTATGTACCCGAGCATGTTCACCGGGTCTTTTGCCGATCCAAATGGTGGCGCGTAGGCCAGCTCGAGATCAGCAAGCTCTGGGGCAGTGACTCCGACGCGAATCGCCGTGGCAATAACATCAATACGTTTATCTACACCATCGCGCCCAACCCCTTGCGCTCCGAGAATCGAACCGGTCGTGGGATCCATGATCAATTTAAGTGCCATGGTTTCAGCCCCGGGGTAATAACCGGCGTGCGAACCTGGATGAGTATGGATTATTTGAAACGGACGCCCGGCAGCTTTAAGCCGTTTCTCATTCCAGCCGGTCGTGGCGATGGCTAGATCGAACACTTTCACTATGGCGGTTCCGATTGTCGGTACCGAACGAACCGGGCGCCCCATGATGTGGTCGGCTGCGACCCGACCGTGGCGATTGGCAATATTGGCCAAAGGCACTAGTGCGGACTCCCCGTCGAGCGCATCACTTTTTTCAGCGGCGTCGCCCACGGCATAGATGGCCGGGTCACTCGTTCGGTTCATCTCATCAACGTGAATACCGCCGCGTGGGCCGATCTCTAGACCCGCATCGCGAGCCAAGGTGACATCCGGTCGAACCCCGATTGCCAAAATAACCATTTCAGCTGCCACCATGGAGCCATCCGAAAGCTCAACACCGCCATCACGGATTGCTGCTACTGAAACCCCTAAGCGCAAATCAACACCATTACGGCGGATCTCATTTGCTACCGGGATCGCCATTTCAGGATCCAGTGGAGCAAGTACTTGGTCCATTGCTTCGATGATGGTGGTGGGGATACCGCGGTGCGCAAGATTTTCAGCGGTCTCGACTCCGATAAAGCCCCCGCCAATCACCACCGCACACTTTGGTGCCGCATTGACTGCAGTGACTATGCGTTCGACATCTTCAACGGTGCGAAGTGTCAATGCGCACTCAATACCCGGTATTGGTGGCACCACCGGTTGCGCCCCCGGGCTCAGAATCAGTGCATCGTACTCAAGTTCATAGTCATGCTCTGCTTCAAGATCGCGGACAAAAACCTTTTTGGCGCCACGATCAATACTGATTACCTCATTCATTACTCTCACATCCAACTCAAATCTGGCGTGCAGGCTAGCCGGAGTCTGCAGCAGTAAATCGCTTTGCTGGGAAATGACACCGCCGACGAAGTAGGGCAGACCGCAGTTAGCATAAGAAACGTATGAGCTGCGCTCAAGCACCACGATTGATGCGGTCGCATCTAGACGGCGCAGCCGAGTCGCCGCGGACATACCGCCTGCGACCCCACCTACTATCACAATTTTTCGCACTTACTGCTCCTTAGGCCAAAATTAGAAAAAGGCGTTGAAGTTGAGCCGAGACCGCTTCGGCATCTGAGCCACCCTCTTGAATACATTCCTTAAGACTCGCAGAGATCAAGGTGAAGGCTGCGGTATCTATTGCTTTCCCAACGGCCGCTATTTGGGTAATTACTTCATCGCAGTTACGCCCGGTTTCCAGCATTTTGACGATTCCGCCGAGCTGGCCCTGCGCCCGATTTAACCGCTTAATGATCTCGTCGAGCCGAACTTGGTCGGCTAACACATGCGCTATGGGTGCAGTTACCTTCTTTGCAACAACCGTTTTAGTCGGCATTGAACCTCCCTGAGTCAGTCGGTGGCTTCCCTCTCGAAGGATACCCCATGGGGTATACGAATTACAATTCAGAGGTTCGTTCAAGGCATTGAACGGATAAATCCGCGAACCTTTTGTGGGAGTCTCGATACCTGACACGCAAACTTAGCGACCGAATCCGCATAGTCCTTAAAGCCACTGTCACGAGCAGCGGAACCACTCTCAACACTGTCACTGGCGCAGACGGCGCCGAGCTCGCACTCCGAGTCGAAGGCTCAGCCCTTGCCGTGACACGGGGATCGGCACCGTGGTTGGTACCCGTGAAGCGGCGCTCGGTAGCCCGGTGCGCTTAACTTTCCGCCTCACGGTGCTACCCGCAAGTTCGTAAGTCAGGCCTACTGTCTCAATTTCACGCGGCAATCAGAGCTCAGCGAGTTAAGCATCCACCCAAAAGTACGACCTTTTTTCAGGAAGTACTTCGAAAGTGGGGATGGCCCCACCTTTTGCCACCTCCAACAAAGATTTTCATCGCGACTTACCGCAAATCGGAACTCTGACGTAATCGTCACCGTCCTAACACCGAGTTCAGATAAGCAGCCAAGTAAACCCTCTATGGGTTTACCCAACTTAAGGAAGTTTCGATGTCCCCGAAAAAAAGCCGAGCCTCAAAACCGGTGGTTTTAGTTGTTCTTGCGTCAGGATTAACTGCATTACTTGCTATCCCAGCCGTATCGGCAGCCGCTGAAACACCCAGTGGATCAAGCACTTTGGTAACTGATGGGGTGAGCGCGACCACCACGATTACTACGGACTGGAGTTCGGGATATTGTGCGGATGTAGCAATCTCCACGACATCAAGCCTCGCGAAAACATGGAGCACCGTGCTGCCTTCCGGTATCAGTATGGGCAGTATCTGGAATGCGAAGCAGTCAACTGGTGCCAGCGGATCAATCATCGCGCAAGGGGCCTCGTGGAATCCCACGGTCAAGGCGGGCGAACCAACTTCGTTTGGCTATTGCGCAAATCGCACCACAACTGTTGTGCCCTCCCCTGTGCCAACCAGCGCGCCAACGGAAGCTCCGCCTACACCATCACCAACGATTCCTG
>WLLZ01000048.1 GCA_009700485.1 Actinomycetota bacterium | reverse complement strand
TCCCGTATTCTTCAAGCTCTTGCTTGCTGTTGCGCCAGGTGAAATAGGTGTAACTCTGCTGAAAACCGACCTCGGCGAGCGCCTGCATCATTGGGCGGCTCGTGAATGCCTCGGCCAAGAATATGACATCGGGATTATCTGCATTTATTGACTCTATGAGTCGATCCCAAAGCCAGATGGGTTTGGTATGTGGGTTATCCACCCGGAAGATTCGCACTCCATGCGACATCCAAAAGCGGACGATGCGTTCAATTTCGGCGTAAAGACCTTCGGGGTCATTATCAAAGTTGAGTGGGTAGATGTCCTGGTATTTCTTGGGTGGATTCTCGGCGTAGGCAATTGACCCGTCAGCGCGAGTGGTAAACCACTGCGGGTGAGTCTTAACCCAAGGGTGGTCCGGTGATGCCTGTAGTGCAAGGTCAAGGGCAATCTCCATGCCGAGTGAGTTGGCCACTGCGACAAAGTCATCGAAGTCTTTAATGGTGCCAAGGTCTGGATGAATCGCATCGTGACCGCCGGCGTCCGATCCGATTGCCCAAGGGGATCCGGGGTCTGAGTCGCTGGCGATCAGAGTGTTGTTTCGCCCTTTTCGATTTGTGAACCCAATTGGATGAACCGGCGGCAAGTAGACGACATCGAAACCCATGTCGGCGATCGGAGCAAGGCGTTTGGCTGCTGAAGGGAAGGTCCCTGAGGTGGGGGGATCAAGCAGAGCCCCTTCGCTGCGCGGGAAAAACTCATACCAGGCGCCAAAGAGGGCGCGGCGCCGTTGCACATTAAGTGGCCACGGGCCGCTCGTGGTCAATTGCTCGCGGATTGGGGTTTCGTTCATTGAGGCGGTTACTCTGGGGTCGACCGCAGCGGCAAGGCGAACCGATGGTGGTAGCGAGGTATTTCGCATCGCGGTAGTCGCGGACATCAGCAGCGATTTAGTAGCCGCCGGCAGCTCGAAGGCAAGTGCCTGGTCCAACAGCAAGGCACCTTCAGCGAACTCGAGTTCAATATCTTGACCAGCAGGTATTTTGATATTTGCACGCCGGAGCCACGTGCACCAAGGATCCCCCCAAGCTTCAATTGTGAAAGTCCAGTGGCCAATCTCATTCGGGCGGATGATGCCTGCCCAAGTTTCTATGCCATCAGGATCCAGAAATACCCTTGAGTGTTCACTTCCATCTGGGCGGTGCAGTACGGCGGCTAGTCCAAGGGTGTCGTGGCCCTCTCGAAAGCAGGTGGCACGAACCCGAACGGCCTCATCAACTGCCGCCGCGGCAGGGCGACGGCCACTTAGTACGGATGGGCTGACTTCGGTGATGGCCAATCGGCCCACCAATAGTGGGGGTACGCCAAAAATTAAGGTCGGGTCATTCGGCGCCGCAGCCATAATGGGTTAAGAGTACCGATGAACAACAGAGTTTTTATTGGCAGTGGGACAATCCGGACTTTTTGGCGAGCGCTCAGCGCTAAGCCCCGCTATCTGGCTACACCGTGCAAACACGTCACCTAGTGTTCGGGAAGAGTTCTACTCTTCATTACCCTCAAAGCACGCTGCGATGTTTGTGGGTGAAAGGATTTGCCAGCCGCCTGAAGTAGGGCGTAGGGCTCCTCCAATTGCGGCCACACCCGGCCGCACCCAACAAACACCCAGTGCGAGCCGAGCACTCGGCGCTGAACTAACTGGTGAATTGACACTGGTACTTGGCATGGCACTCTCCGTTTCTAATTTAGTGAAGAATTTGGATCTCCAATGGGAACACAGTCCTGGGGTAAAGGCAAGGAAATAAGCTTCGTGGCTTAAGAATTGTCCGCGCTATCCCCACCGCACCCGGGCCAGCCGTGGCACAACTTTCACCGACGATTGCAGCGCGGGCTGGTATTGGTAGGGGTAAGAATGCAAACGCTGTCAGACCCGGTACGTTTAACCGGTGCGAGCGATCCGTAGGTTCAACGTCCGGGCCGTACTTCCAGAACCCTTGGCGCCCCTAGAGGCTTTGGCCCATAACTTGCGTTGGTGCTGGAGCCCAAACACCCGCGACCTGTTTGCCGCTATGGACGCCAAAATGTGGAAGTCATTGGGTCAAGACCCAGTTCGGCTACTCGGTGAAATAACAGCTGAGCGATTGGCCGAGTTGGCCGCCGACGAAGGCTACGTGGGCTGGGTGCGCGAGCGGGCCGACGATCTGCAGAGTTACCTCACCGCTGACCGCTGGTTCCAATCCCTGGGTGCTGATGCTCCTGCTGGTATCGCGTACTTCTCACCGGAGTACGGCATCACGTCGGCACTCCCGCAGTACTCGGGCGGCCTTGGGATCTTGGCCGGCGATCACCTGAAAGCAGCGAGTGACCTAGGCGTTCCGCTAATTGCGATCGGCCTGTTTTACCGCGCTGGATATTTTCGCCAGTCGCTTTCGACCGATGGATGGCAACAGGAGCAGTACCCCTTATGTGACCCAGACGGTAGTCCGGTGACGCTGTTGCGTGAAGCTGATAGCGCCTCGGTAAAAGTTTCGGTGGATTTGCCGGGCGGACGCAAGATTTGGGCGCGAATCTGGATAGCACAGGTCGGGCGCGTGCCGCTGCTGATGCTCGACTCCGATGTCGAGGAGAACGCTCCAGCCGAGCGTGATGTCACCGATCGGCTGTATGGCGGTGGCGGGGAGCACCGGTTGCAGCAGGAGATGCTGCTTGGCATCGGTGGGGTCAGGGCATTGCGCGCATACTGCCGGCTAACCGGGCGCACCGAACCTGAGGTATTTCATACCAACGAGGGCCACGCAGGATTCCTCGGGTTCGAGCGTATCCGCGAATTGCTCTCGGAAAATTCTGACATGGGCTTCGATGAAGCCCTTGAGGTGATACGCGCGGGCACGGTATTCACGACTCACACACCGGTGCCTGCAGGTATTGACAGATTTCCTCGCGAGCTGGTCACCCAGTATCTGGGTGGTGCAAATGGCGAAGCCAAGTTGCCGGTCGAGCGAATTATCGCGTTGGGTGCCGAGACGTACCCTGGGGGCGACCCCAATGTATTTAATATGGCGGTAATGGGCTTGCGCCTTGGGCAGCGCGCAAACGGTGTTAGCTTGCTACACGGTCGGGTTTCCCGAGAGATGTTTGCTGGGCTGTGGCCAGGCTTCGATGCAGACGATGTGCCCATCGCATCCATCACTAACGGTGTGCATGCACCGACGTGGGTAGCTCGAGAAATCTTGGATATTGCGGCCAACGCACTCGGCCCAGATCAAGGCGATGAAGCCAGCGCATGGGCAGTTATCGCGCAGGCCGGTGATGAGCATTTGTGGGGCATAAAGCGGTCATTACGTGAGCAGTTGATTGTGATGGCCCGCGAACGTCTACGTGCATCTTGGATAAATCGCGGTGCCAGCGAGATGGAACTGAAGTGGGTTGACAATGTCTTGGATCCTGATGTTCTCACCATCGGCTTTGCGCGTCGCGTGCCTTCCTATAAGCGATTGACGTTGATGCTTCGTGACCAAGAGCGGTTACGGGCCCTGCTGCTAGATCCAATACGACCTGTTCAATTGGTGATCGCTGGTAAGTCTCACCCAGCCGATGACGGCGGTAAGCGGTTGATCCAAGAGTTGGTTAAATTCGCAGACGAAGTCGATGTACGCAATCGCATCGTGTTCTTGCCAGATTACGACATCAGCATGGCAACCTTGCTGTATCCCGGCTGCGATGTTTGGTTGAACAATCCGATCAGACCACTTGAAGCCAGCGGAACTTCGGGCATGAAGGCTGCCCTTAATGGCGCTCTAAACCTGTCAATTCTTGATGGCTGGTGGGATGAATGGTTTGACGGGCAAAATGGCTGGGCCATCCCAACGGCTGACGGTATTGATGACCCCGATCGCCGAGATGATATTGAAGCAGCTGCCCTCTATGACCTAATCGAAAATTCGGTTGCTTCAACTTTCTATGATCGCGACGCGCATGGTATGCCGCGAACTTGGATTGCGATGGTGCGGCACACCCTTGGCACTCTGGGGCCAAAAGTTCTTGCAAGCCGCATGGTGCGTGAGTACGTGACCCGTCTATACACCCCAGCAGCGATCTCGTCGCGCGAGATGCGCGTAAATGATTTTGCACTAGCGGCCGAGGTTTCGTCTTGGAAAACTCATGTCCGCGTCGCCTGGCCCGAGTTGAAGGTTGATCACGTCGAATCACATGGCGTGGGGGACGCAGTACTGGTTGGTACTCAAATTATGGTCAAGGCCTTTGTGTCGCTGGCGAATCTGACGACCGATGACGTTGTCGTTCAAATCGTGTTTGGCCGGGTTGATGCTGACGATCGGATTGTGCAGGCCGGTCATTCTGCAATGGCTCCCGTTGAGCAGTACGAGGGTAATCGCTGGCAGTACCAAATTTCCTTGCCGTTGGAGCAAAACGGTCCATTCGGTTACACCGTCCGAATGCTGCCGAGGCATCGTGGATTAGCAACCCCAGAAGAATTGGGGCTGCAGGTGCTGGCTCAAGGAATTGCGATCAACTCTTAGGAGTTTGAGTGTTCGCACTTAGGTCTCTAGTCGGTTACTTCGAATACGAGCATGCTGTGCGGCACCAGCGCGACATCGCTACTTGCCAATTCGGTGGAGCGCGGTATTGCAGAATCTTGTTCGGTATCGATAACGCGATGATAACTGGATCCGTATGGGTTGCCCGGCAAAGTGAATGATTGGGCTTCTTGGCCCGCGTGCATCAAGACGAGAAATGATTTGCCGCCATTGACCCCAGCGATGAACATTCCTAGGGTGCGCGAATCCGATGAGTTCCATTCATCAACGGTAATCTCGCGCCCCTCTGGCGAAATCCAAGCAAGGTCTTTTGGGCCACCTTCGTGGATAGGGCGGCCAGCGAAGAAGTAACGCTGGCGAAAAGCTGAGTGATCACGCCGCAACTGCACCAAAGAGGTAGTGAAGGCATGGAGTTCTTGCTGCCAAGGTTCCCAATCCCAGTTGAGCCACGAAATCTCGTTGTCTTGGCAGTAAGCGTTGTTGTTGCCAATTTGGGTTCGCCCAAACTCATCACCGGCGGTCAACATGGGAACGCCGGTCGAGAGCAACAAGGTGGTCATTAGGTTTCGTATCTGTCTGCGGCGAAGTATGTTGATTGTTTCATCGTTAGTTTCACCTTCAATACCGAAATTGGATGACCTATTGTCATCGGTGCCATCGCGGTTACCCTCAAGATTTGCCTCATTGTGTTTATGCTCAAAAGTAACTAAGTCACGCATCGTGAACCCGTCATGGGCGGTGATGAAATTAATCGACGCCGATGGCCTCCTTCCCTCACTCGCGTAGAGATCGGCTGAACCGGTCAGGCGCCAGCCCAGTTCACCGATACCGGCAGCGCCCCGCCAGTAGTCGCGCACGCAGTCGCGGTACTTGCCATTCCACTCGGTCCATAGGGGCGGGAATTCACCGACTTGATACCCACCCGGCCCCACATCCCAAGGCTCTGCAATGAGCTTGACGCGGCGAAGTACCGGATCCTGCTGGATGGTCGTCATGAAGTTACCGAGCATGTCGACGTCATGAAGTGAGCGCGCGAGTGCAGATGCTAGATCAAAGCGGAAGCCATCCACGTGCATCTCGGTGACCCAGTACCGCAGCGAATCCATGACAAGCTGCAGTACATGCGGGTGCGAGACATCCAGTGTATTACCGGTACCGGTGTAGTCGGTATATCTACGCCCACCATCCTGCAGCCGGTAATAGTCATCATTGCCGACACCGCGGAAGGCAAGAGTTGGCCCAAATTCGTTGCCCTCGGCAGTGTGGTTGTAGACGACATCAAGAATTACCTCAAGACCGGCCGCATGCAGTGCCTTGACCATCTCCTTGAACTCACGTACCTGCTCACCGCGGGTGCCGGTCGATGCGTAGCTCGAGTGCGGAGCAAAGAAGCCGATGGAGTTGTAACCCCAATAGTTGGTCAAACCCAGTTTGAGGAGGTGGGTTTCATCAACGAAGTGCTGAATGGGCATTAACTCGATCGCGGTGGCGCCGATATTTCTTAAGTAATCAATGATGGCTGGGTGCGCTAAGCCCGCGTAAGTGCCGCGCTGATGCTCTGGCACATAGTGGTTGCGCATTGTGAGGCCCCGCACATGAGCCTCGTAGATAAGGGTGTCGCCCCATGCGGTGTTTGGATGGGTGTCGCCTCCCCAATCGAACCACGTATCAGCCACCACACTTCGTGGTACAAAAGGTGCTGAATCGATCGTGTTTATCGTGAGGTCATCATCGCCCACGTGGCCGAAAACGGCAGGGTTCAACTCGAATTTGCCGTCAATCGCGCGCGCATAAGGGTCAAGGAGCAGCTTGTTGGGGTTCCAGCGCCTCCCAGAACTTGGATCCCACGGGCCGTCGACCCGAAATCCGTAGCGAGTTCCCACGGGCAGGTCGCTGACGTGCGTGTGGAAGATATTGAAAACTTTGTGGGTCAAGGGGATGCGGTACTCCGGTCCATTGTCAGGGAAGACACACAGGTCGACAGCGCTCGCCGACTGCGCCCATAAAGCCACATTGGCTCCGCCGTGCCCGTCAGGGTGTACGCCGAGAGGATCCCAACCGGTGTTCACCGGGTCCACGCTACAGGCCCGCCGGGCTCGAGGTCGGCTAGTCAGTAGGCTCCTGCGCATGGGTGAATATGTATCGATAGAGGTAACCGGCAAGGTCGCGACCATTGTGTTGGCTCGCCCGCCGATGAATGCACTCTCGCGCCAAGTGCAGGAGGAATTGCGCGCGGCGGCCCACGAGGTTAGCGCCCGACGCGAAATCGGTGCGGTAGTTGTCTATGGGGGCCCGAAATTGTTTGCCGCCGGTGCCGATATCAAGGAAATGGTCGAGATGGATTATCAAGAGATGGCCCTGAAGTCGGGTGAACTCCAATCCGCGTTCACCGCCATTGCCAATATCCCGGTACCGACAATTGCTGCGGTCACCGGCTACGCCCTCGGTGGCGGCTGCGAGTTAGCGCTTTGCTGTGACCTCCGCATTGCTGGCGATAATGCGAAACTGGGGCAACCTGAAGTACTCCTCGGAGTAATTCCGGGGGCGGGCGGTACCCAGCGATTGTCGCGGTTGGTTGGCCCATCGCGTGCCAAGGATCTAATTTTCAGTGGACGATTCGTTAGCGCCGAGGAGGCGCTGCGTATTGGTCTAGTCGACCGAGTTGTCGCTCCTGATGACGTGTATACCGAAGCGATGGCCTGGGCTGAGCAGTTTGCCGGTGGATCAGCCGTGGCACTTGCCGCGGCAAAGCGGGCAATTAACTTTGGGCTCGAAGTCGATCTAAATACCGGCCTGGAGATTGAGCGCGGAGAGTTTGCCGGTCTCTTTGCCACCGATGATCGGATAATCGGCATGACTTCATTTATCGAAAATGGCCCAGGCAAGGCGAAGTTCACCGGTAGATGAGACGTATGGACGACCCTGTTGTCGGTGATCCAATCACTCGTGCCTGTCCGACCCGAAATTGGCGAATGTTCTCTACCATGACTGGGAAGCGTCAACCGATGACGAGAAGTGGAATATCTCCTACGACCAGCGCTGAATCGATTAGGCCCGAGGTCGATTTGAGCATGTTGCCGGTGTAGTTAAGGAGCCCTACGGCAGGGCCCTTGAGCTTGGCAGTGGCACCGGTTTCTTCCGACTCAACCTCATGCAGGCGAAGGTCACAAACTCCGGGGTGGTTACTGATATTTCATCGGGAATGGTTGATGTGGCTATTCGAAATGGCCTTCAGCTGGGGCTGGAAGTCACAGGTCAAGTCGCTGACGCTGAGCAACTCCCGTTTCCTGATGGGTCATTTGATTTAGTCGTCGGCCACGCTGATGCTCCATCACCTACCAGATGTTGAGCTAGCGATGCGCGAAGTCTTGCGGGTACTTAAGCCAGGTGGGCGTTTCGTCTTTTGTGGCGAACCCACCGATTACGGCGACTTTGTCGCGCGCCGATTGTCGAGGCTAACTTGGTGGGGGGCATCGCGGGCGACGCAGCTACCATTCCTGCGTGATCGTTGGGCTCGCCCGGTTGATGAACTTGCGAAATCCTCGGCCGAGGCCAAATTAGAAGCAGTAGTTGATCTGCATACCTTTGACCCTGACCAACTTGCGCGCCTTTGTCTGCGCGCCGGGGCGGTTGATGTCAATACGGTCACCGAGGAGCTGACCGCTTCTTGGTTTGGCTGGCCGGCACGAACTTTCGAGGCGGCGGTCAAGCCTGGCGCACTGGGCTGGAACTGGGCCAAGTTCACCTACCGAAGCTGGCTGGGGTTATCGTGGATAGATGAGCATGTTCTCGAGCCTGTGGTCCCGGACGAGCTGTTCTACAACGTTTGCGTGACCGGTACCCGCGCGTAGGCTCCTGCGCCGGCAGCTCCCCGGTCATGGGTGGGCCTTGTGCGCCAGCAGCGGCCCGGTGCCCGCGCGCAACTGCTTGCTCCAGCAGCGGCCCGGTTGTGGGTGGGCCTTGTACCTGCTCGTTCCGTCATTTTTCGGGCATTTTTTGACGGTTCCAGCAGGTTCAAGCCGAACGTAAGGTGTGGTGCGATCGTGTGAGGGCAGTGGATATGCGCCCATTGAGTACGGCGGCGGGCTCTAGCAAGTCGCTCCAACTCCACCTAATTACCTCGAAGCCCAATTCGCGTAGTCGATCTTCGCGCAACTTCTCCTGATACAGACTCTCTTTGTTGGTGTATTTGAGGCGGCCGTCAGCCTCGCCGATGACCATTTTGTCCTCCCAACAGAAATCCACCCGCGCGACGAATCGCCCACCCCTATCAGTCACCTGAAATTGGCAGGTCGGAAGTTCGATATTCCAGTCAAGGAATCTAACCCACGAGAGTGACTCTAGAGCCGATTCTCGGAGCATGTTCAGGTGACGCGCGGCGCGGTGTACGCGACTGCTGCCACGAATATCGGTGCTGGGTAGAGCAGCATCGAGTGCTGCAACGGTGAACAGTCCGGAGTGAAGTGCCGCATCACCGCAACAAATCGCGTCGACGAAGGGATGGATGCGGGCGATATCGAGCCACGTTCGTAATGGGGTTGTCACCGGAGCAGGCAGGTGAGATATTTCCATCGGAGCTAAGGCGCCGGATCGGTACCGCGTGCCCGTGCGAGTTCCAGTCCATGCCCCAGGTGGAACCAGAAGCTCAACATTTTGGGGTGTGCCAGTCACGAGTGGCAACTGATGCAGCATTGCTGCAGAACCAAAAGCAATGACACTGCCCGAGACTTTCAGCGCACGGGCAACGGCTAGTTGCACATGTAAATTGCGATGTCGGGCGAATGGATCAAGATCGTCGGCCCGGGGCAAACTCCTCGAATAGGTACCTGATCCAAGTGCCGCCCAGCGCCCTGAACGAACCCGCTGCCGCACTTGGTCAGCGGTCATACCTGCGGCCACGGCCTCGGACATGGTGAAGATTTCGGGCAGTGAAATTGAGTCGTTGGAGTTGTCCAATGTCATGGTGACAGCGTTCAGCATTAATCACTTAGTGCCAAATGACTATCCACAGGCTGATACCTGCTCGTTCCGTCAAGGGCGGGCCTTATGCCTGCTCGTTCCGTCAAAATCCACAACAGAAGTGACGGAAGAAGCAGGTTTAAGGACCTCCGGTGACGGAAGAAGCAGGTTTAAGGACCTCCGGTGACGGAACGAGCAGGTTTAGGCCGGGCTTGCTGGCCGTATGCTGCGGGGGTGCGGATCCTTCACCTGTCGTGGGAGTACCCACCGGTGGTGTACGGCGGCTTGGGGCGTCACGTGCACGCCATCGCGCAGACCCAAGCGGCACTCGGCTTTGACGTCACGGTTATTACGCAGGCAACTGAAGGCGCCAGCCCAGATGAGGTGGTGAACGGGGTTCGGGTACTGCGGGTGAGCCCGGATGCGCCGTATGTGCCACTTGATGAAGAGCACCTGCTGGCTTGGGTCGCTGGTTTCAATAGCGCGGTAGCGCGTGCGGGGATCCGACTTATGCGCACATGGAAGCCGCAGGTAGTGCACGGTCATGACTGGTTGGTGGCCCACGCCGCGTCCGTCATCAAAGAAGCAACACGCATCCCGTATGTGACGACAATGCATGCAACCGAAGCTGGTCGGCATCAAGGTTGGCTGCCAAGTGAACTCTCGCGAAGTATCCACAGCATCGAGTGGTGGTCAACTTATGAAGCCCGCCGGGTAATTGCCTGCAGTGAACACATGCGGTGGGAGGTCGGGCAACTCTTCAACCCACCGCTGAATAAGACCGTGGTGATTGCCAATGGGATTGACTCAGGCCGCTGGCGGGTAACTGCTCGGCAGCGGCTAATTGCACGAGCGCAGTACCAGACCCCGTTAGTTGTTTTCACCGGGCGCTTGGAGTGGGAGAAAGGTGTCCACACCTTGATTGACGCTATGCCGCGCCTGCGACGACAGGTTGCAGGTGTGCACATTGTTATTGCGGGCCGGGGGAACGCCGACGCGCAATTGCGCGAGCAGGTTAGAGCGAAGCGCCTGGGCAAAGCGGTGACCTTTTTGGGTTGGCTACCTGAAGAGCAATTGCATGCGCTTGTCGCTGCGGCCGATGCGGTGGTGGTGCCGTCCCTATATGAGCCCTTTGGAATAGTCGCACTTGAAGCAGCATCGGTTGGCACGCCGCTTGTAGTGGCACGAACCGGTGGATTGGCAGAGTTGGTTGAAGATGGTGTCACCGGGCGAACTTTCGCCCCCGGCAACGTCGTTGAGCTAGCCAGCACCCTCGCACAGGTACTGCTTGATCCACCGCGCGCGGCCGCCTCTGCCCGTGCGGCACGTACCAAAGTGCGAAGTGATTTCGGCTGGCCCGCGATCGCAGCTCAAACGGTTGAGGTGTATCGGGAGGCGATAGCTGATGAGAGCCGCCCGCAAATAATCCCCTTGGTCAAGTTGGCGGGGTTGGTCGGGCCACCGGATCCGCTGCCCGGGAACCTGCTGACCGGAGCAGTTTCCTAGCGACTCGGTAGTCTTCGTGGCCGTGAGCCCACGAGATCGGCGACAAGCGCGATTCATGACTATGGCATCTGCACGATGGGTGATCCGAAATCGGGCGTGGTCACCGTGGTACCTAATTTGCTACTGGCGGTTTCTCGTCTTCAAGGTTCGTAACCCCCACATAATCACTACCGGGTTTGTTTTCTTCGGCAAGCATGTTGAAGTAAATGCTCGCAAAGGTTATGGGCGCATGATCTTGGGCCGTTGGGTCCACCTTGGCGATAACAACCGACTGCGTTGCCATGAGGGCAACTTGGTGATTGGCGATAAGTGCGTCTTTGGGCGCGAAAACACCGTGAATGCCTATCTAGATATAGAAATAGGCGCTGGGTCAATTATTTCTGATTGGGTATACGTCTGTGACTTCGACCATGTAACTGAAGACATCTACCGGCCCATCAAGGATCAAGGTATCGTTAAATCACCGGTTCGAATCGGCCCTGATGTTTGGATAGGCACCAAGGCGACCGTATTACGCGGCACCACGGTTGGTAATGGAAGCGTGCTTGGG
>WLLZ01000047.1 GCA_009700485.1 Actinomycetota bacterium | reverse complement strand
GGCAACCTGTCTAAATGCATCAGGCGACTTATATCCTTTGCATCTCTATCCACGATGCGTGAAAGATAGTTGTCAAACCACGCTTGTCGCCGACGTCCGCTACGCAGCCGAGGTTCTGGATAGGACCCTTCACAAATAATTTCTAGGTACTCATCACGGGACATGGTGCCAGCAACATCGTTAAGCCCAATTTCGTCTCCGCTAAATAGTCGACTTGCTAGATCATCCTTGCCGCTTCGAATCTCACCTTGGCTCAATCCGAACAGTGGGATTGTCTCCGCTCTCCCCGCTAAACTTTCGTGCTGCCCTGGAATGCGCAGTAGGTCGGCGGAGCCAGTCAGAAGAAACTGACCGGGACGACGCTGCTCATCCACGACGGCCTTAACTGCGCGCAGTAGCTCAGGTGCGCGCTGCACCTCATCAATAGCTAGGAGGGAGTCGGGGTTTTGCCGGACAAAAGAATCAGGGTCATTTTGGGCGGCACTGAGTACCGAGTGGGTATCCAGCGTGAGTAACCGGGCGCCAGTGCCAGCCAACACCTGCGTTGCAAGTGTGCTCTTGCCTACCTGTCTTGCGCCCTGGATTAGGACCACCGGGGTATCGACTAAAGCCATCTTCACAAGGCCCTCCGCGTGGCGCGAAAATGCCTTATATCCAGGGTTTTCGTTGCTCATACCCTCTATCATACTTGATTGACCCGCGGATCCGCCAGTCTAATCTCGCGGATCCGCCGGTCCAATCTCGCGGATTCGCCGGTCTGATCTCGCGGATCCGCCAGGCCAATCCCAGGTAGTTCTACCACTTGACCCAAACAAGATGCACCTACTGCCAAATCCTGTGAGACTCCGTCCAACGCAACCGAGGAGTCCACATGATCATTCACTCATCACCCTTGGCCGATGTTGAGATCCCTAACATCGCGGTCACGAAGTACGTCATGCGCGAGGCCGCTCGGGTACCAGATCGGGCCGCACTAATCGACGGACCAACCGGCCGCAGTTACACCTATGCGCAACTCAATGGAATGATCCACGCCTTCGCCGGCGGCCTGCAGGCGCGCGGCCTTGGCCCGGGCGACACGATCGCTTTAATGTCACCAAATATCCCTGAGTTCGCGATTGTCTTTCATGGGGCCGCAGTAGCTGGGGTCGCCGTAAGCACCGTCAATCCGACCTACACCGCGGATGAAGTTCGCTTTCAACTAATTGACTCAGACTCCAAACTACTCATTACAATTGCGATGTTCCTCGAGACAGCGAAAGAGGCAATTAGCGGAACTGAAGTAACCGAAATCGCCATCATCGGTGATGCAACCGAGGGCACCACGGCCTTTGCCAGCATGTTTGGTGCGCCCATTGAGCAGGTCGCGGTTGATCCAAGTGAGCAGGTGGTTGTACTTCCATATTCCTCAGGCACCACCGGGCTCCCGAAGGGGGTGATGCTCACCCATCGCAATCTCGTCGCGAATCTCGCTCAGGTCGAAGATGCCTTGGCGGTTTCTGATGGTGAACTCGTACTCGCCGTGCTGCCCTTCTTTCACATCTATGGCATGCAGGTACTCCTGAATGAATTCCTGTCACGTGGCGCGACCATCGTCACCGTGCCGCGCTTTGATCTTGAGCAGTGCTTGAGCATCATTCAAGAACATAAGATCACCAGATTATTCGCCGTGCCACCGATCGTGCTCGCCCTCGCCAAGCACCCACTCGTTGACAAGTACGACCTCTCGAGCCTCAAGCAGGTGTTCTCCGGCGCTGCGCCACTTAGTGCTGAACTCGCTCAAGAGGCAGCCACGCGCATCGACTGCGATGTAGTTCAGGGCTTCGGGATGACAGAGTTGTCACCGGTCAGCCACGTAACTTGGCCCGGGCAGTTCAAGCCCGGCACCGTAGGCGTCACCATCCCAAATACCAAATGCCGCATCGTTGACCCCGAAACCGGCGAGGATCAAGATGTCGGCGGGGTTGGTGAGCTTTGGGTGCAGGGCCCGCAAGTTATGAAGGGTTACCTGAACAACGCCGAGGCCACCGCTTTGACCATCGACGCCGATGGTTGGCTGAAGACCGGCGATGTCGCCACGATCGACGCCGATGGGCATGTCGCGATCGTGGATCGCCTTAAGGAGCTAATCAAGTACAAGGGCTTCCAAGTGGCCCCGGCAGAACTTGAGGCTCTGCTACTTACCAACCCAAAGATCGCCGATGTTGCCGTTATCGGGGTGAGTGACGAGGAAGCCGGTGAGATCCCCCGTGCCTTCGTGGTGCTCCGGCCAGATCAAGAACTGACCGCCGCAGAAGTCACCGACTTCATGCAAGACAAGGTTGCGACCTATAAGGTCGTGCACGACGTAGTGTTCGTCGACGCTATCCCTAAGTCTGCATCGGGCAAGATTCTTCGCCGGCTGCTTCGCGGCTCCTAACGAAAGGTCCCAAATGAAATTGCGCAATGGCAAGAGTGCAGCAGCCTTAACAGCTTGCCTGATGGGTGCAAGTCTTCTCATCGCCGCTGCCCCGGGCGCCAATGCCGCCCCCGCGTCGCCACTGCTTGGCACCTGGACGGGCCCGGCCGATGTCTACTACGGAGGGTCGTTCACACAGGGCACCGAGAAGCTCACCATCACCACCGCCCGAGGTAATGTCGCCAAAGGCACCTGGCAGTGGAAATCGGCCGGCGGTAAGTGGTCTAAGCCCAAGCTCGTGCAACTAATTGCCATGAACTCCGCTATCGGTGCGACCAGCATCGACATTCTTGGCGCTGACGGCGATGGCACTTACGAAGGCGTATTGATCCCCGGAGTGAGCTTCGAAATTGGTTACATGGATCCGTCGCCTGACGGTAGTAAAAATACCTTGGTTTTACATTCACTGATGTCCAAATCAAAGTAATGGCAATTTCCCAAATCGCTGCTTCAGGCACCTTCACCCTCGGCGCCAACACCACCGACCCCCTCACGGTCCGCCGATTGGGTTTTGGCGCCATGCGCATCACCGGTGCCGGCATCTGGGGTGATCCGCCCGATCATGATGTCGCGATCAAAGTTTTACGCCGCGCCGTTGAACTAGGTGTCGACTTCATCGACACAGCTGACTCGTACGGCCCGTACGTGAGTGAGGATCTCATTCGCGAGGCGCTTTATCCATATAACGATGTGTTGATCGCCACCAAAGGTGCGTTGACCAGGCAGGGGCCGGATATGTGGGAGCCGGTAGGCGCCCCCGTATACCTGCGCCAATGTGTGCAGATGTCACTGCGCCGCCTCGGTGTTGAACGCATTGATCTTTGGCAACTGCATCGCATTGATCCAAAGGTGCCAGCCGAAGACCAATTCGGCGTCATGAAACAGATGCAGGACGAAGGCCTGATCCGCCATATTGGGTTATCCGAAGTAAGTGTGGCTGAATTATTGAGTGCCCAAAAATTCTTCAACGTCGTTAGCGTTCAGAATCTTTATAACGCGAGCAACCGGGCCTCCGAAGAACTCCTATCTCACTGCGCCTCTAACCAGATCGGTTTCATCCCGTGGTTTCCGCTCGGCAACCGTGAATTAGTTGCCACCGATGGGCCACTCGCCGCTATAGCAAGCAGGTTGGGCTGCACCCCGGCGCAGGTTGCTCTTGCGTGGTTACTTCAGCACTCACCGGTCATGCTGCCAATACCGGGCACCGGGTCAATTGCCCACTTGAACGAGAACTGCGGCGGCGCCAGCGTGCAACTTGATGAGCTAGCAATCAGCGAGATCAATGACTTAGGTAAAGACCTAGTTTGACTCCTGCCGGGCAAGCCATTGCTGGAAATCAATCTCCTGCTCCTCGCGCCACTTATCAACCTGCCCTGAAAGCTCCGCTGAACTAACAGCGGTGAGTGCCGGGTAGGCGTCGACCTCAGCTAAGAAGATCTGGCCGGCGGCGATGGCATCGGCTTGTGCCCCATGCCAGTCAGCGTCATTCAAAGTGATTCCGTAGCGCGCCGCGGTCGGTTGCAGGCGCCGCTGCGCCTTACCTTTCACATACTTATTGAACTGGCGATCAATCACATAAGCACACACCGCGAGCCCAGCAGGGAGTGGCGCCAGCCCCGCCCTGATCAAGTTCGAATCTGTCACCGGAATATCGAAATCAGATTTAAAACAGACAATCGGGGCCCCTGTGCTCAATAAGAATGAGCGGATATCAGCCAGGGCCAAAACTTGCTCGATACCCTCGGCCCTACTCATTTCAGTGGTAACACCATGAATGGCGCTGGCGGCTTCGGGGATCTCAACATCGACGGAGATGAGCCAAGATCTCGATTCAACCGGTAGGCGGTCGACGAAGTGAATCGCAGCTGCCGTAACGATGCGTGCTTCACCTACATCAACACCGGTAGTCTCGGTGTCATAGGCAATGAAACCTTGATCGACCCAAGATTTTGGCATTAAGCCTCCCGCGCTTAGGACACCAAATATAGCCGCTGCAAGCACCGCACTAGGTTCTTGCGGCCAAGAATCTCAACGAGGGCGCGAGGGCTAAGTCGCTCTGAACTGGCGCACCGGCAAGGTGTGCCAGCCCGCCCCAAACATGTCTAAGCCAACCAATTATCCTATTTTTAAGGGACAATTCCCGGCAGACTCTGCAAGAACTTCAGCCAACACACTCTAATTGAATGGGGAAATCAAATGAGCGTGCTAGGTCAATCAATAATCGCCGGCCAATCGGTACACGGAGCGAACGGCACCTCACATGCCATCAACCCCGCCACCGGAGAGGCATTGGAGCCGACTATCTACTTCATCGGCATCGATGAGATCGACCAGGCCGCGCGGGCGGGGCAAGCCGCTTTTGATACCTACCGCAACACGTCGCCGGAGGAGCGCGCAGTTTTCCTCGAGACGATCGCGGCGAACCTTGATGAGATGAAGGCTGAGATCGTGGAGAGGGCCCAGCAAGAATCCGGGCTGACAGCTGCCCGCCTTGAAGGCGAGCACGGGCGCACGACAAATCAACTCCGACTCTTCGCCAAGGAGCTGCGCCTAGGGGCTCATCAAGAGGTGCGCATTGACCACGCACTACCAGAGCGGCTGCCAACACCGGGGCCGGAGATTCGCCAACGGCAGGTGCCACTGGGTCCGGTCGCGGTATTTGGAGCGAGCAACTTCCCCCTCGCATTTTCAGTCGCCGGGGGTGATACCGCATCGGCCCTAGCCGCCGGCTGCCCGGTGATAGTCAAAGCCCATAACTCCCATGCGGGCACCTGCGAGCTCGCCGGTCAGGCGATTACCAAAGCCGTGAGCGACTGCGGTCTGCCGCCCGGGGTTTTCTCGATCATCTTCGGGCCGGGGGCGAGTGTGGGCCAGGCTCTCGCCGCGCACCCATCGATAAAAGCAATCGCCTTCACCGGCTCCCAAAGTGCGGGCACCGCTTTGATGCGCACGGCCGCCGACCGCCTTGAACCGATACCGGTCTATGCCGAGATGTCGAGCGTTAACCCCGTGGTGCTATTTCCCGGGGCGATCGCCAAAGATCCAAAGGCGTTGGCCGCTGGTTTTGTCGCATCACTAACCCTTGGCGCCGGTCAGTTCTGCACCAACCCGGGTTTGATCTTGATCCCGGTGGATGCACCCAGCATCACCGAGGCCATCATTACCGCACTTGGTGAACTCACCGGGCAGACGATGCTCTCATCGGGGATTTTTGACGCCTATAACGAGGGCAATGAACGACTACATGCTTCGGGCGCTGAACTAATCGCCACCGGGGCGGCCGGACCTACGCTAAATTCGCCAGCGCCAACGATCTACCGCACCAACGCCGCACACCTGCGTGCAAACGTAGATTTGCAGGACGAAGTCTTCGGCTCATCAGCCCTGCTGGTTACCTATGTGGATCTTGATGACCTAAAAACCACCTTAGAAGCACTGCAGGGGCAATTGACTTGCACCGTGCACGCTGTTGAATCCGACTATCCGCAGGTGGCAGCAATTATGCCGATAATGGAGCGCAAGGCCGGCCGCAGCATCTTAAATGGTTGGCCCACCGGCGTCGAGGTAAATCAAGCCGTCGTGCACGGCGGGCCGTTCCCGGCGACCTCAGATTCTCGCACCACATCCGTTGGCACTTTGGCCATCTACCGGTTCCAGCGACCGGTGAGTTATCAGGGGTTCCCTGATCAGCTCTTGCCGGTTGCGGTTTCGGACGACAACCTTTGGGCGCTGCCCCGCCGCATCAACGGTAAGTTGACTTAAACGGGTACGGCGAGCGCCGGTCAACCACCAGCGAGCTGGCCAACTCAATCTGTTACGGCTTGCCGCACCGACTCAGCGCCCTATCTGTGCCATACCCCCCCCCCCATGAATAGATGCAATTGGAGGTTTAGAACCTTGCTTTTGGGGGAATGATCTGCCTAACATGTCCATCACAACCCGGTAACTCCGAACCCAATAAAGGGGCAAAACGCATGAGCGATCTCTCTGACGACCTGTTGGACGACGACACACCCGAATTCCACGGCTTAAGTCGGCGCCAACTGCTCGCCAGCGCGGCTGCTTCGGCCGCCGGGATCGCGGCCATTCGCAGTGCTTCACCGGCTGCCGCGGTGGATTACCCGCTCATGCCCTTCAAGAGCCGGGGCCGGCTGACCAAGCGCCCCAACTTCTTGGTGATCATGATCGACGAACAACGCCAGCCGGTGCCATTTGAGTCCCGCGCCCTCGGTGTGTGGCGGAAGCAGAACCTCAAGGGCCAGCAGGCCCTGATGGCAAATGGCACCGAGTTCATGAACCACCAGATTATGTCTTCGGCCTGCGCGCCCAGCCGCGCCTCGTTCTGGACGGGTCAGTACCCCTCACTTCACGGTGTTACCCAAACCACCGGCGCCGCCAAAAGCGCCCTTGAAGAAGACACCTACTGGCTGACCCCAAACACTGTGCCAACCATGGGCAATTATTTCCGCGCGGCCGGCTACGAAACCTGGTACCGCGGCAAGTGGCACGTCAGCGACGCTGACCTTTATATACCCGGCACCAACACCCCGATCCCCAGCTACCGGGCAAACGGGGCACCGGATCTGCGCCTCGAAAAACTCTACGAAGAGGTAAACCGGCTCGATAGCTTCGGCTTCAATGGTTGGGTTGGGCCCGAGCCCCACGGCGCGAACCCCTATGACAGTGGATCATCAGCCCCATTCTTCGTCGGGCGCGATGCCACCTATGAGCGCCTAGGTGTTCAAACAATCAAGAAGTTGCAGCGTGGGCGCAAGCCGTGGCTCATGGTTACCTCATTCGTCAACCCCCACGACATTGTGCTCTGGGGGCGGTTGTCACTTCTGCTGAACAATATGTGGTTGCGCCAGCAAAATGAGCGGTCGAATGTGCCTCTCGAGTTGTTCCTCGACACCATGTGGTCGCAGCTCAAGGATGAAAACCTCATCACTAAGCCACGCGCCCAAGCAAGTTACCGCGACACCTACGCGAGTGCATTCCAGCCAAATGACAACACGCATCCCTACCACCAGTTCTACTACGCCCTGCAAGAAACTGTCGATAAGCATGTTGCCAAGATCTTGCAGACTTTGATGTCTAATCGCCAGTCTTACCGAGACACGATCGTCCTCTACGTCTCTGACCACGGCGATCTACTCGGTAGCCATGGCGGGCTCTACCAAAAGTGGCACAACGCTTACGACTCAGTGCTTCGCGTGCCACTTGTGGTTCACAACCCGATCTTGTTCCCCAAGGCCGAGCAGACGCAGGTGCTAACCAGCCATGCGGATGTCCTGCCGACAATGCTCGGCTTGGCCGGATTAAATGTTGATGCCGTTCAGCGCCGCCTAAAGCTCACCCATAACGAGGTTCACCCACTGGTGGGCCGCGATCTCTCGGGCTTCTTGCTCGGCGAGCGCAAGGCCGAAGCCGTAACTGGCCCGGTCTACTTCATGACCGACGACGAGCCGACCCGTGGCGACTACCAACTCGATTCCTTCGGCCGCTATTACGAATCAGTCGTGCAGCCGAACCACATTGAAGCTGTTGTGGCGCAGTTGCCAACCGGAGCCGGCGGCTCCATGCAGCAGTGGAAGTTTGCTCGCTACTTTGATAATGATCAGTTCTGGAGTGCTCCTGGCCAGGCGGATATTGTTACTAACTTGGTGGGCTCACAAGCCAAGCCCGGTGAGGTAACCGGCACCACCACCGTCAAGGTTTACCGGGCAACCGCCTTCACGGTGACTCCGCCGCCGGACGAGTACGAGCTCTACAACATGACAGCTGACCCATTGGAGATTGACAACCTCGCGGGCAATCCGGCATATGCTGCAATCCAGGCCCAAATGGCAAACCTGCTGGTTGCCCAGCGTGACCTAAAGCGCATATATCCATCAGGTCGGGGAGCTGTCACCAAGCAAGATGCCCAGTTGAGTCAAGGGCCGGTACCTGCTCGCCCAACCGGGCCACAGCAACTTGTTGCCCTCGACATCATTAACACGTTGAGCAACGCCTAATCAGAAAGCCAACTTCACAACAGATTGGTACAGACATGAACTTAGCCCCGCGTTTTGCCAGTATCGCCCTTGTCGGAGTTGCTGTATTTGCTCTGCTTTCGGCTACCACCGCTACCGCCGCGCCGCTCGCTGCACCTACCGGCACTTACACCGAAAAGTGTGGCAAGCCGCAGATAGATGGGGACGGCAGCTTGGGCAATGTGCTCTGCCCAAATGGCAAGGCCAATTCGCAAGTGAAGAAGTACTTGACGAAGGCGTTACCTAATGTGATGGCCTTAGGTAAGAACCCCAACAGGGTTGCGGTCAATAACGCCGCATGCCACGACATCGACAAAAACAGTATCCCCATGATTGTCGATGGCTACACCTATGTTCATGCGGCCCATAACTACATGAAGCCGACACCATCGGTGAATGCGCTATCTAAGGCTTTATTGAAACACGAAGATGATAATACGCAAGCGGAAATAACCGCCCACGGCTTCGTCTTCGGTGTGTGCTAACGCTTATTTTGAACTAGGGAGCCGTCGGCAGATTCAAGTTGCCGGCGGCTCCGCTATTTCAGTTGAAGTCGTTGCTTCGGGTGTTGCTTCGGTGGTCGGCTCTGGTGCTGCTTCGGATGTTGTTTCATCTTTTTTACCCCGCCGCACCAAGCCAATAATCGCGACAACTACCGCACCGGCGATTAATCCGATTACCAGATAACTCCACCACGGCAATCCACTGCCACTGGACGTTGAGCCGGTTACGGTGAAGTCGATCGTGTCGTTCAAGCCGCCCTTGGCGACCACCGTGGTGTCCGAGGTTTGTTTCGCACCGGTGCCCGTGACTTTGGTTATTTTCCCCGGAAAGTTAATAGTGAAGTTGTACGAACCCATATTCATGTCGGGCATTTCGAATGCAGCAGGATCAGTTTCCGCCGCGGCCTGATCGATATTCGATACTACATGCAATGAAGCGGTATCACCTTCGGTTGTCATCGACCAACCGTCATCGATATCGGAGGCCTTGGCGTTCACGAATGTGCACGTAAGAATAAAGTTTGTTTCATCTTCGCTGGATGCGCAATCCTTGGTTACGTCAAGGCCCATCCCGGAGGTGGCGTCACCGGAGTCAGCTTCATTCAGGAGGTCATCAGCGGACGTGAGGCCGAAAACTGAAGCCGCCTGTTTCGCAATTGCTACTTTGAGGGTTCCTGACATAGTTGAGTCAGCATTCACGTTGAGTACATAGTCAAGGCTCATGCATGCGCTCAGTAGGCCCACCACCAGGCCCATTGCGGCGGTAAATCCCACGATCCGACGCGAGCTCTGAAATTTCACGACTCTCCTCAAAACTACACTGAGCCTATAATTCAACACCCGTATCTAACTACATTTGGAGCGCACGTGCAGCACCGCAACTCCCACCGAGGCGGCCGTAGTTGGGCCGCGCTGATCCCCAGGCTCTTCTTGGCCGTTGTCCTGACCGGCGGTTGGGCGATGTTGGCCATCGGCCTACCAGCTCAAGCCATCAGCATCTCCACTGAGGATCCAGCTCCAGATGAGCCGGCGGCAGACGAGCCCGCAGATGAGCCGAGTTCTGCTGCGGTGGATGAGCCCACTGATACGTCGAGTGCTGCTCCGGCAGATGCTCCGGCAGATGAACCGAGTGCTGCTGCGGTGGATGATCCCACTGATACGTCGAGCGATGATCCCACTGATGATCCCACTGATGCGTCGAGCGACGATCCCACTGATGATCCCACTGATGCGTCGAGCGACGATCCCACTGATGATCCCACTGATGCGTCGAGCGACGATCCCACTGATGATCCAACTGATGCGTCGAGCGACGAGGCGAGCGATGGTCCCAGTGATCAGCCTGTTGACGCGGCGACGGATGAGCCTGCCACGACAATTGCAGCCCAACTGTCAATCTCAATCGAGGCGGAGATCGGCGCCCAAGCTAGTGGCGAAAGCGTAAGTGTCGAAGCCCGCGGCCTATTACCTGGCAGCCGCGCGACACTCCTAATGTTCTCTACGCCGCAAGTTGTCGGCGAAGCGACTGCCGATGCTGACGGTTTTCTTTCGATGTCACTGGAGTTACCAAGTGATCTTGCCATTGGCAATCACACCTTGTTACTTCAAGCAGTGGATTCCGAAGGTAATCAAATTCAACAGGCAACCGGCTTCTCCATCGCTGCTGATGGCACTATAGCTTCGATAACCGATAACGCATCCACTGCCGGGCTTGAAATCCCAGTAATCTCATCTAACCCCAAGGTGCCCGCGTATCCGGTGGTGGTCCCCCTTGATACACCGGCGGCGGTCGTAGCAACTTCTATTGCTGGGCTGACGATCGCCACCGTCGCAAGTGTTGGGCTCGGCGGGTCACTTCGTGGGTCTTCCCGACGTGCACCAGCCGGGCCTAGCGGTGATGGCATCGATACCGCGGTGCGTAGTCGCGCCGATGAACTTGACGACATTGACGAGCCAAACCTGCCGCGGCGTGCCGGTGCGACTTTGGCTCTAGCCGGCGCTGGCACAGCGGTTGACAAAATCAGCCCATTGCTTAGCCGCACCTTCACCGATGCCGCGCCACTTCGCGCCTTAACCGGCAGTTTCAGCCTGCTGCTGCCCCTGGCCGCCTTGCTTCTTGGTGTTTTCGCGGCCGTAAGTGTCGGTGGTCGTGCCGAGCCCGCTGTGCTCGCTTTCATGATTCCGCTGCTAGTACTCGGCGTCTTCGATGCACTCGCCGGCCTTATCGGAGCAGTCGCATTTGCCGTTGTGGTCGCACTATCGGGTGGGATAGTCGACGCCTCAAGTGTTAGAACTTTGATCGGTGTGGGCTTGATCATGGTAGGCCCCGGCCTTATTGCCGGGAGCTTCCGCGATATCCGCCGGCGACGCACCAGCGGTCGCGCGGCAACCTGGGAGCGCCTTACCGACCTAGTTGTCGTGCCACTGATCGGTGCCTGGACGACCATTGCGATCATTCAAGCGCTACCAAGTCTGGGCGGACTTAATTTCCCGATTACGCAGCAAGCTAGGTTGCTGGGGCTCGTTGCACTTGTTTCACTGCTATTGAAGGTGCTACTGGAAGAAGCCGCGGCCCGCAAGGTGCCGGGGCGGATGCGCGCTCTTTCGCCAACCAATCTGCCCGACCCCAGTACCGCTCAGCAGGTTGTTTCTGCTTTCGTGCGAACCGGCGCTTTCTTGTTTATTGCTGCAGCATTCGTCGGAAATGTCTGGCAACTTTGGGTTGCAGCCTTGTTATTCCTGCTACCCGGGTTACTCGCATTGCTTTCGCACCGATTCAAGAACTCACCGGCCCTATGGCAGGTTATCCCGGACGGGGTTCCGTTATTTGCTCTAATGCTTGTTTTCGGGTTGCTTGTTTCGGCGATCTTGGCCAATGCCTTAGGTGAGGTACCTGATTTCGCCCAGACGCACTGAGGTTCCCCGCGGAAAGTAGACACGGGACTATGCGATTTTCTTGTCTTGCGTTGCCAACGCTATCTCGTAGTTGATCGGGCTGACCTGCCCGATCTTGGAATAGCGCCTGGTGCTGTTGTACCAGCGGATGAACTCGTCGATGC
>WLLZ01000046.1 GCA_009700485.1 Actinomycetota bacterium | reverse complement strand
GACCCTAATAATTGGCGACTTGCTTGTGGGTCACCTGCAGCCAAGGAGACACTTCGGGATCTCGAATTCGCCTGGCGCTCCGTGAGATCGGTTAAGTCCAATGCCATCCTGCTGGCGGCCGGAGGTGCGGCTGTCGGGATCGGAATGGGCCAGGTTAATCGGGTTGACTCCGCCCGTCTTGCGGTTGACCGCGCCGGTGACCGAGTCAAGGGCTCGGTTGCTGCTTCAGATGCCTTCTTCCCATTCGCTGACGGGCTGCAGGTGTTAATAGATGCCGGTATCAGCGCGGTTGTGCAACCGGGAGGGTCGGTGCGAGATGACGAAGTGATTGCTGCTGCGCATGCAGGGGGCATCACGATGTACTTCACCAACACTCGTCACTTCTTTCACTGATGGTTGGCAGACGTTTACTTCCTCTCTTCGGGGGGTTCGTTGTCGGATCATTGACGGCCATGCAAGCGCGCGCGAATGGTGAATTGTCTAATTATGCCGGCAACGGTATAGAAGCCGCCTTGATGAATTTCGGGTCTGGACTCGTCATCGTCTCGGCACTGGTGATTTTCTTGCCTTCTGTTCGACTCGGGCTGTGGAGCACGATACGAGCCATCGAGGCGGGGAAATTGAAATGGTGGCACCTCTTGGGTGGTGTAGTTGGTGGGCTATTTGTGGCGGTGCAGAGCACTGTGGTGCCGATGATCGGGGTGGCCATCTTCACGGTTGCCGTGGTGGCAGGGCAAAGTGCTAACTCTTTGGTGGTCGACCGCATTGGCCTTGGACCGGCCGGTCGGAAACCCATCACCATCGGTCGGGTAGTTTCGGCGGTGCTCGCGGTGCTTGCCGTCACTCTTGCGGCCGCTGATCGATTCATCTCAGGTAGCGTGGCGATTGCCGCGGTGGCAATGGCGGTGATCGCCGGACTCGGTCTAGCGGTCCAGCAGGCATTGAATGGCCGCATCAGCATTGCAGCGGGTAGTCCGCTAGCGGCTACTTTCTATAACTTCGTTTTCGGGACGGCATTGCTGGCGTCGGCATTCGGCCTAGCCTGGGCCCTTACCGACACTGATCCGGGAACCATCTTGGGCGGTCCGTGGTGGGCGTACACCGGCGGTTTAGTCGGCGTGTTTTTGATAGGGGTGGCGGCCTGGTCCGTCCCCATCATCGGCGTACTTGCCTTTGCCCTCGTATCCATTGCCGGTCAGTTATCCGGTGCCCTCCTGCTGGATGTGGTGGCGCCCACTGCAACTACCACCATTGGCTGGAACTTGGCGGCGGGCGTGCTGCTGGCGTTTGTTGCGGTAGCGGCCAGCTCATTAGGGCGGCTGCGTCCGCGCGTCGGCCCATGATGAAAGACTGAGGCCATGACCGCAATCGTGCTCGATGGCAAAGCCACTGCTGCACAAGTCAAGGCTGATCTCAAGGTTCGCGTTGATGCACTAAAGATTAAAGGAATTTTCCCTGGTCTAGGCACGGTGCTGGTTGGTTCTGATCCCGGAAGCCAAGCTTATGTTGGCGGCAAGCACCGCGACTGCGCCGAAGTTGGCATCGCATCCATCCGAGTGGATCTACCGGCTGATGCGAGCCAACTTGAAGTAGAAGCAGAAGTCGCCAGATTAAATGGTGATCCAGCGGTGACCGGCTACATCATTCAACTGCCGCTGCCAAAGCACCTTGATGAATATCGGGTACTCGAACTTATGGATCCAGCAAAAGACGCCGATGGTTTACACCCGGTGAGTTTGGGCCGATTGGTGCTTGGGATCTCGGCGCCGCTGCCGTGCACTCCTCGTGGCATCGTTGCATTGCTTCGCGCTTATGACGTGCCTATCAACGGGGCACACGTAGTAGTGGTTGGGCGCGGAATTACGGTAGGCCGCCCCCTTGGCTTACTGCTAACCCGTCGCAGCGAGAATGCAACCGTCACCTTGTGCCATACCGGTACCAAAGATCTCGCAACTTATCTGCGCTCAGCCGACATCATTGTTGCTGCGGCTGGAGTGCCACATTTGATCACGGCAGATGCCATTAAGCCCGGTGCTGCCGTACTTGACGTTGGGATAACGCGCACTGAGGGCGGGTTGGTCGGCGATGTCGCACCGGACGTCGCCGAAGTAGCCGGGTTCGTGGCGCCAATGCCGGGTGGGGTGGGGCCGATGACTAGAGCGATGCTCTTACAAAATGTAGTTGAGGCAGCAGAAGCGGCGCCGAGATGACCGCGGGCAACGATGGTTCAGGGGTGGTGCGGCAACTACCGAAGCGGCGTAAACGGCTTAGTTTTCGGCAATGGCCGATATCGGTGGTGCTTCTCGGAGTCGGATTAGCGCTGATTTTGGTTGCGACCGACCACTTTCGTCGCGGTTCAGTGGTGCTAGCCGCCAGCGTGGTCCTCGCCACTTTCCTGCGTTTATTGCTAACCAATGATGAGGCCGGATGGCTTGTTGTTCGGTCCAAAAAGACCGATGTCTTGGTCTTGGGGGCTTTAGGTATCGGGCTTGCGATCTTCTGTTTTTGGGTTCCGGCTCCTAACTGATCTGTCCCATGGTCAAGGGCGGAGGTCAAGGAGTCATCACGGCCGGCGGTGAGGTATCTTGACGTCAAGATAATCGCCTATACCCCAAGGCGATGTGGGCCACTTTCTTCGAAGGAGCAGGGCGACTATGTCTCGCAGCGGAAAAGTTTCAGTTATCGGTGCAGGTTTCTACGGGTCAACCACCGCACTTCGGTTGGCTGAATATGACATCTTCGAAACGGTCGTGTTGACCGACGTCATTGAGGGCAAGCCCGAGGGCCTCGCCATCGATATAAACCAATCTCGCTGGATTGAAGGTTTCGAGACAAAGTTAGTCGGCCAATCCACCGGGCCAAATGGCGAAGGCTATGAGGCAATCGCGGGTTCGGAGATCGTCATCATGACCGCTGGCCTGCCCCGCAAGCCCGGCATGAGCCGCATGGATCTCATCGAGACTAACGCGAAGATCATGCGCAGTGTCGCCGAGAATATCGCCAAGCATGCCCCGGGCGCCGTCGTAATCAATGTGGCAAATCCCCTTGATGAGATGACAGCTCTCGCGCAGCTCGTTACGTGCTTCCCATACCAGCGGGTTATAGGCCAGGCTGGCATGCTCGATACCGCCCGCTTCACTAACTTTGTCGCTGAAAAACTTGGTGTGCCAGTAGCTTCAGTGAAAACTTTGACCCTGGGCTCACACGGCGACACCATGGTGCCGGTGGCGTCGGCATGTTCGGTTGACGGCAAGCCGCTAACCGAATTGTTATCCGCTGACGGGATCGACGAGTTGGTTACGCGCACCCGCAATGGTGGCGCTGAAATCGTCGCACTACTTAAGACCGGCTCGGCTTATTACGCACCTTCGGCTGCAGCGGCGCGCATGGCCAAAGCGGTGCACGAAGACTCAGGCGTCGTGATGCCGGTCTGTGCATGGGTTGACGGCGAGTATGGGTTATCCGGTGCCTATCTTGGGGTCGAGGCTGAACTTGGTCGCGAGGGCATTCGGCGAATAGTTGAAACCCCTCTGACGGCAGCAGAGAAAGCGCTCTTGGTTGAGGCCTATGAGGCAGTCAAGGCCAAGCAAGCCGATGTCAAGGATTTTTAGTAACTACCCAAGTCATTGCACCCATCAAATTATCGCAATATATAGGAGTTTCTAGATGAGCAAGATCAAGGTCATTAATCCGGTCGTCGAGCTCGATGGCGATGAAATGACTCGCATCATTTGGCAGTTCATCAAAGATGAATTGATCTTGAAGTATCTAGATGTTGACCTTAAGTACTACGACCTCGGCATGGAGTACCGCGATGCCACTGATGATCAAGTCACCATCGACTCAGCCCATGCAATCCAAAAGTACGGTGTTGGTGTTAAGTGCGCGACGATTACACCTGACGAGGACAGAGTTGAAGAATTCGGCCTCAAGAAGATGTGGAAATCCCCAAACGGCACGATTCGCAATATTCTCGGAGGCGTTATATTCCGCGAGCCAATAATCATCTCGAACATTCCACGTTTGGTACCGGGCTGGACAAAACCGGTAATCATTGGGCGGCATGCATTCGGAGATCAGTACAAAGCAACCGACTTCAAGGTGCCAGCCGCTGGTTCTCTGACTATGACTTTCACCCCGGCTGATGGATCAGCCCCGATGGAATTCAATGTCTTTGATTTCCCCGGTGCGGGTGTTGCAATGGGGATGTACAACTTGGATGAGAGTATTCGTGATTTCGCGCGAGCATCACTGCGGTATGGGCTTAATCGTAAGTACCCGGTTTATCTATCAACAAAGAACACCATCCTTAAGGCATATGACGGCCAATTCAAAGACATCTTCGCCGAAGTGTTTGAGTCCGAGTTCAAATCTGAGTTCGATGCTGCTGGTATCACTTATGAGCACCGACTAATCGATGACATGGTTGCCGCCGCCATGAAGTGGGAAGGCGGCTACGTTTGGGCCTGCAAGAACTACGACGGAGATGTCCAATCCGACACTCTCGCCCAAGGTTATGGCTCACTTGGCTTGATGACCTCGGTGCTAATGACTCCAGATGGCAAGACGGTTGAAGCCGAAGCTGCACATGGCACCGTTACTCGCCACTTCCGCGAGCATCAAAAAGGCAATCCAACCTCTACCAACCCAATCGCCTCTATCTTCGCCTGGACTCAGGGCCTGGCGCACCGTGGCAAGTTGGATGCGACCCCCGAGGTCACGGCTTTCGCCCAGACCCTCGAGCGGGTATGCGTTGAAACGGTAGAAGAGGGAAAGATGACAAAAGACTTGGCTATGTTGGTGGGCGCAGATCAGCCGTGGCAGACCACCCAGGAGTTCCTAGTTTCGATTGACGAGAACTTGCAGCGGGCGGTTCGTGCCTGACCAAGGTTTATTGCGTAGTCTCATGCCATGAGTGACCTGCTGGTCAATTGCTTGGTGGTGCTCTTCTTCGTCCTGTTGGGCGGATTTTTTGCGGCGGCCGAACTCGCCTTGGTGTCTTTGCGTGAAAGCCAGGTTCAGCGCTTAGGTGGTGAGGGCAGGCGTGGTCGCCGACTCCTCGCACTCGCCGGTGAGCCCAATCGTTATCTTGCGGCCGGCCAGGTAGCCGTTACCCTGGCGGGTTTTATCTCGGCCGGTTTCGGTGCTTCCCAAATTGCACCTTCCTTGGAAACTGTGTTGATCGGGTGGGGTATTTCACCCACTTGGGCCGGCCCGATTGCATTTATCTTCGTCACGGTAGTCATCGCGTATATCTCACTGGTCTTGGGTGAGCTGGTGCCAAAGCGAATCGCTTTACAACGAGTTGAGAAAGTAGCGTTGTTTGTGGCGGCGCCGGTTGATTTTGTGGCCCTGGTGTTTCGGCCTTTCATCTGGGCGCTGTCAGTTTCTACGAATTTCGTAGTTCGCCTCTTCGGAATTGACCCTCATGGCGCTAAGGAGCAGATCAGCGGCGCCGAATTACGTGATCTAGTTGCCGCGCATGAGGATCTAACTGTCGAAGAACGCGAGCTCATAGACGACGTTTTCGCGGCGGGCGATCGTGAACTTCGTGAGGTGATGGTTCCGCGCACCGAAGTTGATTTCATGGACGCGAATATGCCAGTGCAGCAGGCGGTAAAGATGATCCGCGATCAGCCTCATTCACGCTACCCGGTTTCTCGCGATAGCGCAGATGACGTCATCGGATTCGTGCATGTTCGCGATATTCTCGATCCAGATTTGGCAGATAGTCCAATCCGCGTTGGTTCACTGGTACGTGACATAACTGCCTTCCCCGGTACGAATGCGGTCCTTAGTACTCTGACAGAAATGCGCAGGCTGCGACAGCACTTGGCTATTGTGGTCGACGAGTATGGCGGTACCGCAGGCATCGTTTCCCTTGAGGATTTAGTCGAAGAATTAATCGGTGATATCAAGGATGAGTACGACGTAATAACCCGTCATGACGAAGTGAAGACCGTGGGTGTTATCACGGTTGACGGCCTGCTCAATCTTGAGGATTTTGCTGACGAAACCGGTCTGCAGCTGCCGGACGGGCCGTATGAAACGGTTGCGGGGTTTCTGATTGCACGTTTAGGGGCATTACCTGAAGTTGGCGCTACCATCGAATGCGAGAATCATGAATTTGAAGTTACCGAACTGGATGGTCGCCGTGTGGCGCGGGTTCGAGTGACTCCGATAGCACCATCGCACCTGTCAGAAGACCACGCGCAGGTCAATGAGCCTGGTTTGCAAGAATGACGCCTATGTCGACTCCTCGCAATCAGCGCGTGCTTTCAGGTATTCAGCCCACTGCTGATGCATTCCACCTAGGTAACTACCTAGGTGCGCTGCGGGAGTGGGTGCGTATGCAAGAAACCCACGATTGCTACTACGTGGTGGTTGATCAGCATGCGATCACCGTCGACCATGATCCAGCGCTACTTCGTCAGCGCACCTTGACCTCATTTGCCCAGTTGCTGGCGGTGGGCCTTGACCCGCAGAAGTCAACGGTTTTTGTGCAAAGCCATGTGCCCGAACATAGCCAGCTGGCTTGGGTCCTTGAATGCCAGACCGGTTTTGGTGAGGCAAGCCGCATGACGCAATTCAAGGATAAGTCGCAAAAGGAGGGCTCCGCTAGATCCACGGTCGGGCTCTTCACTTATCCGATTTTGCAGGCGGCGGATATTTTGATTTACCAAGCAAATTCAGTACCTGTCGGTGAAGATCAACGTCAGCACCTCGAATTAACTCGGGATCTTGCCCAGCGATTTAATGCGACATTCGGTGAGACTCTGACAGTTCCTGAGGCCATGATCGTCAAGGAGACTGCCAAAATTGTTGATCTACAAGACCCAACCGCGAAGATGAGTAAATCCAGCCCCGCAGGCTGCGCTTCACTGCTAGACGACGATGTAGTTTTGACCAAGAAGTTCAAGAGCGCCGTAACCGACTCAGAGCGTGAGATCAGATTTGATCAGGTGAATAAGCCGGGGGTTTCGAACCTACTCACAATTCAGCAGGCACTTCGCGGTATGAGCATTTCTGAACTCGAGGCAACATATGAAGGTAAAGGTTACGGCGACCTAAAGAAAGACACCGCCGAAATAGTTGTTGAGTTTGCAAGACCAATTCGTGAACGGGTGGCAACCTTGAACTCCGACCCAGCGCAGCTACTGCAACTCATGGGAGTCGGGGCGCACAAGGCCCGCGCCACCGCTCGCGAGACTTTGACCGCGGTCTACGACCGCGTTGGATTTGTGACGTTGCCGGATTAGCGCGAAAGCGGAGATAACGGCCAGGGCGATGAGTGCCCACAGCCACCAGGGCGCCGTTGTTGGTCCGGCGGCAATGATTGATCGCTTGTCGCCGCTATTGGCTGAAAGACCGGTGGCTACCGAAACCTCTGCATTGCTCGAAGTGCTGACCTCCAACGCGGTCGCAGCGCGGGTGGCGGCAAATTCGGCATCGGTGAGCGGATTAACCAATACGCCGACCGGGGTCACGAACTCTTCGTTCTTAAACCCCCAGGTCAGCGCTTTGCGTGCTGCATCTGCAGATGCCTCATGAATCCCCATGAGAGCAACTACCAAGGTGCGATCCCCGCGCTGTGCTAAACCGATGAAGGTGCGGCCGGCATTTGTGGTGTAGCCGGTCTTGAGTCCGATCATCCCCTTGTAGCCACTCAGCAGCAACCGGTTTTCGTTGTAGATGGTTCGGGTGCGCTGACCTCGCCAAGGGAACTCGTACTTCTTCGTACTTGCAATTTCGATAATTTCTGGGTAGGCCAAACTAGCGCGCGCGAACAGGGCTAGGTCGTATGCACTTGAAACCTGACCAGGGGCATCGAGTCCACTTGGGTTCTTGGCCACTGTGTCAGCCGCCTGCAATCGAGCAGCGGTTTGATTCATTTGAGCTACCGTGCCGGCCACCGACCCGGCGGCGCGGGCCAAGGCCAAAGCTGCATCATTGCCGCTTGGTAAAAACAGGCCGTAAAACAGGTCGCGGACGGTGTAGGTCTTGCCGGCCTTTAGGCCAACTCGGGAGCCATAGGTATTCGCATCACCGTCGGTTGCCACGTAGGGCTGGTCCATTGATAACTGCGGTATGACCGTCAAGGCCGTCAAAGTCTTCAGGGTGCTTGCGGGGGCACGTTGCAGGTGGGCTTTTTTCGCAGCCAGAATTTCACCGGTATTTGCATCGGCCAGCACCCATGAGTCAGCCCAGATATCGGGGAGGGGCCGGGCGCCGGCACCTAAATTCACTTGACGGCCGGGCGCCGACAGTTGCTCGCCACCAATGGCGCCTTGGCTATCGGGTGGGTCGGCGAACGCAGGCCCGGCGATCAAAGTTGCCACGAATCCAAAGCTCAGGGCAATCGCGGCTGCCTGTCGCAGGGCCGGTCTGGGATAAAGTCGCATGGTGACTTAAGGGTACGTTGCCAACGGCCAAAAAGCCTGTGACGAACCTCCCACACATGGAGGCTGCGCCACCCTTGGTAAACCAGTAGATTTTGGGTCACACATAGTTGAGAGGGGTTCCGCAATGAGCGGAGTCACGACCGCGCCACTAGATGGTGGCGTTTCCGGGGAGAATCGGGCCGATATCCAGGCTCGCACCCTGCGCACCGACCGCTGGTGGATTCAGCCCGCGATCGTGGTGGCCGCGCTCTTGGCCTTCATCATCTACTCAACTTGGCGGGCATTTGAGAACGCCTATTACTTCTCCGAGCCGCTGATCTCACCCTTTTACTCCCCGTGCCTTGCGACCTCATGTGTTTCAGGTTCGAGTAGCTGGACCCCCTTCGGCTCCTGGTGGGTGCTCTCGCCGGCCTTATTGATCCTTATTTTCCCACTGGGTTTTCGGATGACCTGCTATTACTACCGAAAGACCTACTATCGGGCTTTTTGGCTGTCACCGCCGGCTTGCGCGGTAAGTGAGCCGCATAAGAAGTACACCGGAGAGACCAGGGCCCCGCTGATTCTCCAGAACAGCCACCGCTACTTCTTTTTTGCAGGCCTCGTTTTTAACGTCATCTTGACCTACGACGTCTTGATTGCCTTCCGCAATGGCGAGGGTCAATGGGGTCATATGAGTGTCGGCACCTTGATCCTCGCCGCAAACGCCACTTTCCTGTGGTTGTACTCAGCTTCGTGCCACACCTGCCGGCACGTCATGGGCGGACGCTTGAAGAACTTCTCCAAGCATCCGGTGCGCTACAAGGCCTGGACCTACGTCTCTAAACTCAATGCCCACCACCCGCGCTTTGCTTGGATCTCGTTGGTTGGGGTGGCACTCACCGATCTGTATGTGCGCGAGGTTGCAATAGGCGCAATTCCGAACCTCTACTTCTTCTAGGCCGCGAAGGGTATCTCCATGGCAGACATCGAGCACCAAAAGTACGACGTCGTTGTGATCGGCGCAGGTGGTGCAGGGCTGCGTGCGGCAATTGAGTCGCGCGAACTCGGCAAAACCACCGCAATAATCAGTAAGTCCCTTTTCGGCAAGGCGCACACCGTAATGGCCGAGGGCGGTATCGCTGCGTCAATGGGCAACGTAAACAGCAACGACAACTGGCAGGTGCACTTTCGCGACACGATGCGCGGAGGCAAGTACTTGAACGACTACCGGATGGCTGAGCTGCACGCCAAAGAGGCGCCGGATCGGGTCTGGGAGTTGGAGGAGTGGGGCGCTCTTTTCGATCGCACTCCCGAGGGCAAAATCAGCCAGCGTAACTTCGGTGGTCACGAGTACCCGCGCTTAGCCCACGTGGGAGACCGCACCGGCCTTGAACTCATTCGTACTCTGCAGCAAAAGGTTGTGCAATTGCAGCAGCAGGATAAAAAACTCAGCGGTGATTACGAGTCACGTATCAAGGTATTTGCCGAATGCACAATCACTGACATTTTGATCACTGGCGAAGGTGAGAATCGCCGGGTTGCCGGTGCCTTCGGCTACTGGCGTGAGTCAGGTCAGTTCGTACTTTTCGAGACCGCCGCCGTAGTTATCGCAACCGGTGGTATCGGTAAGTCCTTCAAAGTCACGAGTAACTCATGGGAGTACACCGGTGACGGCCACGCATTGGCCATGCGCGCCGGTGGATCACTTGTCAATATGGAGTTCGTCCAGTTCCACCCAACGGGCATGGTCTGGCCACTTAGTGTCAAGGGCATTTTGGTTACCGAGTCGGTGCGCGGGGATGGCGGAGTCTTGACCAACTCCGAGGGCCGGCGCTTTATGTTCGATTACATCCCGCCGGTATTCGAGAAGCAGTATGCCAAGACCGAGGAAGAAGCCGATCGCTGGTATACCGATCCCGATAACAATAAGCGCCCACCAGAATTGTTGCCGCGCGATGAAGTTGCGCGGGCGATCAACACCGAGGTGAAGGCCGGTCGGGGGTCGCCACACGGTGGGGTGTTCCTTGACGTTTCAAAGCGGCTCCCGGCCGCGGCCATCAAAGCCAAACTGCCGTCGATGTGGCATCAATTCAAGGAACTTGCTGATGTTGACATCACCTTAGAGGCGATGGAGGTCGGTCCCACTTGTCATTACGTGATGGGCGGCGTTGAGGTTGAGCCCGATACCGCCGCGGCGGTCGGAGTTCAGGGCCTGTTCTCGGCGGGCGAGGCCGCCGGTGGGTTACATGGTTCCAACCGGTTGGGCGGTAACTCGCTATCTGATCTGCTGGTATTTGGCCGACGTGCTGGTTTGGGCGCTGTTGCGTACCTAGCTGATCTCGACGCAGCAGGTGGGCGGCCTGCATTGAACCAAGTCGATGTTGATGCGGCCGCAGCTGCGGCATTAGCGCCCTTTGGTCACGACGGTGGTGAAAACCCCTACACGATCCAGCAAGATCTGCAGCAACTAATGAACGATCTGGTTGGCATCATTCGCACCGCTGATGAAATGAAGTCGGCTCTGGAGCGGCTAAATGCACTCAAAGTGCGGGCGACCAAGTTGAGTGTGCCAGGTGGTAGGGCCTACAACCCAGGTTGGCACTTGGCCCTTGATCTCCAGAACATGCTGGTGGTATCAGAGTGCATCGCAAAGTCGGCTTTGGCTCGTGAGGAGTCACGTGGGGGTCATACCCGCGATGACTTCCCGGTAATGGATCCAAACTGGCGATCAGTAGTTATGATTTGCCGCCTTGACGGCAATGATGTCGAAGTTATTAGGCAGGATCTACCTTGGATGCGCGATGAGCTGGTCACGCTATTTGATGTGTCCGAACTTCGTAAGTACATGACCGAAGTCGAAATCAGCCGAATTCCCGGAAAGGTGGCATAGAGATGGCGCATGAAGCCAAATTTCGCGTCTGGCGGGGCGATGCCGGTGAAGGGACACTGAAGGACTACAACGTAGATGTCAATGAGGGTGAAGTCGTCCTTGATGTCATCCAACGCATTCAGGCGACCCAAGCCTCAGACCTCGCGGTGCGCTGGAACTGCAAAGCCGGCAAGTGCGGCTCTTGCAGTGCTGAAGTCAATGGTCGTCCGCGCTTAATGTGCATGACCCGCATGAATACTTTTGCCGATGATGAGGTCATTACGGTTACCCCCCTTCGCGCCTTCCCGACTATTCGCGATTTGGTAACAGACGTCTCATTCAACTACGAAAAGGCGCGCGAAGTCACAGCGTTTACGCCACCGGAGGGGTTGAAGCCGGGCGAGTACCGAATGCAGCAACAGGATGTCTCGCGCAGCCAGGAGTTCCGTAAGTGCATTGAATGCTTCCTGTGCCAGAACACCTGCCATGCCATCCGCGATCACGAAGACAATATGACCAGTTTTGCGGGGCCACGTGTTTTGATGCGCGTAGCTGAACTGGAAATGCATCCACTCGATGTGGCCGATCGCAAGCATGAGGCCCAGGAAGTCCTAGGTCTGGGTTACTGCAATATCACCAAGTGCTGCACCGAAGTTTGTCCGGAGCACATCAAGATCACCGACAACGCTTTGATCCCGCTCAAGGAACGGGTCGTCGACGTTAAGTACGACCCAATCACTTGGCTCGGTCGCAAGATCCGGGTCCGTAGCGACTAGGCTTGGGTAAATGAACGGGTCAACCGAGTCGGGTCTGCCCCTGAGCCCGGTATATGGCCCGGAGACACTTGCTGAATGGGATGAAGCGGAGCAGCTCGGGGTGCCGGGGGAGTACCCGTTCACCCGCGGTGTTTATGCGTCGATGTACACCGGTCGGCCTTGGACGATGCGTCAGTACGCGGGGTTTGGCACCGCGATTGAATCGAATGAGCGCTACCGACAGTTGCTAAATGCCGGTACCACTGGCTTATCTGTTGCCTTCGATCTACCAACCCAAATGGGCTACGACTCAGATCACCCATTGGCGCATGGAGAGGTCGGCAAAGTTGGCGTAGCAATCGATTCAATCGTTGACATGCGGATCCTATTCGATGGCATTGCCCTCGATGAGGTGTCGACATCAATGACTATT
>WLLZ01000045.1 GCA_009700485.1 Actinomycetota bacterium | reverse complement strand
TTGTTGCAGCGGTGATCGAAGGCCCGGCGGCCATTTTGTCTTGGCGCGCGATGATGGGCGCTACTAATCCTGCTAACTCAGCGCCGGGCACCATCCGCGGTGATCTGGCGACCGAAACCCAGCTAAATGTGACGCATGGCTCGGATTCACCCGAATCAGCAGCCCGCGAGATCGAACTCTTCTTTCCGGGTCTGTAGTTAAATGTTGCCGTCGGCATTTGGTGCGGCTGCCGGTGTCAGTGCCGGTGGTGTTATTGCAGCGGGTTCGCGTGGGCCGACGTTGGTACCTTGGCCGGCAAAAGTACGCACCGCCTTCCCGATTGTTTTTGGTGGCCTGACGGGCGCGGCAGTTGCGCTACCTGTTGGGCTTGGCACCGCATTGGTAGCTGCGGTGATTGGTCGCGGCCGCTGGCCGGTTAAGTCGGTTGCCACCGGTATTGGGGTTTTTGGCATCTCGGTGGTTGCCGGGGTGGTGGGCCGCAGGCTGGTTGAGCAAAAACTCACCCCGAACGGACGCGACCTAGACCCAGCGTATGCGCAGCCACCACTAAATAATTTGGTCTCGGGCAGCGCCGAGTCGGCGGTGACCATGGCTGAACTCGGTCGCGAGGGCGCCCGCTTTGTTGGTTCAGTTACCGGCGCTGATGACATCCGTGAAGTCACTGGCTTAGAGCCGGTTGCTGAGCCGGTGCGTGTTTTCATCGGCGTTGATGCAGCGGCCACGGTTGAGCAGCGCGTAGGCCTAGCAATGGCTGAATTGCGCCGCACCGGTGCCTTCGATCGGAGCAACTTACTTATTCTTGCGCCCGCTGGCACCGGATTCGCGAACTCAACTCCGGTCGACATTCTCGAGATTCTCACGCGCGGTGACAGCGCATCGGTTGTTATCGGTTATGGCTTACTCCCGTCCTTTTTATCCCTTGGCAAAGTAGTAACCGCTGCGCAGACCCAAAAGTTATTACTGGACTCAATCCGCGATGAACTGGCCACACGCACCAAGCGCCCGCGGCTATTGCTATATGGCGAGAGTCTTGGGGCAAAGGTGCAAGAGGCGGCGGTGCCTGCTGGGCCGATTGATCTTGATTACTACAACATTGCTGCGGCACTTTGGGTTGGCACACCCGGAGGCAAGGTGACCGATGGGTTTCACGCGTTGTGCAGTCCGGAGTCGATCACAGTTGATCGACCTGAAGAAATCCCCACGGTACTACCTACTACGCGCCCGCGCGTGTGGTTCTTGGAGCACGATGGCGATCCGGTGGTGCGCTTTCGCCCCGCATTGATTACCAAACGCCCAGCTTGGCTGCCACTTGATGGCACCCGCGGGCGCAATATCCCCGAGTCAATGACCTGGCGGCCAGGAATTACTTTTATTCAGGGCTTCGTTGACACTATGTTCGCTACGAACGTCAAGCCTGGTGACTTCCAAAGCATGGGCCACGATTACCGAGCCGACCTAGGCGCTGTGGCCACCGCGGCGTACGACCTACCGGCCGATTCGGTTACGGCAGCGCGGTTGGAGGGGCATCTGCGGATGCTGGAAACGGCCAAGGCCGAACTAATTGCTCAAACCAGTACTGGCTCCGAGTAAAACGGACATTTCGGACGCGAATGGGGTTCGTCGTAAGATAAGGGCGTACCGTGCATAGTCCTTAGCCGTTCATGATCTCGACAGGAAGGCGGACACTTCCCCGTGGCTTCGTCATCATCCTTCGTCGGGCGCGATATGGCCGTCGACCTTGGTACTGCAAACACCTTGGTTTATGTGCGGGGGCGCGGCATTGTCCTAAATGAGCCATCGGTGGTTGCCATCAACAACAACACCGGCGGTATCTTGGCGGTTGGCTCCGAAGCCAAGCGCATGATCGGTCGCACCCCGGGCAACATCATTGCTATACGCCCGCTAAAGGACGGCGTCATCGCCGACTTCGACACGACCGAACGCATGCTTCGATACTTCATTCAAAAAGTTCATAAGCGTCGGCACCTGGCCAAACCGCGTCTGATTATTTGTGTGCCATCTGGCATTACCGGCGTTGAACAGCGCGCCGTTAAGGATGCGGGCTATGCAGCAGGTGCTCGCAAGGTTTTCATCATTGAAGAGCCGATGGCCGCTGCGATTGGTGCGAATTTGCCTGTGCATGAACCCACGGGCAATATGGTGGTCGATATTGGCGGTGGCACCTCAGAAGTCGCGGTTATCTCGCTGGGCGGCATCGTCACGAGTTTGTCGATTCGAGTTGGCGGTGATGAGCTTGACAACGCGATCATTGCGTTCGTGAAGAAGGAATATTCCTTGATGCTCGGTGAGCGCACCGCCGAGGAAATAAAAATGGCGATCGGGTCGGCCTTCCCGCTGCCCGATGAGCCACAAGCTGAGATACGTGGCCGCGATCTGGTCAGTGGCCTACCTCGCACCATCGTGGTGACCGCCGAGGAAATCCGCCGCGCGATGGACGAGCCGGTACACGCGATCATTGCCGCAGTAAAGGCAACCTTGGATCGCACCCCGCCAGAACTATCCGGCGACATCATGGATCGTGGCATCGTCTTGACCGGGGGTGGCGCTTTACTCCGCGGCCTAGATGAGCGGTTGCGCCATGAAACCGGAATGCCGATTATCATCGCCGACCGCCCACTCGAATGTGTTGCGCTCGGCTCAGGTAAGTGCGTCGAGGAATTTGATGCACTGCAGCAGGTGCTGATCGCCGAGCCGCGACGGTAAATCGGTTAATGCACCGCACCGGTGCTAAACCGTGAAACCCAAGTCATGCTGAATCAACGCACCCGCATCATTCTCGCACTGTTAGTCATCATTGCCCTGACATTCACTATCTTGGATTTGCGCGGGGGTAAAGGCCCGTTTTCTAGTGTGCGCTCGGTCGTGAGTAGTGCATTTGGCGGCGTTCAGGTCGCTGCTTCGGTAATCGTTTCGCCAATTACCGGTGTCGGTAGTTGGTGGGGCACTTGGGGTGACCAGCGGGCACGCATCGCCGAACTCGAATCAGAAAATGCGACCCTGCAAGATGCCCTGGTCCGATCTGCTGAAGATCGCGCCCGCGCTGATGCCCTCGATCAGCTTTTGCGGGTAGCCGGTGTTGGCCGATACCGCATCGTGCCGGCTGAAGTCATCGCCGTTGAACCTGCGCAGGATTTTTCTTGGACAGTGACAATTGATGCTGGGCGCGATGACGGACTTCTGACCGATATGACAGTGATAAATGGGCAGGGCCTGATAGGTCGCATACTCAGCACCACGAAAACCACCGCCACAGTTGTGCTAATTGTCGATGCTTCCTCCGCGGTTGGCGCCCGCGTTGCCGGCACTGAAGAGATCGGCATTTTGTCAGGCACCGGCCGTCAGGACTCACTTGAATTTCAAACCCTCGATCCGCTCGCATCACTTAAACCTGGGCAGGCACTGGTAACTTTCGGCTCGCGAAGTGGTCGGCCCTACGCGCCCGGTATTCCAATCGGTGAAGTCGCCGAGGTTAGCGGTACGGCAGGGCAACTAAGCCGCATCGCCACCGTCCGACCATTTGCCGATGTTTCTCAATTGTCGATCGTGGGGGTGGTGATTCGTCCACCGCGTGAAGACCCTCGTGATTCGGTCTTGCCATCGCCACCTGCAACAACTTCGGATGCGTCAGCCCTGGCTTCACCGTCTCCAAGCGGTGTCGACGACGGTGCGAGCCCTGCCCCAACCGCGAGCACCAAGCCGAAAAAGGAAAAGGCTGCGAAACCGGTGCCATCACCGACACCCTCTGCTGGCACAGCAGCAAGTGGTGAAAGTAACTAAGGATGTGGATTCGGCAGACGGTGATCTGCGCAAGTGTGATCGTGCTCGCGGTAATGCTGCAGCTAACTTTGCTATCGCGGCTCGGCTTGCCCGGAGCTACCCCGGATCTAGTAGTGGTCTGCGTGGTGGCGCTGGCCCTGGCATATGGGCCGATCACCGGTGCGGTTGTTGGCTTTGCGGCCGGACTAATCCTAGGTTTCACCCCGCCGGCTGGTGGGGTAATTGGAATCCAAGCTCTGATCTTTTTGGTAATCGGGTTCTTAACGGGTGCAGTTATCGACCCGCGTGATCGCACCGTCCCGGTGTTGATGGGTCTGGTTGGACTTAGCACAGGTGCGGCGACCTTGGCCTATGCGTTACTTATTGCGGGTTTTGGCGGTAAGGAGGTGGCGTGGGATGCGGTGCCAGCTTTGGTACTAACCAGCAGTCTTTATGGGCTGATCTTGGCCCCGGTGGTGGTTCCAACGATTTCTTGGTTGGTGCGAAGAGTTACTCCGGAGATTGCCATCTAGGCGAGAATTGGGAACCCTAAACCGGTGGGAACCGTCATAACTTCAGAGCTGCCTCATGTTTATCTTGACCGCAAGTCGATTTCAACGGAATTGAGACTGGAAGGAGGCCCGCGTGGGTGAACGATCGAATCTGCGACTGGTCATCCTCAGTGTTCTCGTAGTCTCGTTAATGGCGACTTTGCTGGTACGGCTGTTCTATCTTCAAGTGGTAACCGGCGAGAGTTACCGGGAGGCTGCGCAGAGCAATACGGTGCGTGAGGTGGTGACACCGGCGGTGCGAGGGTTGATTTTGGATCAGGCGGGCCGACCACTTGTTGCTAATCGCACCTCGCTGGTGGTTACCGTTGACCGGGTGACGTTACAGCGTGAAGTCGATGACGGCGCTGCCGTGATAGCGCGACTTGCACAAATTCTTGATGTCCCTGCGGCAAGTATTAGTGATCGACTTCTGACCTGCGGTGCCAACGGTGCCAAGCCGCCGCCGGTTTGTTGGAACGGGTCTCCTTATCAGCCCATCCCAATTGCTCGTGATGTCGATGCCCAAACCGCACTGTCGATTATGGAAAGTCGGGTTAATTTCCCTGGGGTAACCGCAGGCCTCGAAGCTATCCGCACGTATCCGGCACCATTTGATGTCAACGCTGCCCACCTGCTTGGCTACCTAGGGCCGGTAGGTGAAGATGCGTTGACCCTGCAAGGTGACTCGACCGCGTATGACCGACTGCGCCGCACCGATGTGGTGGGGCGTTCTGGCCTTGAATCCACCTATGACGAAGCTATCCGCGGTAAGCCGGCGGTCACTACCCTTGAAGTCGATACCTCGGGGCGCATTACTAAGACTTTGGACGAGAAGCCGGCGATCGCTGGCGAATACCTCGTCTCCACCATCGATGCCCGACTGCAAAATGTTGTTGAACAGCAATTAGTTGCAGCAGTTCAACGGGCCCAAGCTCAAGGTTTTCCGGGGGATTCCGGCGCCGCCGTGGTTGTTGATGTGCGCAATGGGCACATCTTGGCTATGGCGAGTTACCCAACTTATGACCCATCAATTTGGGTCGGCGGCGTTACCGCGAAGCAATACCAAGACCTGATGGATAGTGATGCTTTGTCATCTAATGCAATCCAAGGTTTATTCGCCCCGGGATCAACTTACAAGGTGATCAGCACGGCTGCTGCTGCGCGCGCGGGATTTAGTTTATATAGCAAGTATCAATGCCCTAATCAAGTGAAACTAGGTACGCAAACATTCCGCAACTTCGAATCTGCGGGCTATGGCCCCATAACTTTGAAACGGGCAATTGAGGTTTCGTGTAACACGGTCTTCTATGGCATCGCGGACAAAATGTGGTCCGATGCGGGTGGCAATGATGCCAACAGAAATTCGGCCGATCCAATTGCTGAAACTGCAAAGATGTTCGGGCTCAACGCGAAAACAGGTATCGACTTACCTGGCGAGGCCACCGGTCGGGTATCGAGTCGTACCTTCAAAGTCGCCAACTGGGAACAAAAGCGTGACACCTGGTGTGCCAACGCCATTTCGGGTTATCCCGAGACCCGTAAAACCAACCCAAAGCAAGCTGATTACTTCACCGCACTTGATCGTGAAAACTGCGCGGATGGGTTCCGGTGGCGCGAGGGCGATGCCTTGAACGCGGCAATTGGCCAAGGAGACACAGCGGTTACCCCACTGCAGATGGCTATGGCCTACTCGGCAATTGCCAACGGCGGCACCCTGTATCAACCGCAGATGGTGAAGGCGATCATTGGCGCTGATGGTCAGGTGGTTGATGAGGTCGCCCCGGTGGTGACCGATCGCGTTGATGTTTCGCGAACCGCGATTAGCTTCATCACCTCGGCATTGAGGGGCGTAACGACCGATGGTTCAGGCAAGACACCCTTTGCTGGATTCCCGCTGGATCAAATCCCGATTGCTTCCAAGACCGGTTCGGCTCAGGTCACCGGTAGTAAGGTTTCGACGTCCTGGTTCGCGTCCTTCGCCCCAGCCAACAAGCCTAGGTATGCGGTCGTCATGATGGTGACCCAAGGTGGCACCGGCTCCAAGACATCTGGCCCAAGTGTGCGCAAGATTTACGAAGAGCTTTTCGGCGTGACCGGCACTTCAGTTAATCCCGCCAACAGCGTGCTGATCGGTGGCGCTCCATTAAAGAAGTTGCCAACGGTGCGTCCCGATGGCACCCCGGTCGCACCGCGAGGCAAGATGTCAGGGTTGAGTTCGGCAACCGGAGGGGGTGGCTAATGAGTTCATTCTCGGCGACCGACTCAATGTCACGACCAACGTCGGCGCAGCGTTCGCGCGGGAGCGCGTATTGGCGTGATCTGGACTGGGTTTTACTGGTCGCGGCGGTTGGTATCACGATTTTTGGTTCGGTGTTGGTTTGGTCTGCCAGCCGAGCCGATATGGCGTCAGAAAATGACCCACAGTCATATTTGAAGCGCCACCTAATAAATGTGGTGGTCGCCATGGTCTTGGGGTTCTTCGCATCGCGACTTGACTACCGCTGGCTGCGGGCGTACACGCCGCTTATTTACATCGGTTCGGTGTTACTGCTGCTGGTTGTTTTCATTCCGGGGTTAGGGACCTCAATAGCTGGTGCGCGAGCTTGGATTGATTTACCCGGCGGGTTCACTATCCAGCCATCAGAGTTCGCCAAGATCGCCATCATCATCATGATGGCGGCGATTCTTGCCGAGAAGCGAGATTTCGAAAGTGAGCCGCACGATCGTGATGTGCTCATGTCAGTCGGCGTTGCGGTGTTACCGATTCTAATTATCTTGGTGCAAAACGACACCGGAACCGTGCTGGTTTTGGGATCGGTGGCGCTTTCAATCATCGCGGTGTCAGGTGCGCGGCGGCGCTGGGTTATCGGTTTGATTGGCGGTGCGATCATCGGCATCTTGCTCGCCGTGCAATTGGGACTGTTGCAGTCATATCAAGTTTCGAGACTTACTTCATTCCTGAACCCCACGGGCGCGCCGGGAGGGGCGACCTATAACGCCACCCAGGCCCGTATTGCTGTCGGCGGCGGCGGCTGGACAGGTTATGGACTTTTTGAGGGCCCGCAGACCCAGGGTAAATTTGTGCCGGTTAATGAGAGTGATTTCATTTTCACCGTCGTTGGCGAAGAACTCGGCTTCGCTGGATCGGCATTATTGATTCTTCTTTTTTGTGTGATTTTGTGGCGAGCAATTCGCGTCGCTCAGAAAGCCGATGACCTTTATGGTCGCCTCATTGCCACCGGAGTCGTTGCTTGGTTGGCATTCCAGACTTTCGAGAACATTGGTATGACATTGGGCATCATGCCAATTACCGGTATCCCATTGCCATTGGTATCGGCGGGCGGTACCTCGATGATGTCGACTTGGATCGCCATCGGACTCCTTGAAAATGTGCGCCTGCACTCGGCTCGAACCTCACTAACTTAGTGCCCTTAACCACTCAAAAAAGCCTGAGCGAAGTGCGCGAAATGCTTGCGGCGTTACCGGCCATAGCGGGGCACACAGCAGGATATGGACTCGGTGGGTACCCTTACGCCCATGACGGTTTCAGATTTAGTTAGACGAGGGGTTTCTGTCTTCGACCAACTCGAGTTGCTACTACCCCTGGTCAACAAGCCGATCCAGTATGTCGGCGGTGAACTAAATGCCACCCTGAAGAATTGGGACGACGTTCAGGTGCGTTGGGTCCTTATGTACCCGGATGCCTATGAGGTTGGTGCACCGAATCAAGGCGTGCAGATTCTGTACGAAGTAATTAACGAGCGAGATGATGCACTCGCCGAGCGCACGTATGCGATTTGGCCAGACCTCGAGGCGCTGATGCGCGAGGCCAACGTGCCGCAATTCACGGTCGATGGCCACCGCCCGGTCGGAGATTTTGACATCTTCGGGTTGTCATTCTCGACCGAGCTGGGCTACACGAACATGCTCAGTGCCTTGTCACTCGCTAATATCCCGCTGCTCGCGGCTGATCGCGATGACTCGCACCCGATAGTTATCGCGGGCGGCCATGCAGCCTTTAATCCAGAGCCAATTGCCGACTTCATCGATGCCGCGGTACTTGGTGATGGTGAAGAAGCCGTACTCCTCATTACTGATATCACCCGCGACTGGAAGCAGGCGGGCTGCCCAGGTGGGCGCGCCGGGTTACTCTTTGAACTTGCCAAGACCGGTGTTATTTATGTCCCGGCCCTATACGAGGTCGAGTACCTAGAAGATGGGCGGATCCAGCGGGTAACGCCAGCGGCACCCAAGGTGCCATGGCGGGTTCGCAAGCACACCTTGATGGATCTCGATAGTTGGCCGTATCCCAAACAACCGCTGGTTCCCCTGGCTGAGACCGTGCACGAGAGAATGAGCGTTGAGATTTTTCGTGGTTGCACACGAGGGTGTCGCTTCTGCCAAGCCGGGATGATCACCCGCCCGGTACGCGAACGCAGTATTACCGGGATTGCAGCAATGGTCGAAAACGGCCTGAAGAAGACCGGGTACGAGGAAGTCGGATTGCTTTCACTGTCGAGTGCTGACCATTCAGAGATCGGTGATATTGCACGAAATCTCGCCGATAGGTATGAAGGATCACAGACTTCGCTCTCGCTGCCCAGCACTCGTGTTGATGCATTCAATGTTGAATTAGCAAATGAACTATCGCGCAATGGTCGGCGCAGCGGCCTAACTTTTGCCCCAGAGGGCGGCAGTGAGCGGATGCGCAAGGTAATCAATAAGCAGGTAACCGAAGAAGATTTAATTCGCACAGTGACAACTGCTTATTCGGCGGGTTGGCGGCAGGTGAAACTGTATTTCATGTGCGGGTTACCAACCGAAACTGATGAGGATGTACTGCAGATAGCCCAACTAGCCCGCGATGTGATCAAAGCCGGGCGTGAAGCAACCGGCTCCCGTGATATCAAATGCACGGTATCCATCGGTGGTTTCGTGCCCAAGCCACACACGCCATTTCAGTGGGCCGCGCAACTCGATCACGAGACGACAGACTCGCGTTTAGCAAAGCTGCGTGATGCTATTCGCTCAGATCGCAATTACGGAAAGGCAATCGGCATCCGCTATCACGATGGCAAGCCGGGCATTGTTGAAGGTTTATTGTCACGCGGTGATCGACGGGTGGGTGCGGTAATTCTCGCGGCCTGGCAAGACGGTGCCAGATTTGACGGATGGAGCGAGCATTTCTCCTATGACCGCTGGATGGGTGCGGCTGAGCGAGCTCTTGCGGGTCAGGTAGTCGACGTCAATTGGTACACCACCCGTGAGCGCATGAAAACCGAAGTTCTCCCTTGGGATCACTTAGATTCTGGGCTTGACTCTGACTGGTTGTGGGAAGACTGGCAGGCGGCACTGGATGAAGTCGCAATTGATGATTGCCGCTGGACCCCGTGCTTTGACTGTGGTGTTTGCGATCAAATGGACACCGAAATTCAGGTGGGCCCTACCGGGGTCACTGATTTGCCAATGCCTAAGGTCCCTGATCATGCGCCGGTCGCCGAACACTACGCGCAATTACCTAACTGAGATGGCTCGACAGGCTCCGGTTCGCGATGTCGCGCCAACGGTGCAGCGCCTGCGGCTGCGATACGCCAAGCGCGGTCGTTTGAGATTTTCCAGCCACCGCGATTTTCAGCGGGCGCTGGAGCGGGCGCTGCGTCGGGCTGAAATCCCGATGGCATTTAGTGCCGGTTTCTCCCCGCATCCCAAAGTCTCGTACGCCAACTCGGCGCCTACCGGGGTGGCGAGTGAAGCCGAATATGTCGAAATCGGGGTCACCGAGCGCTGCGACCCGGCTGCGGTGCGTGCTGCTCTAGACGAGGCCCTGCCCCCGGGCCTAGACATCGTGGAGGTGGTTGAGGCCAATACCCCGGATTTCGTCCAGCGCCTCGAAGCCAGTATTTGGCAAATTGAGCTCCCCGGGCTGGGGGTCGCCGAAGTCGAGATTGCAGCCCAAAAACTAATGGCTCAGGGCGAAGTGATGGTTGAGCGCCTCACGAAAAATGGGGTTCGGACTTTTGACGCCCGGGGGCCGGTGGTCTCGCTAGTGGTTGAATCTGGGCCGGAGTGTGCAATACTCATGGCGGTAGTTCGGCATGCCACACCGTCAGTAAGACCCGACGATGTACTTACTGCGCTACGGCAGGTAGTGGACCTCGTGCCGCCAGCGCCCCCAAGGGTGACTCGGCTGGCACAGGGGCCGCTCGACCCAGTCGGTGCGACCGTGGGAGATCCATTTACCCCCGACCGCGCGCCGCTGGCCGCCGCTAAGACTTGATGGGCGATCGGTAACGAGCGCCCACCCGACACGTCAACACCGGGAAACCGGTGCTTGACCCCTAAAGGAGTACGACCCAATGGTCGATAAAACTGAACCCATCACCGCACCAGCCCCCCGCCGGCGTGCAGCTAGCCGTCCGGCCGGACCACCGGCGGCAACTATTGAAACCGTTGCCGAGAAGCCGGCGAAAAAAGCCGCGAAGAAAGTTACCAAGAAAACTGCACTAGATAAAACATCAGGTGCGAAATCAGCGCCGGAGAAATCAGCGCCGGAGAAATCAGCGCCGGAGAAATCATCGCCGGAGAAATCATCGCCGGAGAAATCATCGGGTGAGAAACCGGTGAAGAAGGCGGCCAAGAAAGCTACCAAGAAAGCTACCAAGAAGTCAGCGGAGGCCACCAAAGCAACCCCGGCCCCGAATAGCAAAGCACCGAGTGCGGCCTTTATTGCGCCGTTGTTCCAGGCGGCTGAGCCCGCCCCGGTGCCTCGTGCCGCGGTGCGCAAGCGGGCAAATAGCAAATCGTCGATCGCTGATGCACCGGCCGCACCGGAAGGTTCAACTAACGAATCTGGCGCCGTCGTTGCCGGGGAGTCCGATGACGAAGCGCGCCGTCGCCGTCGCCGTCGTGGGGGCCGTGGGCGCCGCCGCCGCTCCGAGGAATCAGAGTCAGGCGCAGATGCGAGTGCCGATACTTCTGATACTCAAGGTGAAGCCGGCGATGAGCCAGATGACGATGAGGATTCGGAGAATTCGGCAACAACGCGCCGTCGCCGCCGTCGCCGCCGGGGCAGTGAATCTGATGTAGAACCATCACCGGATGATCCGCCCAACACCGTTGTCAAAGTGCGTACTCCACGTACGAGCGCGAAAAAAGATGAAGCTAGTTCAATGCGTGGCTCAACGCGGATAGAAGCCAAGAAGATGCGCCGCCGCGAAGGCCGTGAGGCCGGGCGCCGCCGCGCACCGATTTTGACCGAGGCTGAGTTCTTAGCCCGCCGTGAATCAGTTGATCGGGTGATGGCGGTTAGGCAGATTGGTGACCGCACTCAAATCGCGGTACTCGAAGATGGAGTGCTAGTCGAGCATTACGTCACGCGCGGAAGTTCGTCCTCAATTGTTGGAGACGTTTATTTAGGGCGAGTCCAAAATGTGTTGCCGAGCATGGAAGCAGCGTTCGTTGACATTGGCCGCGGGCGCAACGCTGTGCTCTATGCCGGTGAAGTGAACTGGGATGCCGCCGGGCTTGATGGACAGCCCAAGCGCATTGAATTCGCACTGAAATCAGGTGACACGATCTTGGTGCAGGTAACTAAAGATCCGGTTGGTCAAAAGGGTGCTCGCCTGACCAGCCAGATCTCGCTACCGGGTCGGTACTTGGTTTATGTGCCAGACGGTTCGATGACCGGCATCAGCCGTAAGTTGCCTGATACCGAGCGGTCCCGACTGAAGAACATTCTTAAGCGCGTCATTCCAGAAGAAGCTGGTGTCATTGTTCGCACCGCCGCTGAAGGCGCACCCGAGGAGGCTCTTGAGCAGGACATCACGCGCCTGAAGGCACAGTCGGAGGCGATTGCTGAGGCGGTTAAGACCGCATCCCCACCAACCCTGCTTCATGGTGAGCCTGATTTAGCCATCAAAGTCGTGCGCGACATCTTTAATGAAGATGTAAACAAGTTGGTTGTCTCAGGTGATGCGGCGTGGGAGGCCGTGACCACATATATAAATGGAATTGCGCCTGATCTCGTCGAACGCCTCCAGCATTGGGTCTCGAATAAGGATCTCTTCGACGAGTACCGGGTCGATGAGCAACTGGCGAAGGCACTCGATCGCAAGGTGTTCTTGCCATCGGGTGGTTCGCTGGTGATTGACCGCACCGAAGCCATGACGGTGGTTGACGTAAACACCGGCAAGTTCATTGGCCAAGGCGGTAACCTCGAACAAACTGTCACGAGTAACAACTTGGAGGCGGCCGAAGAGATCGTCCGCCAACTTCGCCTGCGCGATGTAGGTGGCATCATCGTCATCGACTTCATCGACATGGTGCTCGAAGTAAATCGTGATTTGGTGCTGCGCCGGTTAGTCGAGTCCTTGGGCCGTGACCGCACTAAGCACCAAGTTGCCGAAGTCACCTCGCTCGGCCTGGTGCAGATGACCCGCAAGCGCATCGGCTCGGGGCTTATTGAGTCCTTCTCGACCCCCTGCGATGCCTGCGCCGGCCGGGGCCTTCGGATCTCAATGCATCCGGTTGACAACGGCAATGGGGCAGACCACGGCCATGACCACGAGATCTCGCCCAAGAACCGGCGGCCGGCGAATGCGGTGGATCCAGCCGATGTGGCCGCTCGCGCCTATGAACTGGCCGGCGAAATCGTCCTTGACGCTGAAACCGTGCTCGAATCTGGGCTCGTGGCCACCCCGGAGGTGCTCGAAACAGCCCTTTCGGAGGAGGCGGTTTGACCGCTCGAGGGTGCTATCCGTACCCTTAGCCGGGAGGCGGTCTAAAGGCTGCCATCTCGCGGGGCTAGATCCCGGGAATTGACTTACAGGTAGGAGTTTGTGGTGTACGCGATCGTGCGCGCTGGCGGCCGGCAAGAAAAGGTCGCGGTTGGCGATGTTGTAGTGCTCGACCGGCAGGCCG